>SVLW01000014.1 GCA_015067705.1 Oscillospiraceae bacterium
TCTTTGGGAAACAAACACTTGATGAATATTTTGCCAGCGTATTTAAGTGTTGTGAAAAATGGGGGAATGTTGATCTGTGATGAATTTAGTAGCGGTCTTCATAACGATTTGGAAGAACTCTTGATCAAATATTTTATGAAGTACGCAAGACAGGCTCAAATTTTTATCGTATCTCATTCAACGAATTTGCTCACATCCAGATTGTTTCGACCAGATCAACTCTACGCAGTCAATTTTGACAAGGAAGGAAGTAATGTGGTTAAGTTTTCTTCCGAGCAGCCGAGAACAGGACAAAATTATGAGAAGATGTATTTAGGTGGTGTGTTCAGTGGATTGCCAAGATACAATGAGATTTAATTTGCAAAAAGGGAAACGGATAGGACAGGTTCTATTTATTGTTGAAGGCGAGAATACTGAACCTAATTTGATCTATAGGGTTTTTTGTGGTATCTTTGGCTATCAAATGGAGCGGATTTACAGAAATGGGGAATATCGTGTGTTTCACCGCACAGATGACCCTTTTTCTAAAATAACAGTTATCAATACAGAAGAGTCGCATATAGGTTTTATCGAAAAGAATAATGAATTTCTAAACAGAATGTTTGATTTGTTGATTGATGACTATGGGCTTGATATCGATAATGCAGCAATATATTACATATTCGATCGAGATCCGGGATCAAATACTAATACAGAGTTTATTAGGGATATGCTTGGAAAACTTTCCAGCGCTCGAGAGATCAACGAGGACATGACGCGACAAGGTATGCTCTTACTGTCATATCCATGTATAGAAAGCTTTGTAGGAATGAATTTGCTGAATGACAGTATTCGGTATTGCTGGACAAAAGGAATTGAATATGGATCTGCTTTGAAACACGCATTACATGAAGATCTATTACTTCCCAATAAGATTACTGAAGATACAATCCTCCATTGTGCAGGAGAATTGTTCTGCAGTTTGAAACAGGCAGGAATTGATACTACTCTTGAAACTTTTATGAATAGCTTAGATCAATTTTCCGAAACCAATAAAGAGATTTTTGAATGGCAGGAGTCACAGCATAGGGAAAAGGGTCAGTATGGCTTACTTAGCTTATTTATTGTTGCATTAATCGATCTCGGCTTGATAAAAATCGAATGTGAGGATAATATCTTTCTAAGCGAATAAATCTCCTATTTGATTCCTTAAATGAATAATTTCAAATTATCAATTTATATAAAAAACGCCGCAGAGTTTTCTGCGGCGTTAACATTTGCGTTTATAAATCTAGGTTTTCCAGCCATTCATCAAAGGACTTTTTGGAAATCCGAATGGCGCTTCCGATGCGGACGATTCGGAACTGTTCTTCTTTGATGAGTTGGTATGCGGTTGTGCGACCGATGTTGAGCATGGCTGCGACATCTTCAACGGTGTAGGTACGAGACTCCGGCAATGGCCTTTTTTCTTTCATATCCATAAAAACCTCCACGTTTTTCCATCGTCAAAATGAACAAGTCTAAGTGAAAACGCAGTTGCAGTCAGTGCTTTTTAGGGGTGGATTTGCTAAGAATTTGCTAATGACAAGTCCAAAACAGCACGTCAGAGTGCGACAGCTTGTGCAATTTTCACTATAAAAATCGAGTACTAGAGATCATTTCACGCAAGGGATGGTATTGGAAGTGACATCCGTATCGTGCTTTTATGGATTAAGCCATACTCCTAAGCGGAAGGCCGCGCGTTCGAATCGCGCCGGGGACGCCAAAACGCCGAAGCAGTCTGCTTCGGCGTTTTTGTTTGCCATTTCTGATAGAAAAATTCGATCGAACGTGCATCCGGTATCGGTGCTCTGAATTGAAAAAGTCAATACCATGTGTTATGATAAAATAAAAAAAGAGTATCTGGAGAAGAAGAAATGGGATATGAATACCTTGTGGCGGCACTTGCGGCCGCTCTTGCCGGTATTGGCACCGGACTGGTGGGCCTGAGTGCGGCTACGGCAATGGTGCCGCTTCTGATTGTTCTGTGCCCGACCTTCGGCGGGGAGCACGGCGCATATATGGCAACGGCGATTGCGCTTGCCAGCGATATTCTCGGCTCTGCCGTTACCACCGGCGTGTATGCGAAAAACAAAAAGATAGACCTCAGACACGGATGGCTGATTGCCGTCTGCATCATCGGGATGTGCACCGTCGGTTCGGTGGCGGCATACTTTACTCACCAGACGGTGCTGGGCGGTTTCTCCCTGTTCCTGTGCGTTGCGATTGGCATTCGGTTCTTGGTCAGTCCCGATTCAAAGGAACGGCCGGAAAAAGACGGCAAGTCCAGACTGTCCGTTCGGGAAATTGCCATTTCGCTCTTTTTTGGCCTGACCATCGGCTTTGGCACGGGCTTTTTCGGCACAGGCGGCGGAATGATGATGCTGATCGTGTTCACCGCCATGCTGGGGTATGACCGGAAAACAGCCGTGGGAACCTCCACCTTTATCATGACCTTCACGGCCCTGATCGCCGCGGTCAGTCACATCCTCATTGAGCCGACCATCGTCCTGGAATGCTGGAAGTTCCTGCTTCTCTCGATCGTGGTCGCCACCGTTTTCTCGCTTGTCAGCGCGAAATTCGCCAACAGAGTCAAGGGCAGAGTCGTCGGATACACCACCGGCGCGATTTTGCTGGTGCTCGGTCTCTCCATGATCCTGATCAACAACCTGGATCGTCTCAATCTTCCATATCTTTTGGCTTTTTTGCGGGTGTTCGGCATTTATGTGGGATATATCGTGGCCCTGGCCGCGGTGTTGATCGTGATCCGCTTTACCACAAAGGTCAAGGATCATATCTTCCGAAAGCTCCTGCATTTTGTGGCCTTCACGTCCATTGTTCCGTTGGTATTCGCCGCGGACGTCTGGTGGATTGCCGCTGCGGTGGAGGTGCTGTTCCTCATTCTCGTGATTGCGGCGCTGCATTTCTTTGAGGACTTTGCCTTTTACCAGCGTCTGTTTGTGGAAAAAGCAAAGCACGAAGTCATCCTGAGTTTCGTGTCCTTATTCGGCCTGATGACCGTGCTGATCGCGGTCTTTTGGGGCATTTTCGGCAGAGCGCATCTGTTCATTGCCATGGGCGCCATTATGGCCTGGGGGCCGGGCGATGGGATGGCGGCCGTTGTTGGCAAAGAATATGGCAGGCATAAACTGCGGGGTAAGCGCATCGAAGGCACGAAATCCATCGAAGGCAGCGTTGCCATGGCGATCACCGCCTTTGTATGCCTGCTCCCGGTCCTGCTTACCATGTCGCCGCTTCCCTGGTACGCCGCTGTGCTTGCGGCACTGGTCATCGCACCCATCGCATCCGTAACCGAGCTTCTGACCAAAGGCGGATGGGATACGGTAACGGTACCTGCCATCTCGGCGATCCTGCTGTCTGTCACCTTGATCTGGTGGTAAGATAGCATCTTCAAATCTGAAAAAACAGAAAACCCGTCTGCGGCAGAAGACGCTGCCGCGACGGAGAAAGAGAAAAAGAGGGGGTTCCCATCATGAAAACGATTCTGTATCCCGAAAACGGATGGCAGGTCTCTATGGCGGATCGTGCGGACGGCACGTTTCTGGATGCCCGTGCTCTGTCCCGGGGTGAGACCATGGGGGATGTGACCTGGTATCCGACAGCGATTCCCACCTCCGTCCAGGACGTCCTGTGTGAAAACGGCGTGCTGCCCGCTTCCGCCCGTCAGGGGCAGGCGGACTATGCATGGGTGGCGGAGCGCGACTGGATCTATCTGGCGCACTTCCCGCTGCCGGCGCTGCCTGCGGACGCCTATGCGGAGTTTCACTTCCTGGGACTCGACACCGTGGCGACGATCTACTGTAACGGCGAGGAGATCGGCGCCCACGAGGATATGTTCCTGCGGAAAATCATCCCGGTCTCCTGTCTGCGGGAGGGGGATAACATTCTGACGATTCATTTCCGCTCTCCCACCCGTGCCGCCGCAGAACTGGCGCAGGAGATGCCGGAGGACTGGAAACTGGTGATGACGGAGTCCCGCCTGCTGCGGAAAGTCCCCTCGGACTACAGCACCTTCCTGGGCTGTCAGGTGGTCTGCACCTGCGTGGGTCTTTTCGATGAGGTCTCGCTCCACGTCTATCCTACCCGTGACCGCCTGACGGCATTTCAGGCCGACACGGATGTGTCGCAGGATCTGGGCCGCGCCATTTTTGAGGGCGTGATTGAGGCAGAGGGCGCCGCCGCCTCGGCGGTGCGTGTGAGCGTCACCGGACCGGACGGCTCCACCTGTTCCTCCAGATACCCGCTGCGGGACGGACAGGCCGCGTATCAGCTAGAGCTTTCCGATCCGCTGCTCTGGTGGCCCGCCGGATACGGCCCGCAGAATCTTTATACCGTCAAGGCGGAGCTGCTGGACGGCGATACCGTGCTGGACGTGCTGGAAAAGCGCGTGGGCGTCCGTCTGGTGGAATACGCCGGGGATTTCCGCTTTACCATCAACGGGAAGCGCATCCGCCTCTGGGGCTCCAACTTTGTCAATGTGGAAGGCATCACCCATTGGTGCGATCCTGCCCGGGTGCGCCGCCTTTTAGAGCTTGCCCGGGACGGCAATCTCAACACCATGCGGATCTGGGGCGAGGGGCCCCTCCTGCCGGATCTCTTCTACGATCTGGCGGACGAACTGGGCATTCTCGTGTGGCAGGACTTTGGCCTGGGCTTCGGCCCCTGGCCGGATGATGGGCACCACCGCGCGCTCTTCCGGCAGGAGGTGGAGCAGATGGTGCTGCGTCTGCGGCATCACGCCAGTCTCCTGATCTGGTGCGGCAGCAACGAGACCTATATGACCGGCATCAGCGAGAACATGGACGGCCTGCCCCGTTATGGCTTTGATCTGATCTTCCGGGACGCCAAAAAGCTCTGTGAGCGTCTGGATCCCCGTCGGCTTTATCTGCCCACGTCTCCCATGGGCGGCGATTATCCCCAGGACGCCTCCGGCGGCGATATCCACGGCTATTGGGGCGTGGATTTCGAGCCGGGCCTTCAGTATCCGGTGCTCTTCAGTGAGAGCTGTCACGCCACCGCCTATTCCAAACACAGCATGCTGCGCTTCATGACGGAGGAGGAGATCTGGCCGGAGGGCTATCAGGATGTGCATCTCCATGATCCTGCCTTCTTCGACGCGGCCGCCAAAAAAGCACCGGCCGTCCCCGGCAATTACGGCATCAGCTTCCAGAACTACTGGCGGCAGATCTCTGTGCCGGATACCTGGCGGCCCCATCTCTCCTGTTTCGCACCTTCGGAATTCTGGGATTTCGAGCAGTATTTCAGCGCCCACGATGTGGACTCCATCCTCTATAAGTACGCCGTCTGCGGCGCGGATTTCTATAAGCGGGAGATCGAGCGGATTCGCCGCGGCCGTCCCTGCAGCACGCCCTTCGCGCCCCGCCGCTGCAGCGGCTATCTCACCTGGAAGTATAACGACGCGTGGCCCCATATCAACTTCACCCAGATCGACTATTATCTGGAGCCCACCGCCCAGTATTATGCCATCCGCCGTGCCTGCGCGCCCGTCGTGGCGGGCGTGTCCGCGGAACAGGATCATCTGTATCTCTGGACCGTGAACGACTCCGGCGAAGAGGTGCGGGGCGAGATCGTCCTGCGGCTTTTCAGCCGTCTGCGGAACCAGGTGGAGCGGGAGTACACCTTCCCGGTCTGGCTGCGTCCGGACGAGTCCCGGGTGGTGGACTGCCTCGACTGGATGGGCTCCCTGCATCGGGAGCAGATCCTGCACACCACCTTCACCGCATCGGACGGTACCCTCATCGGCACCAATGTCTGTTATCTGGATATGGAGCGGAATCTCGCCTTCCCGGCGCCTCATATTACCCTCTCCTGGGAGAACGGCCTTCTGGCCGTGCGGACGGATCAGTACGCCCGCTATGTGGAACTGCTGGGCGAAAGCGCCGACGGCGACGCCTTCGGCTGGGATTTCAGCGATAACTACTTTGATCTCCTGCCCTTTGAGACCAAGTATATCCGCGTCAAGGCCCCCTGCGACACGGGCACCATCCGGGCGATCCCCCACTACGGAACGCCCTCGGATCCGATTTCTCTCTAAGTCAGTAAAAAGCCCGCCCCTCAGATTGTCTCTGAGGGGCGGGCTTTTACTGACTCTTATGCATTCTTTTTCTCTTTTTCCGCGGCCAGATGGTTCATCTTGCGGAACTCCGCCACCACCATGAGAATAGCGGTGACGCTGGCCATCAGGTCGGCGATGGGGCCGGCACGCAGCACGCCGTCGATGCCGAGGAACCGCGGCAGGATCAGCGCCAGCGGGATCAGGAACAGGATCTGGCGGGTCATGGACAGGAACACGCCCTTGGCCGCCTTACCGATGGAGGTGAAGAAGGTGGAGGTGAGGGGCTGGATGAAGTTTAAGAATGTGAAGAATAAGGTCACCCGGAATGCCTTGACACCAAACTCAAAGTATTCCGCAGAACCGTTGCCGAACATGGCAAGAAGCGTGCGGGGCATGGTCTGGAAGAGGATAAAGGACAAGAGGGAAATGGAACCGGCAGCGATGGATGCCACGCGATAGGCGTCCTTCACGCGCTGGTAATTCTCCGCGCCGTAGTTATAGCTCTCTACCGGCTGGCTGCCCTGGGCGATACCGATGACCACGGAGAAGAAAATCTGGTTCACCTTCATGACGATGCCGAAACAGGCGATGGGAATGGACTCGCCATAGACCGACAGCGCGCCGTAATACTGCAGGAGATTATTGATGACGATCTGCGTCACCATCATGGCCAGCTGATTGAAGAAGGAGGCCATGCCGATGGCGCCGATCTCACGGATATAGCGGAACCGGGGGATGAAGTGGGTTTTCTCCAACTTTACGGTACGGTAACGGCGCAGATACCACAGCACGATGATACCGGACACGATCTGGCCGATGATGGTGGCCAGGGCTGCGCCCGCCATGCCCCAATGGAACACCAGCACAAAGAGCGCATCCAGCACCACATTGATCAGAGCGCCGGTGATATTGCAGATCATGGTCATTTTGGGGCTGCCGTCGGCGCGGATCAGATGACCGCCGCCGGAGGAGAGCAGCATGAAGGGGAAGCCGATGGCGCAGATCCGCACATAAGGCAGGGCATAGGGCAGCACTTCCTCCGGCGAACCAAAGAGCCGGAGCAGCGGCTCTGCAAAGAAGAGCGCGATCAGCGTGATCGCCGTGCCGCACAGGATCAGCATGGAAGCGGCGGTGCCCACATAATACGGTGCGGATTCCCGGTTGCCGCGGCCCATATTCAGATTGAAACAGGAGGCACCGCCGATGCCGAAGAGCAGCGCCAGCGCCAGACAGGCCGTGGTGAAGGGGAAGGATACATTGGTGGCGGCGTTGCCCAGGGTGCCGACGGCATGGCCGATAAAGAGCTGGTCCACCATGTTGTAAAGCGCGCCCACCAGCATGGCAATGATGCTGGGCACCGCGAACTTCACCATCAGTTTCCCAATGGGCGCACTGGCCAGGGGGTTCTTCTGTACATCATTCATGAAGAAAATTCCTTCGCTTTCCTGAAAAGTCTAAGCTTTATTATACCGCAAAATCTGACAGGAAGCAAGTACGCCGCCTGGCTGTCGGTCAAAACACCCATATAAAAATCCTCCCGCGGCGATAACCGCGGGAGGGGATGTAAGCTATTCGTCTTACTTCTTCAAAATCAGCACGGACAGAGAATTTGCGGGGGCGTGGTAGACGAAGTCTTTTGCGGCGCCCTCGGCCTGGAACTCGGTGTCGGTGATGTGTTCGGGATCGGTGATGGTGTTCTCGGCCAGGGCATCGCCGGAGAGACGCTTCACGGTGTAGGCGGACTGCACCTTCACATCGAGATGGATGGCGATATCGTCGGCCTTGTCCAGGAAGTTCACGATCTTTACGATCACCGTGTCATCGGTGGTGTCGGCCACGGCCTCCACTGCCGGATAGTGCGGCAGATCAGCGGTGACGACCAGTGCGCCGTCGATATAGCCGCGGAAGCCGCCCTCATAGGTCTCCACCCGGAAGTCATGCCATCCCTCGGCCAGCGCCAGCTCGGTCTTTTCGCTGAGGAGATCGGACTTAAATCCCCGGGAGGTCTGGGCCCAGGTGCCGGAGGACGTGATCTTCCAGTCAAAGCCGTGGGCATTGCGGCTGGTCCATTCTTCCATACCGTGATTGTTGACAAATGCCTGGATATCCAGCTCGTCCTTGAAATAGACAGCGATCTCAAAATCGGAGGAGGCAAGGCATTCCTCGCCGAAGGTCATGGCGGTCATCGTGGGGGACGGGAGATTCAGAGACGGACCCATCAGCGGGCGATTGTCCGGCTCCTGCGGAACGGTGGTGTAAACGCCATCAGCTTCGGTCACAGTACCGCGCAGCATATGGCTCACGCCCACCGCCGCGCCGTTTACCTTGGCACCGCGGAAGGAGAAGGCGTCGTCCGCCGTGACGGAGAAGATACCGGCGGAGGGCTTATAATGGATGCTGGTGTCCACATCGGCATCCACGAACTGCTCGCCGCGGTTTGCACCCATGAGTTTCAGCATATAATAGGAGGGGATGCCATAGCTCTTCGCCGGATCAAAGACGATGAGATTGGGATACCACTTATAATAGCTGACGTTTTCAAAGAGCGGGGCATAGCAGGCCAGACGGCAGATGTCCTGATTCTTCTCAAGACCCATCCAGAACATGGCCTCGCCCAGTGCGCCGCGCAGCGTAGCGGGCTGGCCCTGGGTAACGGCGGCTTCGCCGATGAACACGCCGGGACCGGGGCGCTTGTAGGTATCATAGCGATGGACGTTCTCTGCAAAGAACTCCGGCGTGGAATAGAAGTGCTCGTCCACGATCTCAGAGGGCAGCCCCTTTTCCTCCACATGGAGGCAGGTGAGGAAGGTGATATCCGGATACCGGGACTTCAGCTCCTGGTACATCCATGCATAATAGTCATAATACTCGGGACAATAGGACTCGTTGCCGATCTCCACGAAGTCCAGGCCAAAGGGCTCCGGATGGCCGGCGGCTGCACGCATATCGCCGTACTTGGTGCCGGTGGGGGCGATGGCGTATTCGATAGCAGCAATGGCCTCATCCAGGATCTGCTGCTTTTCCTCGCCCTCAAAGAACTGCACAATGGTGAAAATATCGCCGATGCCGCAGTTCACCACATAGAGCTTCTTCATGTCGAGATCTTCGCAGAGCTGTAAAAACTCGTGATAGCCAAAGCCGTTGGAGGTGCGGTAGTTCCACATATTCCAGAAGGAGGGACGCTCCCACACCGGGCCGGTGATCCGGGAGAAGAAGGGGATCGTAGCGAAGTTAAAGCCCTCCACAAAGCCGCCGCCGGGATAGCGGCAGAAGCCCGGCTTCAATGCTGCCAGCTTCTCCACCAGATCGCGGCGGAGACCGTGGCCGTTATAGGTATCGGCGGGCATCAGGGAGACAAAGCCCAGATGCAGGCCGCAGGCCTCGTCGGCCTCGATATAAAAGAGTGCCTTCTCATCGTCGCCGGCACTGACCAGCGTGCAGTCATAACGGGCATAGCCGTTTGCCTTCACGTCAAAGGAATAGGCGGCATAGGTCTCGCCGTCCCGGGAGGCAAGGCGCACACGGATGCGGGCGTTTTTATCGGCATAGGCAAACATATAGAAGGGATAGGCCTCGCCCTTCTTTACGTTCATACCCTGATAACCCACGTTATGGATGCTGCCGCCGGGGGCGAACTTCACAGAAAGCGCGGCCTCGCGGTTTTTGTTCAGCACGTTTTCACAGTCCAGCTCCATCTCCGCGTCCTTGGCGTACCAGCCGGGGATGGGGGTGTACTCGATCCCGTTGGGCTCCAGAAAACGGGTGAGACCTTCGCCGTGGTTGAACTCACTGCGATAACCGGTCACCTTTTCCACCAGATACTGGGTGCCGTTTTCCTCAATGAGATCGCAGTTTGCGGGGGTCATGGAATCCTCAAAAGAGCGGTTGCGCAGCATCTCGGGATACATACCGGAGTCGCTGCAGCGGTTTAAGTCCTCATAGAAAATGCCGTAAAGCGATTTCGTCACCGGGAATTTGGGAGACCCGGTGGTGATTTTGATATTGGTCATAAGGGGACATCCTTTCTCTATTGTTATGATGACTGTACCCATTATAACAAAGAGTTTCAGGATACACAAGATGCGTTTGGACAGATTCGACGAAAAAAGAAGACGTGGAAATTGTTTACAGACCGCCGCTTGATTTGCCTGACGCGGCGGGGTATGATAACGAAGAACAAAATGGTTCGCGCAAGAACCAAAATAATCCCAGAAAGCGAATGATCGATCCATGAAGCAGCTCCTTTTAGTGCTCAATCCCACCTCCGGAACCAAAAAAGCCGCCAAAAATCTCCCGGAGATCATCTCCGTGTTCAATCGGGCGGACTATGATGTGCACGTCTATATCACCACCTGTCAGGGGGACGGCACGGCGGCGGTGCGCCGCTTTGCCCGGAATATGGATCTGTTGGTCTGCTGCGGCGGCGACGGCACATTAAACGAGATCGTCACCGGCCTCATCGAAGAGGATCTCTATGTCCCAGTGGGATATATCCCCTCCGGCTCCACCAACGATTTCGCCAATTCCCTGCATCTCTCCGCCAATGTGGTCGATGCGGCGGAGCAGATCGTGCGGGGGACGGCGTATCCCTATGATGTGGGCCGCTTTGGCACCCGCTTTTTCACCTATGTGGCCTCCTTCGGCGCCTTCACCCGGGCCAGTTATCAGACGCCCCAGAGCATCAAAAACGCCCTGGGCCACACCGCCTATCTTCTGGAAGGCATTCAGGAGCTCTCCTCCATCCGGAAGGAGCATATCCGCATCGAGCTGGACGGCGAGATCCTGGAGGATGATTACCTCTTCGGGGCCATCTGCAATTCCACCAGTATCGGCGGAATTCTGACGCTGCCGCCCCGGGTGGTGGATATGAGCGACGGCAAGTTCGAGCTGGTGCTCTTACGCACGCCCCGGGATCTGCAGGAGCTTCACGACTGCGTGCTGGCCCTGCGGAACCAGACCTATGACTGCGGAATGCTCACCTTCCGCAAGGCCGATGTGGTGCGGGTCTGGGCGGATCCGGAGATGACCTGGTCCTTGGACGGCGAGCGGGCAGAGGGCAGCGCCCTCACCACCATCGAAAACATCCACCGCCGGATCACCTTGCTGCACTAATATAAGAAAAAAGCCCCGGTATGCAGAACTTTTTTCTGCATACCGGGGCTTTGTGATGCGGAAATTACTTCTCGAGAATGATGACGTTCCAGGACTTTGCAGGCAGAACGGAGGTGAGGACACCGGCATCCAGCTTGGAATTGCCGCCCTCGACAGGGACCACGTTGTTGGGATGGGCCTCGTCGTTGATGGCCTCCAGATCGGCATGGGTCATCACGATGTGGCGGGCCACATGATAGCCCTCGTACTGACGCAGGTCGGTGGTGACTTCCATATCCTCGTCCAGATCACGGTTCAGGGCGAAGATGGTGATGCGGTTCTGCTCGTCGTTCTGCACGGCGACGCTGTCCAGATACGGCACGTCGGTGTAGTTCTTGCTGTCGTACTTGGGGGCATCCACCAGAGTCTGGAGGACGGTGCCGCGGCCATAGAGGCTGGCATGGAGGTACGGCCAGTAGATGGTCTGACGCCATGCACCGGTGTCGGAGGTCATAATGGGCGCGATGACATTGACAAGCTGTGCCAGGCAGGCGATCTTCACGCGGTCAGCGTGCTTCAGCAGGGTGATCAGCATGCCGCCCACCAGCAGGGCATCCATGAAGTTATAGATGTCCTCGAGAAGGTGCGGTGCCAGGCACCAGGGATCTGCCTTGGCGTCGGCGGCCTTGGAATGATACCAGACGTTCCACTCGTCGAAGGAGATGTTGATGGTCTTCTTGGACTTCTTCACGGCCTTCACATAGTCGCAGATGGAGGCAACGGACTTGATGAAGTTGTCCATGCTGAGGGTGTTGGCCAGGAAGTCCTTGGCATCGGCATTCTCGTTCAGGTCGAAATACTGATGCATGGAGAGATAATCCACATAGTCATAGCAGTGGCTGAGAACGGTGGCGTCCCAGGTACCGAAGGTGGAGATATTCACGCCGCAGCTGCCGCAGGCCACCAGCTCGATGGAGGGATCGACGGCGCGCATGATCTTGGCGGTCTCCTCTGCCAGACGGCCATACTCCGTGGCGGTCTTGGCGCCGGTCTGCCAGGGGCCGTCCATTTCGTTGCCCAGGCACCACAGGCGGATGTCATGGGGCTTTTCATGGCCGTACTTCCGGCGCAGATCAGAGAACTTGGAGCCCTTTTCGATGTTGCAGTACTCGATGACGTCGCGGGCGTTTTCGGCACCGCGGGTGCCCAGGTTGACGGCCATCATGGGTGCGGTACCGGCTGCGCGGCACCAATCCACGAACTCGTCAAGACCGAAGGTGTTGGGCTCGATGGTGCGCCATGCCAGGTCCAGACGGGGCGGGCGATTCTCCTTGGGGCCGACGGTGTCTTCCCAGTTATAGTTGGAGACAAAGTTGCCGCCGGGATAACGGATGATCGGCACCTGCAGAGCGTTGATGAGCTCCATGGTGTCCTTTCGATAGCCGCGCTCATCGGAGAAGGGATTGCCGGGCTGATAGATGCCCTCATACACGGCGCGCCCTAAATGCTCCAGGAACGAGCCGAAGATGCGGGGGTCGGTTTCCGCAACACGATAGTCGCGGTCAAGGATAATGCGTCCTTTTTTCATAATGGCCTCCTTTTGGTATGGCTCTTCCAGACGGCGGGCGACACCAGCATGATCAGCGGGATCAGCTCCAGACGGCCGAAGAGCATATCTATGGTTAATATCAGCTTGGAAAACCAGGTGAAGTCGGCAAAACTGCCCATGGGGCCCACCAGTTCAAGACCCGGTCCGATGTTGTTGAAACAGGCGATGACCGCGGTGACGGTGGTGGTGAAGTCCAGTTCATTCAGGGATACCAGAAGCACCGAACAGACCAACAGCAGCATGTAAAGCGCGAAGTACGAACCAACGCCGCGGACGGTATCCTCGTCCACGGTTTTTTCTTCAAAGCGGATCAGGGAATAGGCTCTGGGATGCAGGGCCTTGTGTACGTCCCGCCGGATGGATTTCAAAAGGATCACGAAGCGCGCGATCTTGAGACCGCCGCCGGTGGAACCGGCAGAGGCGCCCAAAAACATCAATACCACCAGGATCATCCGGGACAGAGACGGCCAGAGATTGAAGTCCGCCGTGGCAAAGCCCGTGGTGGTGATGATGGACGCCACCTGGAACACCGCATAGCGCAGCGCCTGGGCAATGTTGTCATAAAGCGGGAGAATGTTTAAGGAAATCACGATGGTGGACACCAGGATGATGCCCAGATACCAGCGAAGCTCCTCACTTTTCAGCGCCTGCAGCACATGACCCATGAGGATCAGATAAAAGAGGTTAAAGTTGATGCCGCAGAGGATCATGAACACCGTGATGACGATGTCAAAATAGGCGTTATTATACCAGGCAATGGACGTAGCCTTGATGCCAAAGCCACCGGTGCCCACACTGGCAAAGGAGTTCACCAGAGAATCAAAGAGCGGCATACCGCCCAGACACAGGAGAATAACCTCCAAAACCGTCAGGAGAATATAAATGCCGTAGAGGATCTTGGCCGTGGAGCGGATCTTCGGGGCCAGCTTTCCCACCGAGGGGCCCGGGCTCTCCGCCCGCATGAGATAGACGGAGCGGCCGCCCGCCAGCGGCAGAATGGCCATAATGAACACCAGTACGCCCATACCGCCGATCCAATGGGTGAAGCTGCGCCAGAAGAGCATGCTTCTCGACATGGCCTCCACATCCCGCAGGATACTGCTGCCGGTGGTGGTGAAGCCGGAAACAGTCTCAAACAGCGCGTCAATAAAGTCGGGGATCTCCCCGCTGAGTAAAAACGGCATCGCGCCGAAGAGCGACATCACGATCCAGGCGCCCGCCACGATGACATAGCCTTCTTTGGCATAAATGTCGGTATTCTGGGGCTTTCTCCGGGCCAGCGGCAGGCCGATGAGCAGCAGAAGGGCGATGGCGATGGCAAACGACGCCCAGCATCCGTCCCGGTAAAGGAGGGAAACGCCCAGCGGCAGCAGCATCAGAGCACCTTCCACCGAGAGAATGACACCCGCAATATAGGAAATCATCGGAAAATTCATTGTAAAATATCCTTCAATTCCTGAATGTTGCCGTCACGCGCCACAATGATGACCCGGTCGCCCAGCTTGATCATATCATTACCGCCGGGGACGATCACGTTGCCGCCGCGCAGGATGCAGGCGATCAGCACGTCGTCACGGGTGCGGAGATATTTTAAGGGGATATCCACATAGAGCGCCACGGAATTGATGGAGAACTCCATGGCCTCCACGTGGCCGTCCACCATCTTGTGCAGAGACTCAATGGTGTTGCTGTCATAGGAGTTCTGCATGGCGCGGACAAAGCGCGTGATCTGGTTTGAAGTGGTGCGATAGGGGGAGATGACGCTGCCGATACCGGTGCCTTCAAAAATCTCCGGGAATTTGATGTGGTCGATTTTGGTGAGCACCTTATCAACGCCCCGGGCGGCGGCGTACATGGAGAGGATGATGTTCTGTTCGTCCAGTCCCGTCAGCGCCACAAAGGCGTCCATCTGATCAATGTCCTCTTCGTTCAGAAGATCCCGGTCAGAGCTGTCGCCCTGGATCACCGTGGCTTCGGGCAGGGACTCACAGAGGATGCGGCAGCGCTCGGGATCCTGCTCGATGATGGTGACGTCCATATCAAGATCCAGAAGCTGGCGCGCCAGGAAATTGGTGATGCGGCCGCCGCCGGCGATCATCACCCGGCGGATCTCATGCTGGACAATGCCCAGCCGCTTGAAAAGCGAGGAGGTGTGGGCCGCAGAGGCGGTGAAGTGGATGCGGTCGCCCTCCCGCAGCACAAAGCTGCCGGTGGGGATGTGGACGTCGCCGTTGCGGTTCACGGCACAGACCAGAAATTTTTCTGTGAACAGGCCGCCAATCTCTGACAGGCTTTTTCCCGCCAGCGGGTTATCCTTTTGTAACAGGAGCTCAATGAGCTCCACCCGGCCCTGGGCAAAGAGATCGATGTTCAGTGCGGAGGGCAGGCGCAGATTCCGGGCGATTTCCCGGGCGGCGGAGCGCTCCGGATTCACCACCATGGAGAGCCCCAGATCCTCCCGCATGATCTGCATTTGTTTTGCGTATTCGGGATTTCGCACCCGGGCGATGGTGCTGCGTGCGCCCAGCTTTCGGGCCATGAAGCAGCAGAGAATATTGAGCTCATCGGAAGACGTGGCGGCGATCACCAGATCGGAGCGGCTGACGCCTGCCTCCATCAAAACGTCATAGCTGGCGCCGTTGCCCTGGATGCCGATGACGTCGTGTACGTTCACCGACTGGTTCAGAACGGTGCTTTTATGATCGATCACGGTAATATCGTGACCTTCCCGGCTTAACTGGTTCATCAGGGCAGAGCCCATTTTTCCGTCGCCGACGATGATAATTCGCATATTGAAAGACTCCTGACATAGGGACCCCTGCTTTGACAGGGAATTCGAACCCTTAATGCATACTCATTTATTATATCACAACCGTATCTATTTGCAACCGGAACGCCTGCTATTTTTTCATAATACCCGAAAACACGGCATAGAGTATACTATCGCAAAGGATGGAGGAATGAAACTTGCAGCATGTGTATGGAAGAAGAGTAGTGCACCGCAGACGGGGCGGTGTTCGTTTGCTGCTCCTTTTGGGGCTGATCGCGGCGGTGCTGGTGGGGCGGCAGGCATTGCCTGCGGCGTATCGGGAAGCGCTGCTTTTGGGCGGGAACAGCGAGATCAGTTGTCGGGAGTTTTTAGAGGCGGTGGGTGCGGCCTTTTCCTCCCGGGAGGCACGGGAAATGCTGTGGGAGAAGGGCGTTTTAGAGGTGTTCGGCCTGCGGCGGGAGGAGGCCGAAGAAGCCGCCGTGGAAGCCGTGCCGGAGTCCGATGCCGCCGCCGCATCCGCGATCCTGGGGCGGGATCTTCTGGAATATCCCGTGATCCCTGTGGTGCAGACCGGAGAATCCCGGGAGGACACGGCCCTTCCCGCGCCGCCGGAGACGGCATCCGACCCGGTTCAGGAGCAGGAAGCGCCGCCCGCGGAGGAAGCCCCGGCGGAACCGGCGCCCGACCCGGCGCCGGAATCCCCCCGCACCGATGAGCAGGGACGAGTCCTGCCGGATATTGTGAGCATGGAGCCCACGGCCCTGACCCTCTCCACCGTTACGCCGGTGTACGGCGTGCTGACCTCCGGTTTCGGCTATCGAGATCATCCCATCGATGGGGAGTTCAAGTTCCATTACGGCGTGGATCTGGCCGCCCCCACCGGCACCGAAGTAGGCAGCTTTGCAGCCGGCACCGTGAGCTTTGCCGGCTGGGGCGAGATCAACGGCTATTACATCCGCGTGGAGCACGAGAACGGCGTCGAGACCCTCTATGCCCATCTCTCGGAGATCCTGGTCTCCAAGGGCGACCGGGTGGACGCCGGGGAAACCATCGGCCTCGTCGGCGAAACCGGCGAAGCCTCCGGCCCCCATCTGCATTTTCAGGTGTACGTAGACGGAATTTTGGTGGATCCGCTGCAGTATGTGGAGTATATGGTGTGAAAAACCCGGAAGGGCAAAAAAGAAGGCATCTCCGGATGCCTTCTTTTTTTTATGCTCTCGCTGCGAACGCTTCAAAGCTGTCGTACTGATGCAGTATCCCGCCACCGGAAGCAATCAGATCGGTCAATGCCGTTTCGATCTCACGGGCGCGAGCTGCCAGCTGAGGCAGATCCCGGGGATTGTAGACCTCCAGTAACTGACAGGGCGGGAAGCCCAGCTCGTTTGCCTCCACGTTCAGTGCGTAATCCAGGCACACTGCCGAGATATAGGCCAGCACCGCATTCCCCGTCTCACAGCAGACGTAGATTTTGTTGAAGGTGGAGGAAATCTCCTCGTAATGCTCCGCCAGCGCCTGCGCCTGCAGCGCAGGTGTAGCAGGGGTGGGTTCCTCGTCCCCCTCAGGGATCTCTTCCGGGAAGCCGAAGTACGCGCAGGCCGCCCGGTATAGCGCCAGCGCATTTTCGCGGAAGTCCTCGTCCGATTCCGCCAGCATCACTGCTTCGTACCCACGGAGGAGTTCGCTCGGCACTCCGGGGAAACGAGTGGTGAGATCCTGATGCTGCCGTTTCAGGCCGAAGTGGTAATAGTCCTGGTGCCAGCTGGCAACCGCGTCCGCCACCCACATGGCGATCCAGCCGGCAAGTGCCCGGATTCTGCCGGATGTTTCGGCCTTCATAAGATCGCCGCACAGGGTGGCCGCCTTCTGCATGGTGCCACGGGCAATACCGCGGCAGTAGGACTCGTCCGCCAGATGCGCCTGCAGGCGCTGCTGCAGCGCATGGAAGTGCCGGAGATCTTCGTCGCTGCGGGCATAGAGAATCTGCGCCTCGCCAATGAGCGGCGTCAGGGTCTCCTGCAGGTCGGCGATACCCCCCGCCCGCTCCCAGGAGATGGGGAACACGTCATACCCCACACCCTCGAGGATAAAGCCCTGCGCAAATTCGTATGCGCGCTCGTTTGCGGGAATGAAGTAACAGTCCACGTCGGAGAGATGGTGGTCGGTACCGTTCACATGAGAACCGTAGAGCACCACCAGGCTCACGTCCTGGGGATACTGCGTCTCCACCGTTCGACGGATCCAGTCAATGATTTTCGTATTCAGTGCTCTGCGATATTCAATCGTTTTCGGATACATGTTCGTTTGCCTCCTGTGTTTCATCGTTTCCGACAGGGGCAGGCGCCGCGCTCTCCCGTAGGGCGAAGAGCAGCATCAGGAAGGTCAGGGCCGTGAGGATTCCCTCCGCTACACCGAAAAGAAAACCGCCAATGCCGGAATAGGACAGGATCACCACCCAAAGACGGAAGTATCCGTCTCCGGTGAGCATCAGTCCCGCGATCAGGGACAACAGCGTCATCACGCTCTGCAGCGCATGAGCCACCGCGGCGATGATGCCGCAGGTCTTCAGTTCCCGGCTGCGCACCGCACAGGCAAGAAGCACAAGGCCGGTGGTGGTGACGAAAAGCTCCGCCGCGGTGAAGCAGAGACTCATGATCATGCCCTCACCTTCGCCGGTGAAAAGCGGGACCAGAAGATAGGGAAGGGTCACAAGTCCTCGCCCCAGCGCCAGCACGACAAATGCCCGACGGCATGCGCCCGTCACCTGCGGAATCACCAAGAGAAAGAGCACCAGCGGCAGCGCCGCAAAGAGCAGCGTGGAGAGCAGAGACTGTACCTCCAGATAGCGAATCGCGATTTCAGGCGTACCGAAGTTGCTGATGAGTATATTGATGCCGCGGGAGCCCAGATCAAAGAGACTGCTCGCGGCATACACCACGATCAGCGTGATCAAAAGCCCGCGCAGGGATTTACGGTTTGTCATATGTTTCCTCCTAAGAGAAAAATTGCCGCCCGAAGAAAACGGGCGGCAATCGAAAATCAATCGAGATAGGCTTCAATGCCCTCTGCCACAAGCTTTGCCGCCAGATCTGCGCCTTCCGGAGTCAGATGGATCTTGTCCGGACCGATCATGGAGTCCATCTTGTCGACAAAAGGCGTATAGAGGTCAACAACCGGCAGGTCGTACTGCTCTGCCACGCGGCGCAGCGCGGCATTGTAGTTTTCGACGCGCTCGTTGGGGCCGGCAAGCCAGGGCGTGGTGAGCACAAAGACAATCTTCAGTTCCGGGGAAACCAGCTGGCGCAGGACGCGCACCATGCGGCCCATGTCGCGCTCATACTCCTCGATGGGGGTATAGCTGGTGCCCTCGTCATAGTTATCGCCGATGTCCCAGAAACCACAGTTCACCGTCACCACATCCGGATCCGGCATCTGCGGCAGCCAGAAACGCAGGGAGTTCAGCGTATAGTCGGACCAGCGGCCGTTCTCCGCAGGGCCATACACATTGGCGCGGCCTTTTAAGAGCGCCTTTACCCGGGGCTGGTACATCATGCGAATGGAATCACCCAAAAGCAGAACGTTTTTCATAGGGACACCTCCAATAATCTATTTATTTCAGGATGTCGCGGGCGGCAGCAAGCAGCTGTTCTGCGGCATCGTCGATATCGGTATGCATGGTACAGCCTGCTGCGGCACGATGGCCGCCGCCGGCAAATTTCGCACAGATATCCGCGGCATTGATCCGGTTGCTGGTGCGGACGGAAACCTTGATGCTGCCGTCCTCCTGCTCCGTGAGGGTCATGCCGATGTCCACGCCCTCTACATTTCTGGGGATGGCGGCCACGCCGTCCTGATCGTCCACGGTGACGCCCAGTTCTTCGATAAGCGCCCGGGTGATCTTCACAATGGCGATTCTGCCGTTTTCATGGAACAGCATATTGGCCTGTGCCGCGCCCTCCAGTTTCATGCGGGCGGGGGTTTTGATGATGAAAAGTTCCAGATTGAGACCGGCAATGTCTGCGCCTGCCTCTGCACAGCGTGCGGCGGTCAGGAAGGTGTTGGCGGTCACATTGGAGAACTTGAAACAGCCGGTATCGGTGGACACGGCGGTATAAAGCGCATCCGCCAGATTCTCATCCAGCTCCACTTCCAGAAGATCCAGAAGCTCCAGGATCAACTCGCCGGTGGCGGCGGCGCCGGACTTGCACCAGAGTGCACGGGAGAAGGCGCGGGACGTGTTGTGGTGGTCGATGGAGAGATCCACGCGGTACTGGTATTCCTTGGCATTTTCCGGGAAGAGGGAAAGATCGGCCACGTCCACGGATAAGACCGTCTCGGGCACAAAGCCCTCTTCGGCCTCCAGTCCATCCACCAGCCAGCCGTATTTCGGCGTCACATCGGGATTGGGCAGGAGATAGGCTTCTTTCTCAAGCTCCCGGAGGGCCAGGCAAAGCGCAGCGGCGCTGCCCAGCGTATCGCCGTCGGGACGGCGATGGGTGATAATCAGGAAGTTGTCCCGCTCGGAGAGAAGCTTTGCGGCTTCCTCGGCGGTATAGTGTACGGTGACGGGCGGGGCCACCGGGGCATTCTCAATGCCGGTAAGCACGGAGAGGATCTCCGCGCCGTGCTGGATGGAATCATCCAGATGGAACACAGGCTCCGGTGCGGCACGCAGGCCCACCTTCTGCGCCACTTCCCGGCGCAGATAGCCCACGGCGGAGCGCAGTCCGCGCATGGCGTCCTTTGCCGCTTTTTCGTCGCCCAGGACACTGATAAAGACCTTAGCGTAGCGGAGATCGTTCGTCACTTCACAGCGGGTGATGCTGACAAAGCCCTGCACGCGGGGATCTTTCAAAGTGCGCATGCAGGCGGCAAGCGCCTGCATGTATTCACTGCTGATTCGGTTAATACGGTTGTTCGCCATTATCTTGCGATTTCCTCCATCACAAAGGACTCGATGATGTCACCGACCTTGATGTCGTTATACTTCTCGATGCTGCAGCCGCATTCATAACCGGCGGCCACTTCGCGGGCGTCGTCCTTAAAACGCTTCAGGGAAGCCAGCTCACCCTCATGGATGATCACGCCGTCACGCACCAGACGCACCTTGCAGGAGCGCACGATCTTGCCGTTCTGGACATAACAGCCGGCGATGGTGCCCACACCGGAGACCTTGAAGGTCTGGCGGACTTCCACATGGCCCAGCACGTTTTCGCGGAACTTGGGCGCCAGCATACCCTTCATAGCGGCCTCGATCTCTTCCAGGCAGTCATAAATGACGCGGTAGAGACGGATATCCACGTTCTGGCGCTTGGCGCTGTCCACCACCTCGGCAGAGGGACGGACGTTAAAGCCAATGATAATGGCGTTGGAGGCGTTGGCCAGCATGACGTCGGACTCGTTGATGGCGCCGACGGCAGTATGGATCACGCGCACACGCACTTCTTCGTTGGTAAGCTTTTCAAGGGATGCGGCCACGGCCTCACTGGTGCCGCGCACGTCGGCCTTGACGATGAGGTTCAGATCCTTCATCTCGCCTTCCTTGATGTGGGAGAAGAGGGTGTCAAGAGACACGCGCTGGATGGCGCGGGCCTGGGCTTCCTTATCCTCGGCGATACGCTGCTCCACCAGTTCACGGGCCATACGCTCGTCGGCAACGGCGAAGAACTCGTCGCCGGCCTCCGGCACATCGCCCAGACCGATGATCTCCACCGGTACGGAGGGCTCTGCATCTTTGATGCGGCGGCCACGGTCGTCGGTCATCACGCGGACATGGCCCACGGACTTACCGGCGATGATGGTGTCGCCCTGATGGAGGGTACCGTTCTGTACCAGCACGGTGGCAACCGGGCCGCGGCCGCGGTCAAGCCGTGCTTCGATGACCGTACCGCTGGCGGGACGGTCGGGGTTTGCCTTCAGTTCCTGCATGTCGGCAGTCAGGAGCACCATCTCCAGGAGGTTGTCAATACCCTCACCCAGAAGTGCGCTGATCTTGCAGACGATGGTTTCGCCGCCCCATTCCTCGGGCACCAGTTCGTACTCGGTGAGCTGCTGCAGCACACGGTCCGGCTGGGCATTGGGACGGTCGATCTTGTTGACGGCCACCACGATGGGCACGCCTGCGGCCTTTGCGTGGCTGATGGCTTCCACGGTCTGGGGCATGATGCCGTCGTCGGCGGCGACGATCAGAATGACCACGTCCGTGATATTGGCGCCGCGGGCACGCATCTCGGTAAAGGCAGCGTGACCGGGGGTGTCGATAAAGGTGATCTCGCGGTCGTCAAGCTTCACACGGTAGGCACCGATGTGCTGGGTAATACCGCCGGCTTCGCCTGCTGCCACATTGGTCTTGCGGATGGCGTCGAGCAGGGAGGTCTTACCATGGTCAACGTGACCCATGACCACGACCACGGGGCTTCTGGGTACCAGCTGGTCCTCACTGTCCTCGGTGCGGTCGATGAGACGGTCTTCGATGGTGACGATGACTTCGCGCTCCACCTCTGCGCCCAGTTCCATGGCCACGAGAGAAGCAGTGTCAAAGTCGATAAACTGAGAAATGCTGGCCATGACGCCCAGCTTCATGAGCTGCTTGATGACGTCGCTGGCGGTCTTCTTCAGGCGGGAGGCCAGTTCGCCCACGGCGATCTCGTCGGGGATCATCACCTTCAGGGGCTTTGCCTTGGCCACTTCCTGCTGGAGCCGCTTCAGCTTTTCCTGCTCCTCATTGCGGCGCTTGGAGCCGAAGGAGCGGCGATCGTTGTTCTTCTTGGTGAGCTTCTGCTTGGAGCTCTGCATATTGTTCTGGGCGCGATCCGGCACCAGAGAATCCACGCGCTCGTCATAGCGATCCAGATTGACGCTGGAGCCGCGAGTATCCACATAGCGCTGCTTCTGAGCGCTCTTGGGTGCGTCGGACACCACTGCCACGGCGGGGGAATCGTCCTGGACGTTCTGCACCAGCACATTCTGCTGGGGACGGGATTCCTGCTGCTGGGGCTTCTTCTGGTCGCGCTTGGGCTGACGCTGCTGCAGGGGAGCGGCGTTTTCAAAGCGGGACTGACGGCTGCTGCCGGCAGCGGGACGCTGGTTGTTATTCTGATTTTTCTGGGGCTCCTGCTTTGCCTCCGGTGCCTTTTCGACGGGCTTTGCAGGTTCGGCCTTGGGCGCGGGCTTCTCGGCGGGCTTTTCCGCCTTCTTTTCCTGGGGCTTTTCGGCCTTGGGTGCCTCCGGTGCGGCCTTGGGCTCCGGCTTCTTTTCCGGCTCACGGCGCTTGAGCTGTGCCATCAGGGCGGCATTGATGTCCGTGGTCTGATTCTCACGGGTCAGACGCTCGAAGATGAAGTTCAGCTCTTCGTCCGTCAGGATCTGCATATGGTTCTTCGGAATGGTTCCGTATTCAGCCAAAATGTCGTTAATGACCTTGGAGGGTACACCAAAATCCTTTGCCAGCTCATGAATTCTGTATTTGATAATCGTACTCAAGTGTGGGAGCACCTCCATCAATTAGTTTGTAGTGTCTTTTGGCTCTCTATTGGAATGCCCTTCCGGCAGGATGCCGGACATGGCAGTGTGCGCCTTGAGGAATGCGCCTGCGAACCCGGGGTCGCAGATGGCCAGCGCAGCGCAGCTTTTATAGCCGATGGCTGGGCCAAGCGCTTCTTTGGAATAGGGAAGGGTGATGGCGGTGACGTCGCCCCGCCGGTTTTCGAAGCGTCTTACGGTATTCTCTGCCGCATCACTGGCAAAGAGCAGGATCTCTGCCCGGCCGAAATGCAGTGCCTCGAGTACCGGTTCGTTCCCCACCGCCAGCCGTCCGGCCTTTTTCGCCAGACCCAGCAGGGAGAGTTCTTTATTCGTGCTCAATGGGTGTTTCCTCCAGCTCTTTCTCCAGCGCCTCGTAAATCTCGTCCGGGATGGCGCACTCAAAGGTGCGCTCCAGTGCGCGGGATTTCCGCACCCGGGCGAAACAATCCGGCGACGGACAGACATAGGCGCCGCGTCCCGGGCTCTTGCCCCGGAAATCCAGAGAGATCACGCCCTCCGGCGAGCGCACCACGCGGATCAGTTCCCGCTTCGGCTTATGCTCCCGGCAGCCCAGACATTGACGCATGGGAATCTTTTTTTGCTTCATAAAGACGCTCCGATTAAAAAGTTTGATTTATTCAAAATCGATCTGAGAAAGGGGCTTGATATCGATCTTATAACCCGTCAGCTTTACGGCCAGGCGGGCGTTCTGGCCCTCGCGGCCGATGGCGAGAGAAAGCTGGTCATCCGGCACGATGACGCGGCAGGCCTTGCCCTCGTCCAGAAGATCCACACGGATGACGGAGGCGGGCGCCAGCGCAGAGGCGATGAACTCCGCCGGATCCTCGCTGTAGCGAACGATGTCGATCTTCTCGCCGCGCAGCTCGGCCACGATGGCATTCACGCGCTCACCGCGGGGACCCACACAGGCGCCCACGGGATCCACGGCCTCGTCCTGGCTCCACACGGCCAGCTTGGTACGGCTGCCGGCTTCACGGGAGATGGACATGACTTCCACGATACCGTCGCGGATTTCGGGAACGTTCAGTTCAAAGAGACGCTTGACAAGACCCGGATGGGTACGGGAGATCACCACGCGGGGGCGATTCTTGTCGTTGCGGACTTCTACAACATAGACGCGGATGTGGTCGCCCTCGGTGAGGACTTCGCCGCGCACCTGCTCGCTCATGGGCAGGAGGATCTCGGACTTCTCAGAACCGGAGCCGATTTCCAGAATGATGTTGCCGCCGCGGCTGTCGATGCGGCTGACAACAGCGGGCACCAGCTCGTGCTCGCTGGCGGTGAAGCGCTGGAACACGATGCCCTGCTCGGCCTCGCGGATGCCCTGGATGATGACCTGCTTGGCGGTCTGGGCGGCGATGCGGCCAAAGTTCATGGTGGGGACGGGGATCTTCACGATATCGCCGATCTGGGGTGCTCTGGCATACTCGTGGGCGTCCTCCTGGGTGATCTCAAGATCCGGATCCCAGACTTCTTCCACAACGGTTTTCTGCTCGAACATCCGAAGCTCGCGCTTTGCCATGTCCGGCTCGATGACGACGTTATCGCCGGCACCATCGTGGTCTCTCTTGTATGCGGTGATCAGCGCCTGGGCGATCTTTTCCAGCATATAATCCTTCGGAATACCCTTTTCTTTTTCCAGAAGCTCAAGCGCGTTGAAAATTTCCTTGCTCATTTGACAGTGCCACCTTCTAATAAATGATCGGGGAGAGCCATCAAAGCTCTTCGCCGGTATAGACCAGACGGACCGCAGAAATGTCCGCCGGCTCGAATGTGATCTTCGTTTCTTTCTCAATGGTCACGCGGCCGTCCTCATATCCGGCCAGGGTTCCCACATGCTGCTTGGCACCCTCCACGGCGCGGTAAAGCCGCACCTCAATGGTGTGCCCCATGAATTTCTCGAAATGTGCGGGCTGGCTCAGGGGGCGCTCCAGACCGGCGGAGGAAACATAGAACGTATACTGCTGGGGGATGGGGTCATAGCGATCCAGCAGGGGATCCACCGCACGGCTGACCTTTTCACAGTCTTCGATGCCGATGCCGTTTTCGGCGTCAATATAAATCGTCAGTTCATAAAGACTGCCGACTTTTTCAAAGGTCACGTCCCAGAGCTCATAGCCCAGTTCCGTCACGACCGGCTCCGCAAAACTCTTCACGCGGCCGACTACATTTTTCTCAGACTTATTCGCTGCCAAAACGCAGAACCTCCTTAATCAACAAATAAGAGTGGGATTCCCCACTCTCACTCACTACCATGAGAAGTATACCACCACCCCGCGCCAAATGCAAGCCTTTTGTGAAAAAATCAGCCGATTTGGTATCTGTATCTAGCAAAAAATGCGTAGAACCATGTCCATCTGTGCGGAAGTGCCGAATCTTTTCTCCCTGCGGCCGGACGGGAACGAAAAAAGCATTCCCGGATACAGAAGTCTGTATCCGGGAAGCGGGAAAAGCGATCTGCTTACTGCAGTGCCGCCAGCTCGTCCACCAGCTCGCCGAAGAGCTTCAGTGCGGCGTTCACCGGGGCGGGCGTGGACATATCAACGCCTGCGATCAGGAGCAGGCTGATGGGATCGGCGCTGCCGCCGGAGGAGAGGAAGCGCTTATAGTCGGCAACAGCCGGCTCGCCCTCTGCCAGAATGCGCTCCGCAATGGCCACGGCGGCGGAGAAGCCGGTGGCGTACTGGAACACATAATAGTCATAGAAGAAATGGGGGATTCTCGCCCATTCATAGGCAATGCCGTCGTCGGAGATCATGTCCGGACCGAAGTAGAGCCGGTTCAGCTCGTGATACTTCTTTGCCAGCACGTCTGCCGTCAGGGTCTCGCCGCGCTCGGACATCTGGCCCATCATCAGCTCAAATTCCGCAAACATGGTCTGGCGGTATACGGTGCCCTTGAACTGGTCCAGGAAATGGTTGATGAGATAGGCGCGCTCCTTCTTGTCCGTGGTTTTCTGCAGGAGATGGCGCATCAGAAGGATCTCGTTGCAGGTGGAGGCTACTTCCGCCACGAAGATCACGTAGTGGGCAGTGGAGGTGGGCTGGTTCTTCTGGCTTAAGTAGCTGTGCAGGGCGTGGCCCATCTCGTGTGCCAGCGTGAACATGCTGTCCAGATTGTCGTGGTGATTCAGGAGCACATAGGGATGCGGGTCGCCGCCGGCGGAATAGGCGCCGGAGCGCTTGCCCACGTTCTCGTACACATCGATCCAGCGGTTTTGGAAGCCTTCCTTCAGCATCTCCACATAGTCTTCCCCCAGGACAGCCAGGGCCTCGAGAACGGTCTTCTGTGCCTCGGCGTAGGGGATGGTGGAGGCGGCGTCTGCCACGATGGGGGTATAGACGTCGTACATATGAAGCTCGTCTAATCCCAGCATCTTCTTGCGCAGGGCGACGTAGCGGTACATCTTGTCGAGATTCTGATGCACGGCCTCAATGAGGTTGTGGTATACCTCCACCGGAACCTCCGTGCGATCCAGCGCGGCCTCCAGCGTGGAGTCATACTTCCGGGCATTTGCATAGAAGCGCAGCTGTTTGAACTGGGCGTCCAGCGTGGCGGCAATGGTGTTCTTATATTCTGCAAGACGGGTGTAATAGGTCTCAAATGCGCTCTTGCGCAGTTCCACGTCGTCGCTCTCTAAGAGCACCACCAGGGAACCGTTGGTGAGCTGGTGCTCGCCGCCATCTTTGTCCACGGCGTTCGGGAAGCGCATATCGGCGTTTCTTAAGACGGAGCCGATGTTGTCGGCGGCGTCGGCCACTTCGCCGGATGCGGCCAGAATGGCCTCCACTTCCGGGGAGAGGATGTGGGCGGCGCGGCGGCGGATCTTATAAAGACTGCGGCGATAGGTCTCAAGGGCCGGCTCCTCCCGGAAGAACTGCTCCAGGGTCTCCTCGGGGATGGCCATGATCTCCGGGGTGGCGAAAGCGTCGGCGGAAGAGATGGCCACCAGCGTGCCGCTGGCCTTGCCGCGCAGATCCTGATAGAAGCTGTTGCCGGTGTCCTCGTCGCCCTTGCGGCTGGCATAGCCCATAAAGCGGCCCAACCGGAGAGTCAGCTCGTCATCCTTACGGAAATAAGCCAAAAGCTCGGCGGCGCTGCGGCCCAGAGTGCCCTGCATGGCCGCGATTTCGGCGGGAACAGCCTTCAGCGCCTCATATTCCGCAAGCCATGCCTCATCGGAGGGGAATAAATCTTTCAGATTCCAGGTAAATTCCTCCGGAACCTCACTTCTCACGGGGATTATCTTCTCTGCCATAGGTTTTTTACTCCTTACCGTTTCTTGGTCAAACCACTTTTTTGCCGTCCACGATGACGGTCTCGATGCAGGTGTCCGACACCATGGGATCACCGTTTGCAATGACGATGTCCGCGTCCTTGCCCACTTCCAGGGAACCCACCCGGGCGTCCACGCCCAGATGACGGGCGGGATTGATGGTGATGGCCTGGAGTGCCTGGAAGGGATCCATGCCTGCCTTCACGGCAAGGCCCGCGCAGAGGGGCAGATACTGCTGAGAGATCACGGGGGCGTCGGTGATGATGCTCACCTGTAATCCGGCTCTTGCCAGAATACCGGGGGTCTCAAAGGTCTTGTGGTTCAGTTCGATCTTGGTGGCGTGGGTCATGGTGGGGCCCACCGCTACCGGCACGCCTGCCCGCACCAGCTCGTCCACGATGAGATGGCCCTCGGTGCAGTGCTCGATGGTGAGTTTTACGCCGAACTCCTTTGCAATGCGAATGGTGGTGCAGATATCGTCTGCCCGGTGGGCGTGAGCCTTCAGGGGGATCTCGCCCCGGAGGACAGGGATCAGGGCCTCCATCTTCATATCAAAGCGGGGCTGTTTCGTGATGTCGTCGCCGGCGGCTTCCTTGCGGAGCATATAGTCCCGGGCCAGGAACAGCTGCTCCCGCAGCTTTGCGGCGGTGGTCATCCGGGCAGAGTCGCCCTTGTCCCGATAACAGCGCTTGGGATTCTCGCCAAAGGCGCACTTCATGGCGACAGCGGGATCGATCACCATGTCGTCCACGCAGTTGCCGTAGGTTTTCACGGCGATAAAGGTGCCGCCCAGCACATTGGCGCTGCCGGGGCCGGTGCCCACGGTGGTAACACCGCCGGCCAGCGCCATGGGAACGGCCTCGTCCTGGGGATTAAAGCTGTCGATGGCCCGGAGATGCGAGGCCACGATATCGCCCATTTCATTATAGTCATGGCCCTCAAAGCCCATACCGTAGTTATCAAGGCCCAGATGGCTGTGGGCGTCAATAAAGCCGGGGTATACCTGCCGTCCTGCGGCGTCGATGACTTCCTCGCCGTTCTCCGGCGTCAGATCCGGCGCGATGGCGGCGATTTTGCCGTCCCGGATCAAAAGATCCGCCTGATACGCTTCTGCATGAATGGCGTCATGGATCCATCCGTTTTTGATCAGCATGAGAATATTCCTCCTGCATTTCGTATTTGTCCTTATTATATGCCGATTCCGCCGGAAAGGCAAGCGGCAGGCGCCATTGTCACAAAGGATGCCGGCGGCATATACTGAGACTGTGGCTGCCCGAAACGAGAAGGGGCAGCCGCAAAGGAGAATCCGACAGTATGGAATCAATGCAAATTTTGCAGCAGTTATACGGCGCGGCCCGCGCCGATGTGACGCCGCTTGCCATGGCCTATGTGCCGGTGCAGCAGTGGGACGCCATTTATGAGGCGGAAAAGGGCCTCTCACGCGGCACTATCTTCCCGGCCCTGGATCTGCCGTTTTTGGGAAAGGAGCCGAAGAACCATGAGTGATCGGGAAAACCTACTCCGAAACGTTCAGATCGCGGACTTTGCACTGGTGGAGGCGGGGCTTTTTCTCGACACCCATCCCACCGACCAGAATGCACTGGAGTATTTCCGCACCTATCAGAAAGAACTGGAAAAAGCCACGGCAGCCTATCAGGCGGCTTATGGCCCGCTGACAGCCCGCGCAAATGAGGGCGGCCGGTGGAAATGGACCGACGGCCCCGCCCCCTGGGAACGCGCGGCCAATGTGTAAGGGGAGGCGAGCCATATGTGGGTATATGAAAAGAAACTGCAGTATCCGGTGAGTATCAAAACGCCGAACCCCAAGACCGCCCAGGTGATCATCAGCCAGCTTGGCGGCCCGGACGGGGAGCTTGCCGCCTCCCAGCGCTATCTCAGCCAGCGTTACTCCATGCCGGACGCCAAAGTGTCCGGCCTTCTGACTGACATCGGAACGGAAGAACTGGCGCATCTCGAAATGATCGGCGCGATCCTTTACCAGTTGACCCGGAATCTTTCGATCGAAGAGATCAAAAAGAGTGGCTTTGACACCTATTTCGTGGATCACACCACCGGCGTCTATCCCCAGGCCGCCTCCGGCACGCCCTTCTCCGGAAAATATTTCCAGTCGAAAGGCGATCCCGTCACGGATCTCTTCGAGGACATGGGCGCAGAGCAGAAGGCCCGCACCACCTATGATAACCTTCTGCGCCTCATTGACGACCCCGACGTGCGGGACCCCCTGAAATTCCTGCGCGAACGCGAGATCGTCCACTTCCAGCGCTTCGGGGAAGCCCTGGGCATTACCCGGGATGCGCTGAATCCCAAGAACTACTACGCCTATAACCCGGCCTTTGACCGATAAGCGCATTGTTCCCCCGGAAGTTCTTTCTTCCGGGGGACTTTTTCTGTTTTCAAACGCAGAGGAATATGGTATGATACACTTGAAAATCGGATTTCGGATGGGAGGAATCTCTTATGCAGTATCTGATATCGTTTCTCGAGGGGATCATCACCTTTCTTTCCCCCTGTCTTCTGCCCATGCTGCCCATTTATCTCTCCTATTTCGCCGGCGGCGAGGCGGGAAACACCCGAAAGACGCTGCGCTGCGCCCTGGGGTTTACGCTGGGATTTACCCTGGTATTCATGATGATGGGTGCCCTGGCCGGTACGGTGGGCAGTTTTCTCACGGTGCACCGGCGCATCGTGGATGTTCTCTGCGGCGCAGTGGTGATCTTCTTCGGCCTTCACTATCTGGGAGTATTCCGCCTGTCTCTCTTCCGGGGGATGCGCAGAACCGTGGATACCCGGGGACTGGGATTTTTCTCGGCGCTCTTCTTCGGCGTGGTGTTCTCTCTGGGCTGGACGCCCTGCGTGGGCGCGTTCCTGGGTTCGGCGCTTTTGCTGGCCTCTCAGGCGGGCGAGACCTTACGGGGAATGCTGATGCTTCTCTGTTATTCTTTGGGCCTTGGCGTGCCGTTTTTGCTCAGCGCCGTCCTGCTTGATTATCTGAAAGGCGCCTTTGACTGGATCAAGGCCCATTACCTCTGGATCAACCGCATCTGCGGTGGTTTTCTGATCCTGGTGGGCATCTTGATGGCCACCGGCGTTTTGGGCAGATTCCTTACATTTTTAAGCTAAGAAAGGAATGCGTATGAAGAAAAAAGTATTGATTCTGGTGATCCTGCTCTTTGCGGTCCTGCTGGGCGCGGGACTTCTCTACGGCGGCCTCAGCGAGGACTATGCCGCAGATTCCATCACGGACGAGGCGCAGGAGGAAGATCGTCTCGTGGCGCCGGATATCACGATCTATGACGCCGACGGCTCCGCCGTCCGTCTCTCGGACTTCCGGGGCAAGCCGGTGGTGATGAATTTCTGGGCCAGTTGGTGCGGCCCCTGTCAGAGTGAAATGCCGGACTTTGACGCGAAGTATCAGGCGTGCGGCGATGAGGTGCATTTCCTCATGGTGAACATGACCACAGATGGCCGCGAGTCGGAAATGAGCGCCCGTAATTTCATCGAGACCGCGGGCTATTCCTTCCCGGTTTATTATGATCTGGACGGCGAGGCCGCTGCCGCCTATGGCGTCTACGCGCTGCCCACCACCTATTTCATCGATGCGGAAGGCTATGGCATTGCCGCGGCACAGGGCGCCATCAACGCCGAGACCCTGCAGAAGGGCCTGGACATGATCCTTGAGGAGGCGGAAAAATGACAGAAGTAGTGGCGGCCCTCATCTGGCGGGGCGATCGATTCCTGGCCTGCCAGCGCCCGGCGCATAAGGCCCGGGGGCTTTTATGGGAATTCGTGGGCGGCAAGGTGGAGCCTGGCGAGACTGGTGAGGCGGCCCTCATCCGGGAGTGCCGGGAGGAACTGGACGTGACCGTGTCCGTGGGCGAGGTATTTATGGACGTGACCCACGAATATCCGGATCTCACCGTACATCTCAAGGTATACCACGCCGTGATCGAAGAGGGCGAACCGAAGCTTTTGGAGCACTACGATCTCCGCTGGCTGACAAAAGACGAAATTGATGACTATCCCTTCTGCCCGGCAGATGTGGATATTTTGGAAAGGCTGCGTGCGCTATGATCAGACCGATTATGAAGGATCCCTTTTTCCTCTCGCAAAAGTCTCGTCCCGCCGCGGCGGCCGACCTGCCCATTGCCCAGGATCTCCTGGACACCCTGCGCGCCCATGCGGGGGAGTGCGTGGGCATGGCCGCCAATATGATCGGACAGGCCGTGCGCATCATTGTGTTCGACCAGGACGGTGTGCCCACGATCATGCTGAATCCCGAGATCATCGGCGGACTTTCGCCCTATGACGCGGAGGAGGGCTGTCTCTCCCTGCCCGGGGTGCGGAAAACAAAGCGGTATCAGGTGATCACCGTGCGGTATCAGGACATGGCGATGCGGGAACATACCGAGGTCTATACCGGATGGACCGCCCAGATCATCCAGCACGAGGCGGATCACTTAAACGGCATTTTGATATAGCCTTTGATTCCATATAAAACTCCCCTCTTCCAAAAAAGGAAGAGGGGAGTTTCCTGTTATTTTCCTAATTTCAGCGCCAGCTCCAGCACTGTTTTTGCGGTGCGCTGCAGCTCGCCTCTTGTGATGCCGCCGTCGCGGTTCAGGGTGGGCAGCAGAGTGCCGTCGGATTGATAGCGCTTGACGGCATGATTCATATTGCCGGGCATCAGCACGTCCACCTGAGCCCGCACGCGATAGGCATTGTCCCGGATCTTCGGGAATTCGGGGCTCTGGCTCTTCTGCATCCACCAGTCGGTCATCACAAGTCCCTGATATCCCCAGTCGCGGCGAAGGATCGTGGTGACGAGATCGTAGTTATAATGCGACCAGACGCCGTTGATCTGGTTATAGGAGGTCATAATGCACATGGGCGCGGCCTCACGCACCATGATTTCATAGCCCCGGAGATAGATCTCCCGCAGCGCTCTCTGGGACACCCGGGCGTCGTTGCGGTTGCGGTTCACTTCCTGATTGTTGCAGGCAAAATGCTTGGGACAGGCGGAAACGCCCTGGCTCTGCACGCCGCGGATGGCCGCCGCCGCGATCTTACCGGTGAGCAGCGGATCCTCGGAGAAATACTCGAAATTGCGGCCGCAGAGGGGAGATCTATGAATATTCATGCCGGGCCCCAGAAGGACATCCGTGCCGCGGGCCCGCATCTCGCGTCCGATTTCGGCATAAAGCGCCTCTACAAGCTCGTCATCCCAGGTACAGGCCAGCGCCGTGCCGTTTGGCAGCAGGGAGCAATAGCGGCGCAGACGAATGCCGGAGGGGCCATCCGTGGTGATGATGGGCGGCACGCCCTTTTTCCGCAGGGAGGGGAGAATGCCGCCGAAGGCGCCGGCGTTGCCGGGCGTGCCCAGGGCGCTGCCCATGCCGCCCTCGCCCCGGGTCAGTGCCTCCAGTTCCCGGTCAGACAGCTGTGCAATAAAATCCTCCAGCGTGGCCTTGCCGCGCTTCACGTCGGCAAAGAGAATGCCCCGGTCGCCCGTCACAGGGATCTCCTGCGGCAGACGGGCCAGGATCCGGTCATGAAGCACTGGCTCCTCCGCCGGCTGCCAGGCTTCATCCTGCACCGGCGTGCCGTTTTCTTCCCGCGCCGTCATGCGGCGGAAGGGCTCCGCCACCCGGCAGGCGCTCTCGCACTGATGCACTGCCCGGGTCTTTGCAATGTCGATGCTGCCCGCGTCGGCGCCTCCCGCGGTGAAGCGGTACTGGCCCGCCTCCAGCACAAAGGCATAGGGGAAGCCCGTGATGCCGCTGTCGTCAAAGGAAGAGAACGTGCGATTGTCGAAAGAAATCGTCAGTTCTGCACACTCGCTGGGGGCCAGCTCTTTCGTCTTGCCATAGCCCACCAGCACCCGGGCGGGCTTGCCCAGTTTTCCCTGGGGCGCCGCGCACCACACCGGCACCACTTCCCGGCCCGCACGTCTGCCGGTATTCGTCACCCGCACCGTGACGGCATAGCTCTCCGCCGTCTCCCGCACAGGCTCCGCTTCCGTGGTGAATGTGGTGTAGGAAAGGCCGTATCCCATGGGATACAGCACCTTTTCCGGCGCAAAGGTGTCAAAATAGCGGTAACCCACAAAAATATCTTCAAAGTATTCGTTATAGGCCTCGTTGCCGAAATGGGCGCTGCTGGGATAATCCTCATAGCGGCGGGCAATGGTGTCCGAGAGTCTGCCGCAGGGATTCACCCGGCCGGTCAACACGTCTGCCGCGGCGTTGCCGCTTTCCATGCCGCCCTGCCAGAGGATCAACTGGGCAGAGATCCGGTCGCCATAGGCTGCCGCGTCTGCGAAGTCCATAATGCTGCCGATATCGTATAAGAGCACCACATGGGTAAATGCCGCCGTAACCGCGTCCAGCATGGCGCGCTCCTCGTCCGTCAGGTAATAGCTGCCGGGGATCAGCTTGTTTTCCCGGTCCTCACCGGCAGCGCGGCCGATCACCACCAGGGCGGTGTCACAGCGTTCTGCCGCCGCCCGGACGAGTGCTTCGTCCAGCGGCATCTCCGGATGGCTCATGGGCCAGCGGCCCCAGGTGCCGTGATCGGCCTTGTGCGCCGGGTCGCTGCACCACGCGGCGTAAATCTCCGCCAGCGGCGCATCCACGATGACGCCTGCGTTTTTAAGCCCCTCCATCAGATTCACCAGATACGGCGGATTCACGTCGCCGCCGCTGCCATAGCCTACATAGAACCAGTCGATCTGACAGCGCCCGAACACCGCCACCGGTTTCCCCGGCGCAAGCGGCAGCGTGCCGTCGTTCTTTAGCAGCACTGCGCCCTCTGCGCCGCTGCGACGTGCCAGGGCAGAGATCTCCAGCGTGACGGTATCATTGCCCAGCGCTGTCACTTCGTCCTGCATGAGCCCGTTGCCCATCACCCAATCCACCGCCCGCTGGCGGGTATGATCCCAAAGTTTCCGCAGTTGATCCATGATGTGATTCCCTCCTTGCTGGTATTTTTCTTCTGTCTCTATTATACGGGAATTTCTTCCTTTTGTCTGCCTGTTTTCGCGATTTTCCGGAAAAGATTCTCCTGGGATTCCTGGTCTGCCGCCCGGACGGGCGGGGTCTTGCACCCTTGACAAAATGCCGAATTATTTGTCGTTTTTTCAAAAATCTTGTACATGGAGATTATCGGATTCTTTGGCCGTTTGACTTGACGTTCCCTGAAAAACTTTTTATACTGAACCCGTATGGAATCATCGACAGAAAGAAAGGAAGATCATTACTTTGCGACATTTAACGATCCGGTCTGCATCGAGAGCGGAGCGGGAACTTCAGAGTGTATCCGCTGAGCTGAGCCGCAGACTTTCTTCCGATACGGGCCATGTCTGCCCGGTGGAATTCACCGCCGCGCTCCTGCGTCTGTTCCAGAGCCGCAGCTGTGGCAAGTGTGTGCCCTGCCGCATTGGTCTGGGCGAGCTGGCTGATCAGCTGGATCTGGTGCTGGACGGCCGCGGACAGCGGGATACCCTGGCACTGGTGGAGCGTCTTGCCCGCACCATCGGTCTGGCCGCCGACTGCGCCATCGGTCAGGAGGCTGCCCGCCAGCTGCAGGTGATGCTGCCTGCCTTCCGTGCCGACTTCCTCTCCCATCTGGAGAAAAACCGCTGTGCGGCAGAGACCGTCTCTGTCCCCTGCGTCACCGGCTGTCCCGCCCATGTGGACATCCCCGGTTATATCGCCCTGACCCGCGAGGGCCGTTATGCGGATGCCGTGCGGCAGATCCGCAAGGACAACCCCTTCCCCTCCACCTGCGCCCTGATCTGCGAGCATCCCTGTGAAGCGGTCTGCCGCAGAAATAACGTAGACGACGCCGTGAATATCCGCGGCCTCAAGCGTTATGCCGTGGAGAAGGCCGGCGTGGTGCCCGCCCCCGCCAGACTGCCGGACACCGGCAAAAAAATTGCTGTCATCGGCGCAGGCCCCTCCGGCTTGACCGCCGCGTATTATCTGTCCTTGATGGGACATCAGGTGGAAGTGTTTGAGCGTCGCCGCCGCACCGGCGGTATGCTGCGCTACGGCATCCCCAGCTATCGTCTGCCCGACGAATGGCTTGACCGGGATATCGATGCCATTCTCTCCACCGGCGTTACCCTGCACACAGAGGTCTCCGTGGGCGACGATCTGCCCATTGCCGATCTGCGCCGGGACTTTGACGCCGTCTATATCGCCATCGGTGCACACACTGACAAAAAGCTGGGCATCCCCGGCGAGGACGCCCGCGGCGTCATGAGCGCCGTGGAGTTCCTGCGCCATATGGGCGAGGGCGGCACCTTTGACTTCACCGGGAAAAACGTGCTCATCGTGGGCGGCGGCAATGTGGCCATGGACGCTACCCGCACCTCCATGCGTCTGGGCGCTGCCAGTGTGAAGTGCCTGTACCGCCGCCGCATCGAGGACATGACGGCGCTGCCCGAAGAGGTGGAGGGCGCTGTGGCCGAGGGCTGTGAAGTGCTGCCGCTCCTGGCTCCTGTCCGTGTGGAAACGGATGCGGAGGACAGCGTGGTGGGCCTCTGGATGCAGCCGCAGATCATCGGCGCAGTCCAGCGCGGCCGTCCCGCCCCCCGCAAGGCGGACAAGCCCGAGGAACTCTTCCGTGCAGATATCATCATCGTGGCCATCGGCCAGGATATTGAAGTAGAACCCTTCCGCGCCGCAGGCATTCCTGTGGAGCGTGCCTGGTTCCGCGCCGACGGCGCCACGAAGGTGCCGGGCGAAGCCGGCCTGTTCGTGGGCGGCGACTGTGAATCCGGCCCCGCCACCGTGATCCGCGCCATCGAGGCCGGTAAGGTGGCCGCGGCCAATATTGACCGGGAACTGGGCTTTGACCACCAGCTGGAGCTGGGCGTGGAGATCCCCGCCGCTTCTGTCTGGATTTCCGGCCCCTGTGGCCGCGTGAATACCACCGAGGAATCTGCACTGATTCGCAAGGACAATTTCTGCCTGATGGAGCGCAATATGAGCCATGAAGAGGCCATGCAGGAATGCAGCCGCTGCCTGCGCTGTGATCATTACGGAAAAGGCGGCTTCCGCGGAGGGAGGGACCAGAAATGGTAAGCTTGACCATTGACAAGAAAACACTGTCCGTACCGGAGGGTATTACCATTTTAGAGGCGGCCCGTTCCGCCGGGATCCGGATCCCCACGCTCTGTGCGTTGAAAAATCTGAACGAGATCGGTGCCTGCCGGGTCTGTGTGGTGGAGGTGGAGGGCAGCGCAGCACTGCGCGCCGCCTGCAACACCATCGTATCCGACGGCATGGTGATCCATACGAATACCCGGAAAGTCCGCGAGGCACGGCGGGATATCGTGGAGCTGATCCTCTCCCGGCATGACTGTCATTGCCCCACCTGTCCCCGTAACGGCAACTGCGAACTGCAGACGCTGGCGGCCGACTTGCATATCGGCGCGCTGCCCTTTGCCAGCAAGGTGCCAGAAAACCGCTGGAACAACGCGTTCCCGCTGATTCGCCAGGAATCCAAGTGCATCGGATGTCTGCGCTGTGTGGCCGTCTGTGACAAGGTGCAGGGTCTGCATGTCTGGGATCTTCTGGGCAGCGGCAGCCGCGCCCGCGTGGGCCTGCGCGCAGCGGACTCCATTGAACTGAGTGACTGCGTGCTCTGTGGTCAGTGCATCACCCATTGCCCGGTGGGCGCTCTCACGGAGCGGGACGACACCCGCGCCGCCTGGGACGCCATCGAGGATGAAGAGAAGATCACGGTGGCACAGATCGCCCCCGCTGTCCGCGCCGCCTGGGCGGAACAGCTGGGCATTCCCGATGAGATCGCCACGGTTGGCCGTATGGTGGCCGCCGCCAAGGCACTGGGCTTCTCCTATGTGCTGGATACCGATTTCTCTGCTGATCTGACCATTATGGAAGAGGCGTCGGAGCTTTTGGAGCGTCTTGCGCACAAAGAGGACTACGCCTGGCCCATGTTCACTTCCTGCTGCCCCGGCTGGGTGCGCTTTGCCAGAGCGCAGCATCCGGAGCTTCTGCCGAATCTCTCCTCCGCCAAGAGCCCCCAGCAGATGTTCGGCGCTATGATCAAGACCTATTTCGCGGAAAAGACCGAGACGCCGGCCGCGTCCATCTGCTCCGTGTCCATTATGCCCTGCGTCGCCAAGAAGTACGAGGCGGGCGTTCCTGCCGTGAACGGCGCGGATGCCGGCGCGGACGTGGATCTGGTGCTCACCACCCGGGAATTCGCCCGCATGATCCGCGAAGCGCAGATCAACGTAGCGGACCTGCCGGAGCTGCCCTTTGATGCACCGCTTGGACTTGGCACCGGTGCCGGCGTGATCTTCGGCACCACCGGCGGCGTCATGGAGGCCGCCCTCCGCACTGCCAGTTTCATGCTCACCGGCAAGAATCCCGATCCGGACGCCTTCCGTCAGATCCGCATTGAGTCTGGCTATCGCACCTTCTCCATGGAACTTGCGGGCAGCACCGTCACGGTGGCGGTGGTCAGCGGTCTTGAAAATACCGATACCCTGCTTGCCGCCATGCGCCGCGGCGAGATCGCCTGTGACTTCGTAGAGGTCATGGCCTGTCCCGGCGGCTGTGCCGGCGGCGGCGGCCAGCCCATCATTGCCGGAGAAGAGCGCGCCGCCCTCCGCGGCGGAAAGCTCCGCGCACTGGACTGTGCCAGCGCGCTGCGCTTCTCTCATGAAAACCCCGATGTGCAGAAGGCCTATGCCGAGTATCTGGAAAAACCCCTCAGCGAAAAGGCACACCATCTCCTGCACACCAATCAGGCAGAGTGGTAACATAGATAAAAACCGTGCGGCGGGAATTCTCTGCCGCACGGTTTTCCTGTTTCACTGGACAGAGTTCCGTCGTTTTGCTATACTAATGAGAAAGAACGTCTGTTCCATCTTATTTTTCCGGGGAGGCTCCCATGCACCAGGATCCACACAGTATCTTAAAAACCTATTTCGGACACAGTGCCTTTCGTCCCGGACAGGAGGCACTGGTGGATGCGCTGCTCTCCGGCCGGGATGTGCTGGGCGTGATGCCCACCGGCGCGGGAAAATCCGTCTGCTATCAGGTGCCGGCCATGCTGCTGCCCGGCATGACCGTGGTGATCTCGCCGCTGATCTCGCTCATGAAGGATCAGGTGGCGGCCCTCACCGCCGCGGGGATCCCCGCGGCCTGTCTGAATTCCTCTCTTACTGCCGAGGAATACCGGGACGTGCTGCATCGCGCCTCCATCGGCGCCGTGAAGATCCTGTATGTGGCGCCGGAGCGGCTTTCCACCGCGGGCTTCCGGGAACTGACGGCGCGGGTGGAGATCCCTCTGGTGGCGGTGGACGAGGCGCACTGCGTCTCCCAGTGGGGCCAGGACTTCCGCCCCAGTTATCTCTCGATTCCGGAATTTCTGGCCTGTCTGCCCCGCCGTCCGATTCTGGGCGCTTTCACCGCCACAGCCACGGAAACCGTCCGGGCGGATATTGAAAAACTTCTGACGCTGCGGGATCCTTTGTCTCTCACCACCGGCTTTGACCGGCCGAACCTGCATTTCGCAGTGGAAAAGCCCGGGAGAAAGGATTACTGGCTGTGGGACTTCCTGCGGCAGCACCGAAAGGACAGCGGCATCATCTACTGCGCTACCCGGAAAAAGGTGGAAGCCGTGTGCGATACCCTGCGGGAACATCACGTTCTGGCCACCCGCTATCACGCGGGCCTCACGGACGAGGAACGGCGGCAGAATCAGGAGGATTTTGTCTATGACCGCGTCCAGGTGATGGTGGCCACCAACGCCTTCGGCATGGGCATTGACAAGTCAAACGTGGGCTTTGTAATTCATTACAATATGCCCCAGAATATCGAGAGTTATTATCAGGAGGCGGGCCGCGCAGGCCGCGACGGCCAGCCCGCCGAATGTGTGCTGCTCTTCTCAAAGGGCGATGTCCAGACCGCCCGGTACTTCATCGATCACGGCACGGAGAATGAGCGCCTGTCCGCAGAGGAACAGGAATTCGTCCGTCAGCAGGATTTACAGCGTCTGGACGCCATGGTTGCCTACTGTAATACCGCCGACTGTCTGCGGAATTACCTGCTGCGCTATTTTGGCGAGCGCCCCGCCTCTGCCTGCGGCAACTGCGGGAATTGCCAGGGAGAACTCGTCACCCAGGACATCACCATCGAGGCACAGAAGATCCTCTCCGGCGTGGTGCGGGTGGAGCGGAAATACCGCACGGGCCTGGGCCTCACCCTGATCGTGCGGATGCTTGCGGGCAGCCGGGAACAGCGGGTCATGGAGCTGGGCCTTGATCGGATCCCCACCTATGGCGCGCTGCATGGCGAGAGCCGCACCCAGATCCGGGCATATATCGACCAGTTGATCACGGATGGGTATCTCATGCTCACCACCGGGGAATACCCGGTGCTGCGGGTGACGAACCGGGCCCGTGCCGTGCTCTTTGAAGGAGAGCGGGTATTCTATCGCACGATCCGCCGGGAGGGCAGGAGACAGCCCGATACGCTGCCCCGCCGCCCCAAGCGGAACCGACGGGAGGCGGAGGAGATCGATCCCGACCCGGAGGACGGTCTGCTGGCCGCGCTGCGGCGTCTGCGCATGGAGATCGCCCGGGAGCTGCAGGTGCCGGCCTATGTGGTGTTCTCCAATGCCACGCTATTTGACATGGCGGAAAAACGTCCCACCACCATGGAGGACTTTCGGATGGTGTCCGGCGTGGGCGAGGTAAAGGCCGCCCGCTACGGCGAGAAGTTCATCGCAGAAATTGAAAAATGGGTATAAGAAAAGCGCGAGAGGTTCACACTCTCGCGCTTTTTATGCATTTTCAGCTGCGAACCGCTTCGCCGACGATTTCCTCTGCCCGGAGCAGAGCCTCATCGATGTGGGCGCAGAAGTTTTCTTCGCCGATGCGCTCCCGGAAACCGGCATGGCGCATGGCGTTCATGGGCTGTTCATTGACGTGGGAGAACACCACGGTGATGCCGTCTGCCTGACAACGCTTATGGAGAGCCAAAAGGGCGTCCATGGCGGTGCTGTCGATGGCGGGCACGCTGCGCATCCGCAGGATCAGACAGCGGGTTTTCTCGGTGGTGGTGATGTGGCTGATCTGACCGGCGGCGCCGAAGAAGAGCGGGCCGGAGATCTCATATACACTGACGGAGTGGGGGATATGCAGGAGCTTTTCCCGGTCGTCCTCGTCGGCGTCTTCGGGACGCAGCCAACCGCGGACAGAAGTCTCGTCGCTCATGCGCTTCATGAAGAGCAGGCAGGCCATCAGCATACCCACCTCAATGGCGATGACCAGGTCAAACACCACGGTGAGGATAAAGGTGACAAAGAGCACCATCACGTCACTCTTGGGAGCGGTGCGGGTGAGCTGGACAAAGGTGCGCCAGCCGCACATATTGTAGGCCACCATGAAGAGAATGGCGGCGATGGTGGGCATGGGAATCAGGCCCGCATAGGGCATCAGCACCACCAGGATCAGGGCCAGCACCACGGCATGGATCATACCGGCTACAGGGGTGCGGCCGCCGTTTTTGATGTTGGCGGCAGTGCGGGCGATGGCGCCGGTGGCAGGAATGCCGCCGAAGAGGGCAGAGGCGATGTTGCCCGCGCCCTGTGCCACCAGTTCCATGTTGGAACGGTGACGTCCGCCGATCATGCCGTCTGCCACCACGCAGGACAGGAGGGACTCAATGGCGGCGAGGATGGCAATGGTAAAGCCATCGGACAGCGCACCGGAGAAGAGCTCAAAGCTCAGTTCCGGCAGATGGAATTTGGGCAGTTCGCCGGACAGGGTGTAGAGATCCCCGATGGTATTGACCTGCAGGGGCAGGAACTGCACCATGAGAATGCCCACCAGCACGGCTACCAGAGAACCCGGGATCTTCTGGGTGATGCGGGGCATGATGATCTGCACGGCCAGGCACACGAGACCCACGATCATGGCGTCCACGGAGAAGGTGTCAAGACCGGCAAAGAGGGCCTCCAGCTTCTCCACGGTCTCCACGGTGGGCATACCGGCGGGATAGCTCATGCCGAAGAAGTCCTTGATCTGGCCGATCACGATGGTGACGGCGATACCCGCGGTGAAGCCCACGGTGATGGTGGTGGGGATGTACTTGATGAGCGCGCCCAGCTTGCACACGCCCATGAGGATCAGGAGGAGACCCGCCACGATGGTGGCGGCGACTAAACCTTCAAAGCCGCTGCGGGCGACGATACCGGCCACAATGGTGGCAAAGGCGGCGGTGGGGCCAGCGATCTGCACGGCGCTGCCGCCCAGGGCAGAGATCACGAAACCGGCCACGATGGCGGTATAAATGCCCTGTTCCGGGCCGACGCCGGAGGCCAGAGCCAATGCGATGGAGAGGGGCAGCGCGATGATGGCCACGATCACACCGGCCACCAGATCCTTAACGAACTGGCCGCCGCGATAGCCCTTCATCTGGCTGAATAACATGGGTTTCAGCTTGTCCATGGGGATATCTCCTTATCAAAATGTGTTCAGAAATCGGAAAACGCGCAATCTCTATTATACCGTGCCGGCGGAAAATGTACAGACTCAGCTTGCATAGATTTTTCGCATTTTTTCGCGTGTTCCATGGCCGAAACGCCCGAAACCGCAAAAAAGCCCTGCGACAGGATGCCGCAGGGCTTTTATGGATATCGTTTTTTTCAGCGCAGATGTTCCGGCAGTTCCGCCGCGAGCGCGGCGATCCCGGCTTCTGTCATGGCGGGCGTGTCCCGCAGAGGGAAGGGAATCCCCAGCGCGTCGTACTTCTCAAGACACAGCTTTCGGAATGGCAGAAGCTCGATCTTCTGAAGGTTCGGATAGGGGGAGAGCAGATCCAGAAGTGTCCGCACATCCTCTGCCCGGTCGTTCAGTCCCGGCACCACCACATGGCGCACCCACATGGGGATCTTCCGCTCCCGTACACGGTCTAAAAACGCCAGTACCTGACGAAAGGAGATGCCGCAGTATTCCCGGTATGCCTCGTCGGACAAAAACTTCACATCCGCCAGCACCAGATCGGTGTGGGCAAGGACTTTTTCGATCCCGGCTTCCTCTCCAATGCCGCTGGTATCCAGTGCGGTGTGGATCCCCGCCTCGTGCAGTCGGCGGAACAGTTCCGCTACAAAATCCGGCTGCATCAGGGGTTCTCCGCCGGTGACGGTGACGCCGCCGTTTCGGATGTACGCGCGATAGCGCAGGATCTTCTGCACTAGTGCCTCCGGCGTTACTTCCTCTCCGCCTGCAAAATCCCAGGTGTCGGGATTGTGGCAGTAGGCACAGCGGGCGGGACAGCCCTGGCAGAACACCACACAGCGCAGTCCCGGACCGTCCACGGCCCCCATGGACTGGAAGGAATGAATGCGTCCCGTCATGCTCACAGCGCCTCGTGGAAGGTGCGGGAGATGACTTCCCGCTGCTGCTCGCGGGAGAGCTTATAGAAGTTCACCGCATAACCGGACACACGGATCGTCAGGTTCGGGTACTTTTCGGGGTTATGATAGGCGTCGATGAGGGTTTCGCGGTTCAAGACATTCACGTTCAGGTGATGCGCCTTCTGGCCGAAATAACCGTCCAGGATATTCACCAGATTGCCGTAGCGCTCCTCCTCGTTCTTGCCCAGTGCCTGGGGAACGATGGAGAAGGTGTTGGAAATGCCGTCCCGGCACACGTCATAGGAGAGCTTGGCCACGGAGTTCAGGGACGCCAGTGCGCCGTTCTTCTCCCGGCCGTGCATGGGATTGGCGCCGGGGGCAAAGGGCTCTCCGGCCTTGCGGCCGTCGGGCGTGGCACCGGTCTTTTTGCCGTACACCACATTGGAGGTGATGGTCAGGATGGAGAGGGTGGCCTCTGCGTCCCGGTAGAGCTTCTGCTTTTTGAGCTCCCGGTAGAAGGCCTCCACCTGCTCTTTTGCAATGTTGTCCACGCGGTCGTCGTCGTTGCCGAAGGCGGGGTATTCGCCCTCCACCTCATAATCGGTGATCATGCCGGTCTCCTCATCCCGGACACAGCGGACGCGGGCATAGCGAATGGCGGAGAGAGAGTCGGCCAGCACGCTCATGCCGGCGATGCCGAAGGCCATGAAACGGTGTACCTTGGTATCGTGCAGGGCCATCTGGGTCTTTTCATAGGCGTATTTGTCGTGCATATAGTGGATGACGTTCATGGTGTTGGCGTACATCTTCGCCAGCCACGGACGATAGAAGTCAAGAAGCTCCAATACTTTGTCGTATTCGAGATACTCGCCCTGATACGGCTCGTGCACTGGGCCCACCTGCATCATGCTCTTCTCGTCCCGGCCGCCGTTTAAGGCCATCAGCATCATCTTCACCAGATTGGCGCGGGCGCCGAAGAACTGCATCTGCTTGCCGACTTTCATGGCGGACACACAGCAGGCAATGGCATAATCGTCGCCGTAGATGGGACGCATCAGATCATCGTTTTCATACTGGATGGCGTCGGTGTCGCAGGAGACCTTGGCGCAATAGCGCTTGAAATTCTCCGGCAGAGCCTCAGACCACAGCACCGTGAGATTGGGTTCTGCGGAGGGCTTTAAGTTATAAAGCGTGTGCATCATACGATAGGTGCTCTTGGTCACAAGCGTGCGGCCGTCCTCGCCCATGCCGCCCAGTGCTTCGGTGATCCACATGGGATCGCCGCCGAAGAGCTCGTTATAATCCGGGGTACGCAGATGCCGGGCCATGCGCAGCTTCATCACAAAGTCGTCCATCAGTTCCTGGGCGAATTCTTCCGTAATGAGGCCGGCGCGCAGATCGCGCTCGAAATAAATATCCAGGAAGGTGGCGGTGCGGCCCAGACTC
>SVLW01000069.1 GCA_015067705.1 Oscillospiraceae bacterium
AAACTCTCATAAGAGGCGCGGCTGAGGTAGATCCGGTCGAAGCGATCCACACAGCCGGTGTGATCCACATCCGCGTGGGTCAGAAGCAGTTCCTTCCGCCGGGCGGCGAAGTCCGGGATCTCCCGGGCCAGACAGGCCCACAGCTCGTCCCCATAACAGGCAAAGCCGGAATCCACAAAGAGCAGCGTCCCGTCCTGGCAGGTGATGACGCAGGTATTGCTGCCGCAGGGCGGCTCGATCAGTAAAAGCGGCAGGCCGGAGACCGTGGTGCTATGGGTGATGCGGGGTCGATAGGCCTCGCCCCGGTAGGTGATGAGATGCTCCGCAAAGGTGCCGATGTACTCAAAGGTCTTGTGCGGCGGCTGGCTGCGTTCCTCCAGCATCTGCATGATGAGATTGGAGCATAAGAGCAGCTGCTGCTTTTCCTCCGCACCGAGACCCAGCTTTTCCGCGATCTTCCCCGCGAAGGAGACATAGAACACGGTATTGTCGAGGATCTGCTCGCTCTCGTCATATTCCAGCACCCGGATGGGGCACAGCGCCGCGGCGCGGCGCAGGAAGGCCGAGATCTGCCGCCCGTTCTCCACGAAAAGACCCATCTTGAAATACTGATAGTCCCCGCCGGTCTCCCGGGAGCTGATGAAGGAAATATTGAAGGCATACTGATGGATCAACTGTAAAACCGGCAGAAGCGCGCCGGGCTGGTCCCGCAGCTGGAACTCAATGAGGATCACATTGCCCAGGCTGTCCCGGTCGTTTAAGTACCCCAGCGCCTCCAGTTCTTCCTGCGCCACCTGCAGCGCCTCTTCCCCGCCCTCCACTTCAATAAAGAGCATATGGGTATCCACCGCTTTGTTATAGCTGACCCGGGTGATGTTGAGCCCCAGTTCGCTCACGCACTGGGTCGCCCGCAGGAATGCGCCGATCTGGTCGGGCATAACGGTGGTAAAGGTTTTTTTCATGGTATCACTCCCTGTCTACAGAAAAAACGGCCCACACGGGCAGTCCGGTGAGCCGTTTTGAAAAAATCTCGGGTTCTTCTTTATTCCTTGAGTACGCCAAGGAAATGGAGGATCGCCAGCACGATGCCCACCAGGAAATAAAGGCCCAGCACCCAGCCGACAATGGAGAAGAGGAAGCCCACCAGCGGGATTTTGCCCAGAAGTCCCACGATCAAACCGCACACCACATCCAACACAATATAAATCAGAATGGTAATGAGGAGATTCTTCAGGCTCTTGGACTGAAAAGAAAACGGGAATAAGCTCTTGATCAGTGCCATAGGGGTCGCCTCCTGTCATTTGATAGAACCAGTGTATCACACCGGGGAAAATCTGTCAATTTCTCTTATTTTTTCTCTGGGGTCTTAAAGAGATATTCGTCCACCTTCCGGCGGATGGGCTCCGCGATCTCGCGGGCAATGGGGAACACCTTTGCGCTGTCGATGCGGCAGGAAAGGAAGAGCGCCTGCTGCAGGGTGATATCCAGGGCGCGCTCGTCAATAAAGCGGCTCTTTAAGTTGTCCCGGCGGTCGTGGATGAAGCCCGCGCCCGGTGCGCCGAAGCGGCAGAGATTGATGGCGGGCACGCCGCGATCCGTGAAGGAAACGCTGTCGCTGGAATAGATATCCGCCGTCACGCGGCAGGCGGTGCCGTGCTCCATCATCAGAGCGTCTACATAGCCTACGGCGTTGTCGTTTGCCATGATGAGGGCGGAATTCTGGCCCAGGGTGGGGGCGGCCACGTCAATATTGATCATCAGTCGGTGCCGGGAAAGCTCGTCCTCATGGGCGGCCACCCAGGCCTTGCTGCCCAGAAGTCCCTGCTCTTCAGAGCCGAACCAGTTGAATTTCAACGTACGCGCCGGACGATGCTCGGCAAAATACCGCATCAGCTCCAAAAGAATCACGCTGCCGGAGATGTTGTCGTAGACGCCGGTGGAGAAGTAAACACTGTCATAATGGGCGCCGAAGGAGATGATCTCGTCGGGATAAGTAGTTCCGGGGATCACGGCGCAGACATTCTGGCTGGTTCCCTCATAGTTCTCGCCGGAGAGCTCCAGATGCATGGTCGTGGCACCACGGCGCACGATCTCGGCGGCGTCGGCGGCGCGGAGATTCATGGCGGGCAGCGCGCCGAAGGGCTCCGTCAGCTGCTCCCGCAGCTTGCGGATGTCGCAGTCGGACTCCGAGAGCCGATCGATGGTGGAGCCGGAGAAGGTCAGCACGGCAGCGGCGCCGGCCTGGGTCAGCTTTTCATAATCCGCCCGGCGCAGGCGGCCGTTGATCAGCACGATCTTGCCGCGGCACTGGGCCAGATGCACCGGCAGCACGTTCTCTGCATAGTAGAATTCCGCGTCAAGACCGTCCTCGGGGGTGGCGGCGGCGCGTTCATAGCCGGTGACTTCGTATTCCTTCCGATAGGGTGCCGTCACCACCAGCTTTGCATGATCCACGCGGCCGCAGGCCACGGAAAATTCCTCCAGATTTGCCTCCACGCCCGCCTGCTTCGCCTCGGCCAGAATGCGTTCGGCGGCGCGGCGCTCCGCGGGGGAGCAGCTGACCTTTTCATAGGCCAGTTCTTTCAAAAGCGCAAATGCGCGATGAGCAGATACCTGCATGAGTTGCTTCCTCCCTTATTTCGTTCTCAGAGAACTCCGCGGGACAGCGTCACGAGCTCAATGCCCACCACGCCGTACTCCTGCTGGAGCTCCTTGCTGTAATATACCTCCATGTCTGCCGGATCGGCCAGCACGGCCTCCTCCTCGCTATAGCCGCAGGCCGTCAGGGGCAGCGCGGCATAGAGTGCGGAGAAGTCCTCGTAAATGTGCAGCGCCTTCACCGCCGTCACCACTTTTTCCTCGGGCGCCTCGGTGTTGAGAAACACAATGCGGTCGCCGGGGCGCAGGTCGCTGCGCTTCTCGTCATAGAGCCGCAGCTCGATGGTCTTTTCTCCCCGGGCGATCTTGCGGAAGGGCGCGGGATGGAGATGCATTTCAAAAAAGTTCATACCGATTCCTTTCTCAGCCCAGGAAAAGCGACACGCCGTAAAGCGCCGCCAGATGGGCGGGATAGAAGATGTAGAAGAAATATTTCATGCGCCAGCGTCCCCGTCTGCCGGAATAGGCAAAGAGGGGGATCAGGGCGAAAAGCGCCCAGAACTGGATCCGGCTGCGGAAAAGCGCCATCAATAATAGCGCCAGCCCCAGCATCAGAACGTGCACCGATCGACGGTCCAGCCGCAGAAGCCACTCCGGCACGCCTTCCCGCTCCCGATTCATGAATGCACCGGCGATCACCGGGGTCATGCAGCCGATGAAGCCATAGTCGATGCGGAAGATTCGGTTCAGTCCCCACACCGCCGCCACGGCGGCGGCAAAGAGAAGCACCATGCCGATCTTCTGCCAGGCAGGGCGCGGCGAGAAGCATACCCGTTTCACCGTCTGCAGCAGGTAAATCAGGAGAATGGACACCGAAAACGTGATGAGAATGCAAAGAAGGGTATCCTTCTGGGCGATATAGTTCACGATCTGGCACCCCACGCCCAGCAGGAAAAGCTGGAGAAAATAGCGGGTGCGGTTTTTCGTATAGCGGCAGCCCTCGGCGATCATAAAGGCAAAGATCGGGAATGCCAGCCGCCCGAGGATGCGTAAAACCCGCAGCTCCGGCAGCAGCATGAAGCCGATATGATCGATGAGCATGGAAAGCGCCGCCAACAGTTTCAAGGCGTTGCCGCTGAGGCCCAGGGTCTTCTCGGCGGCCATATCAGTAAAGCTCCACCACGTTCACGCTGTGGGGCTCCACAGTGATCCGGTCGCAGTCCGAAAGCTCCCGGGTGGTGATCACCACGTCGTTTCGATCCACATCGTTATAGGAATCGCAGGACGGGCCATTCACGGTGTAGATCACGGCGCGCTTTGCCGTCTCCGGCAGGCGCAGGGTGTGCGGCGCGGCATCGTCACGGTTACAGACCGCGAGAGCCAGACCGTCCCGGTCAGAGAAGGCCGTCGCCAGCACATCAAGGGCCGGGAGCGTCACCTCGCCGCCGCCCTTTTTCGGGAAGGTCACCGGTTCCGCGTCCTCGCACCAGCTATCCAGCACCACGTCGCCCAGATGATTCACATAGAGATCAAACACATGATAAGTGGGGCGCAGCACGATGCCGCCGTCATAGGTGTAGATACAGCCGCGGGTGTTCACAATGGGGGCGAAATTCGCCATGCCCACAATATCGCAGTTGCGGTTCATCACATTTAAGAAGCAGGCGGAGAACACAGCGTCCGCCATGGTGTACTGGGAATTGATGTCGTTTTTGTCCCGGGGCGTGAGGTAGTCGTCCTTCGTCACGCCCTGCTGAATGGTGTGGGCGTTGGGATGGTGCCAGCCGCGGAGATTCCACTCGTCAAAGGCGATCCGGATGCGTTTGTCAAGGCCCATGGCAGCGAGAAGGCCGCGCACCTGCAGGAGGTTCGTGTCGATGGCGCCGGTATAGGCCATGGACTCCCGGTAGGAGGCCAGGGTATTATCCTGCCAGAGGCCGTCCCAATAGCCGTGAATAGAGATCCAGCCCAGGAAATTCCCCGCCGCCCGCAGAAGCTTTATATTCCAGTCCAGATCGGAGAGCGCCGCGGCGGAGAGCTCCAGCGTGGGATCCACATGGTGCATCATCTTGGCGGATTCCAGCACCAAGCGGGACCATTCCTCCGCCTCCTTGGCGCCGATCTCCCACGTGCCGTAATTTTCATTGCCGATGGACCAGTATTTCACCTGATGGGGCTCCGGGTAGCCATTGGCGATGCGGGACTTGGCGTGGCAGCCCTCGGTCTCCAGATTGCAGTATTCCACCCAGTCGCTCATCTCCTCTGCGGTGCCTGTGCCGGCATTGGTGCAGATATAGGGGCGGCAGCCGATCTTGCGGCAGAGCTTGATATACTCGTCGGTGCCGAAGGTGTTGGGATCCTCCACGCGCCAGGCCTTGTCAAAGCGGGGCGTACGCACGGGGCCCACGCCGTCCTGCCAATGATAGGCGGAGACATAGCATCCGCCCGGCCAGCGGAGGATGGGCACGCGGATCTTCCGCATGGCCTCCAGCACGTCCGTTCTCAGGCCGTCCTCATCCGCAAAGGGAGAAGCGGGGTCATAGACGCCGCCATAGATCTGGCGATGAAAATGCTCGATAAAATGTCCGTAGATCATCTCGTCGCGCACGCCGATGGTGCGCTTTTTATGAAAATGAAGCTGCATGATGGTTCCTCCCTGATTCCCTGATAAGGGAAAAGATGTTTTCTGCTTCCAGTGTAACGCCCCGGCCGCGGTTTGTAAAGAAATTTGTCCGGTTTTCCCCCAGGTTTTCTGCCGCGGCCCCCGTGCGCGTTGCATTGCGGCGCGGCATCCGTTATAATAGAGGACAGTACAAGACGCGAAGGAGTGAATACGATGCAGCGTTATCTGAATCTGATGCAGGAAGCCAAGACCTGGATCGATGCCCACAGAGAGGATCTGATTCGGGAACTGCAGGCCTGGGCACGGATCCCCTCCGTCAGCCGGGCAGACCTCTCGGCCCCCGGGATGCCCTTCGGCCCGGACTGCCGCAAAATGCTGGACTTTGCCATGGAGCGGGGCGCCGCCTATGGCTATCAGGTGCAGGATCACGAGGGCCGTGCCTGTTCCATCACCCTGGGAGACCCCGAGAATGCCATCGGCATGATCGCGCATCTGGACGTGGTGCCGGTGGGCGACGGCTGGATCTATCC
>SVLW01000015.1 GCA_015067705.1 Oscillospiraceae bacterium
GGTCAACAAGGCCTTCATCGAGATCATGATCGAGGGCGACGCCAACGGCCGCGGCTTCCAGTATCCCATCCCCACCTACTCCATCACCCGCGACTTCGACTGGTCCGAGACCGAGAACAACAAGCTGCTCTTTGAAATGACCGCCAAGTACGGCACGCCGTACTTCTCCAACTACATCAACTCCGATATGGAGCCCTCCGATGTGCGTTCCATGTGCTGCCGTCTGCGTCTGGACCTGCGTGAACTGCGCAAGAAGTCCGGCGGCTTCTTCGGCAGCGGCGAGAGCACCGGCTCCGTGGGCGTGGTCACCGTCAATATGCCGCGTATCGCCTATCTGGCCGCGGACGAGGACGACTTCTACCGCCGTCTGGATCATATGATGGATATCTCCGCCCGTTCCCTGCATATCAAGCGTACCATCATCACCAAGCTGATGGAAGAGGGTCTTTACCCCTACACCCGCCGCTATCTGGGCACCTTCAATAACCACTTCTCCACCATCGGTCTGGTGGGCATGAACGAGGCCTGTCTGAATGCCAAGTGGATCCGCAAGGATCTGACGGACGCACAGGCACAGAAGTTCACCCAGGATGTGCTGAACCATATGCGCGAGCGTCTCTCCGACTATCAGGAGAAGTACGGCGACCTCTATAACCTGGAGGCCACTCCCGCAGAGTCCACTTCCTTCCGTCTGGCCAAGCACGACGTGAAGCACTATCCGGACATCATCACCGCATCCCAGGGCACCGTCCCCTACTACACCAACAGCTCTCACCTGCCGGTCAGCTTCACCGCCGACATCTTCGAGGCACTGGACATCCAGGACGAGCTGCAGACCCTTTATACCTCCGGTACCGTCTTCCACGCTTTCCTGGGCGAGAAGCTGCCGGACTGGAAGGCAGCCGCCGCTCTGGTGCGCAAGATCGCCGAGAACTATAAGCTGCCCTACTACACCATGTCTCCCACCTACTCCGTCTGTAAGAATCACGGCTATCTGGCCGGCGAGCAGTTCGTCTGCCCCGAGTGCGGCGAGTCTGCCGAGGTTTACAGCCGCATCACCGGTTACTATCGTCCCGTCCAGAACTGGAACGATGGTAAGAGCCAGGAGTATCGCGAGCGCAAGACCTATGACATTGCCAATTCCCACCTGAAGCACACCGGCCCCATCATGGCGGACACCGCTGTGGAGGAGACCTGTGCCTGTGAGGAAAGCGCAGAACAGCGCGTGATCCTCTTCGCCACCAAGACCTGCCCCAACTGCAAGATCGCCGCCGCCATGCTGGACAAGGCCGGCGTGCAGTACGAGAAGCTCTTCGTAGAGGACAATGAGGAACTGGCCACTTCCTTCGGCCTCCGTCAGGCCCCCACTCTGGTGGTCACCGACGGCGAGAACGTGGAGAAGTTCGTCAGCGTCCCGAACATCAAGGCCTTCATCGGCGCACAGGTTCGGTAAGGAGAAAGAAGAAAATGCATGATATCATCGTCGTTGGCGCAGGGCCCGCGGGTTTGACCGCGGCGCTCTACGCCCGGCGTATGGGTAAGTCCGTCTTGGTGTTGGAGAAATCCACCTTTGGCGGACAAATTACCTTTTCGCCGAAAATAGAGAATTACCCCGGCACCATGCAGATGAGCGGCACAGAGTTTGCCGACCGTCTGGTGGAACAGGTGCTTGCACAGGACGCCGAGATCGAGATGGAGACTGTTACCGGCATTGAGGATCACGGTGATACGAAAACAGTAGTTACCGAAGAAGGCCGCCATGACTGCCGCAGCGTGATTATTGCCGCAGGCGTGCGTCACCGCCAGCTGGGGCTGTCCCGGGAGAATGAGTTCGTGGGCGAAGGCATCTCTTATTGCGCCGTGTGCGACGGCGCGTTCTATAAAGGGCAGCATGTGGCCATGGTGGGCGGAGGCAATTCCGCCCTGCAGGAGGCAATTCTCCTGAGCGAGACCTGCTCCAAGGTCACAGTGGTGCAGAATCTTCCCTTCCTTACCGGCGAGCAGTCTTTACAGGATGTGCTGGCCACCCGCCAGAACGTGGAAGTGATTCTGAGCACGGTGGTGACCGGACTTTTGGGCGATAGCACACTAACCGGTATTGAGATTCGGAACGAGGAGAGCGGCGAAGTGTCTACGCTTTCTGTGGACGGCGTATTCGTGGCCATCGGCCTGGAGCCTGTGAATGAGGCCTTTGCAGAGATCGCGGCGCTGGACGAGCGCGGCTATTTCGACGCAGACGAGGCCTGCACCACCAAGACCCCCGGCGTGTACGTCGCCGGCGACTGCCGCAAGAAAGGCATCCGTCAGATCACCACGGCTGTGGCCGATGGTGCAACGGCCGCATTGGCCGCCTGTCGGTATATTGACAGCTTATAAAAGAGAATCCCTCAGAAATCCAAACCCGGATTTCTGAGGGATTTTTCATATTACGATTCATCAGAAAGCTTCACGTGCCGCAAAACAAATTTCAACATATCTTGTAAACAGCCGACTTTCGTTTCCTCGCCGGGGGTGCAGCGGATGATCGCATCCATCAGCTGATCCGCCAGTTTTTCGGTATATGCGGTAGAAAATCCGACAGTCGCAGATTGTTTCATATCCCGATAGATTTCCTGATAGAACTCGATCAGCTTCTGATTTGTGCGCTCCCGTGCTTCCACGGCATTGCCGATACCAATGGCAAACGTACCATCTTCCTTGCGCTTTAATTGATGGAGCGCATCAATTAAGTAGGCATTATCCGCGGCGATGTTCTCAAGCTGTCGTAATATATAAGCCAGATCATACACCGCAGGAGATACCGCGTTATGTGTGGTTTCCTCTATGTTCTGATTCATGATCTCTTCTGTCATGGTTTTGTCCTCCAAATATTGATTCGGCGGACACGCAAGGCATATGGTGGAGTCATCCACATAGCGTGCCCTGCCGTTTTTGACCAGTCCTTTTGCCCGTTTCGGGTAAGTCACGCCAATTTGATTTCCTTGCTCATCCACAACAATCACGTTTTTTTCCATGGGTGTCGCCCCCTTGTTGTGAGATTACGTTACCGGGCGCAGTTTTTTCTGATGGGTGCCGTCCCCTGCCCTGGTTTCATCATAACAGAAGTGCGGGAAGATTGTCAATCAACTTTCCGTTGCAACAACAAAACCCCGGACGTGCATCTGCACATCCGGGGTTTCTCAAACCGAAACGGTTTCTTACTTGGTGAGCTTTGCGATTTCTTCTGCAAAGTTCTCTTCGCGCTTTGCAAGGCCTTCGCCCTTCTCAAAGCGAACGAAGTTCACGACTTCGATGGAGCCGCCCAGTTCCTTAGCGACGTTTGCAACGTGCTGAGCAACGGAGATCTTGTTCTCCTTAACAAATGCCTGGTCAACAAGGCAGTTGTCCTGGTAGAACTTCTTGATGCGGCCTTCGACGATGCGGGCAGCCACGTTCTCGGGCTTGCCTTCGTTGATGGTCTGCTCCATGAGGATCTTCTTCTCGCTGGCAACGGTCTCTGCCGGAACAGCAGCGGGATTCAGCCACTGGGGATTCATAGCAGCAGCCTGGAGGGCCACGTCATGAGCCAGTTCGGTGAGAGCGGCCTTGTTGTCGATACCTTCGGTCTTGAGGGTGACGACGACGCCGATCTTGCCGGCCATGTGGATATAGGAATCATTCAGGATGCCCTCGCCGCCGGGAACGGTGACGAAACGGCGAACCTGGATGTTTTCACCAATGGTGAGAACCTTGTCCTTACGGGCGTCTTCGACGGTGCCGCCGGTGGGGTATGCGCAAGCAGCCAGAGCCTCGACATCAGCGGGCTTCTCGGTGTTGGCAACCTTAGCGACGTTCTCGACGAATGCCTGGAACTCGGGGTTCTTTGCAACGAAGTCGGTCTCGGAGTTGACCTCGACCATAGCTGCATCGCCGTTCTCGGCGACATAAGCATAAACAACACCTTCAGCAGCGATACGGCTGGCCTTCTTAGCGGCAGCAGCAAGACCCTTTTCGCGCAGCAGCTCAATTGCTCTGTCAAAATCGCCCTCGGAATCAGTGAGAGCCTTCTTGCAGTCCATCATGCCAACGCCGGTCATCTCGCGCAGGCGCATAACATCTTTAGCGGTGAATGCCATGGTTTCGTTCCTCCTTCGAATTACTCAGCGGCTTCCTCTTCTGCCTCAGCAGCAGCCTTTTCCTCGATCTGCTCGCCCTGTCTGCCTTCGATCACGGCGTCAGCCATGGTCTGAGCAATGAGCTTGATGGTGCGGATAGCATCATCGTTGCCGGGGATCACATAATCGACCTCGTCAGGATCGCAGTTGGTGTCAACGATTGCAACGATCGGGATACCCAGCTTGCGGGCCTCGGAGATGGCGTTGCGCTCCTTGCGGGAGTCAACGATGAAGAGAGCGGACGGGAGCTGACGCATCTCAACGACGCCGCCCAGATACTTTTCAAGCTTCTCGATCTCGCCGTTCAGCTTGATAACTTCCTTCTTGGGAAGGAGATCGAAGGTGCCGTCAGTGGACATCTGCTTCAGCTGATTCAGACGCTCCACGCGGCGACGCATGGTCTTGAAGTTGGTGAGCATACCGCCGAGCCAACGGGAGTTGACGTAGAACTGGCCAATACGCAGGGCCTCTTCGCGGATTGCATCCTGAGCCTGCTTCTTGGTACCAACAAACAGGATGGAGCCACCCTCAGCGGTGATCTCGCGCACGAAATTGTAAGCTTCCTCGAGCTTCTTAACGGTCTTTGCCAGGTCGATGATGTAGATGCCGTTACGCTCGGTGTAGATGTAGGGAGCCATCTTCGGGTTCCATCTACGGGTCTGGTGACCGAAGTGAACGCCGGCCTCCAGAAGCTGCTTCATAGAAACAACTGCCATGATAAGTTCCTCCTTACGGTTTTTCCGCCATGCCGCAGCACCCGTGACCTCCGGCAACCGGAAGCACCGCGCGGATGCAGGGTAGGCATGTGTGTTTTTTCTGATGGTAAAACCATCTTTGTTAATATAGCATATCCCGAACGATTTTGCAAGAGGTTTTTTCAAAAAATCTCAACTTTTTCACGAGAGAATTTCGTACATTTTCCCATTCTCCCCCGCCTTCCGGGCTTTTATGCCTCCTCCATCTGATCAAAGCTCCAGTTCCAGATACCGGCGGTAGGTTTTCATGCCCATGGCCTCGTAAAATGCCAGGGCAGAGGCGTTGAATTCCCACATATTGAGCTCGATTCGCTCGAAATCCCGGGTCCGGGCCTCCTCTTTCATATATGCGAAAAGCTCTGTGGCCACGCCCTGACGGTGGTATGCGGGATCCACGCCGAACTCCTCGATCTCATAATAACGCCGGGCATAGCTATAGGGGGTCTCTGCCCGTTCCACATAGCTGACGCAGGCAAAGCCGCAGATCACGCCCTCCCGCTCCGCCACCAGGATGTCATGATTTTCTTCCAGATAAACTTTCGCATGTTCCTGCAGTTCTTCCGGAAAGCCCGCTTTGAAATGATGCGGGCGGCCTGCCACGTGCAGGTCATTCACCTGCTGCCGCAGTTCATTGACGCGGGGCAGATCCTCGATTGTTGCTATTCGTACCATAAAGATTCCTCCCGAAAGAAAAAAGAGCAGCCGGAACAATGTGTTCCGGCTGCAAATCAATTACACTTATGCGATGGTGGCGCGGTGGAAGACCTTCTTGCCCTTCTTGATGACGATGCCCTCGCCGGCGAAGTCTGCGGAAGCGAACTTCTTGCCGATGTCGGTCACCTTCTCGTTTGCTGCGGTGATGCCGCCCTGCTGGACAAGACGGCGGGCCTCACCCTTGGAGGGTGCCAGGCCGCACTTGACCAGGAGCGTCATGATATCGATCTCTCCGTCGGTGAAATCATCGGTGGAAAGCGCGGTGCAGGGCATGTTCTCAATGGAACCGCCGCCGGCAAACAGGCCGCGGGCAGTGGTCTGGGCCTTTTCGGCCTCTGCCTCACCGTGGACAAGCTTGGTGAGCTCGTATGCCAGGATTTCCTTAGCCTGATTCAGCTGAGCGCCTTCCCAGGAATCCATCTCATCGATCTGCTCCAGCGGCAGGAAGGTGAGCATACGGATGCACTTGAGCACGTCGGCGTCCTCGATATTGCGCCAGTACTGGTAGAAATCGTAGGGGCTGGTCTTCTCCGGGTCGAGCCAGACAGCGCCGGAAGCGGTCTTGCCCATCTTCTTACCCTCGGAAGTCAGAAGCAGGGTAATGGTCATGGCGTGTGCGTCCTTACCCAGCTTGCGGCGGATCAGTTCGGTGCCGCCCAGCATATTGGACCACTGGTCGTTGCCGCCGAACTGCATGTTGCAGCCGTAGTTCTTGAAGAGGTAGTAGAAGTCATAGGACTGCATGGGCATGTAGTTGAACTCCAGGAAGGAGAGACCCTTCTCCATACGCTGCTTGAAGCACTCGGCACGCAGCATGTTGTTAACGGAGAAGCAGGCACCGATCTCACGGATAAAATCCACATAGTTGAGATTCAGGAGCCAGTCGGCGTTATTGACCATCATGGCCTTGCCTTCGCCGAACTCAATGAAACGCTCCATCTGCTTCTTGAAGCAGTCGCAGTTATGCTGGATGGTTTCCTGGGTCATCATGGAACGCATATCGGTGCGGCCGGAGGGGTCGCCGATCATGGCGGTGCCGCCGCCGATCAGGGCGATGGGGCGGTTGCCGGCCATCTGCAGACGCTTCATCAGGCACAGAGCCATAAAATGGCCCACATGGAGGCTGTCTGCGGTGGGGTCAAAGCCAATATAGAAAGTGGCCTTGCCGTTATTGATCATTTCACGGATTTCTTCTTCGTTGGTCACCTGGGCAATCAGACCGCGGGCAACCAGTTCTTCATAGATCTGCATGGTATCTGTCTCCCATTCTTCGTATTTTCGGAACAGCATAAAAAAGTCCTCTGTTCCGGCAGGAACAGAGGGCGAAACATTTCGCGGTACCACCTCTGGTTCGCCGCTTTCTCACAAAAGCAGCCTCACGGAGTGCCATCACACCCCTGCGCAATATCGGGCGCACCCGTCAAGCCCTACTGTGACGAATCGGTTCAGGCCGCCGCTCCCGCGTGTATTCACAAGGCGTCTTCCGCATTCTTCCACCAACCGAATGCTCTCTGTGAGGCCGCCGCCAGGCTACTCTTCGCGTTCTATGCGTTAACATTCGTTATTATATCATCGGAAATCCGGTTTGTAAAGGGTATTTTTCAAAATCCTTCGGGTTTTCTTTCGTTTTTCTCTCTTTCCGCGCGTTTTTCCACGATCCCCCGCCAGAAACGGAAGAGCGCGTCCATGTCCCCTGCCATCCGTTCAGGATGCCACTGGACGCCGTAAAGCGGCAGCGTGCGGTGATGAAAGGCCTCGAGGATGCCGTCGGTGGAGACCGCATCAGAGACGAGGCCGGGCGCGAGAACGCGGCAGGCCTGATGATGAAAGCTGTTGACGACGCACCGCTCCGGCAGGACGCCCCGCAGGGCGGAATCCGCGGGCAGGAGGATCGCGTGCCCCGCGCCGCCGGTGTGAGCGGAATTTCCGCACTCGGTCACAAGATCCTCCCACAGTGTCCCGCCCAATGCGGCGTTCATGAGCTGCATCCCCCGGCAGATGCCAAAGACCGGCTTTCCCGCCGCGAGAAAGGCATGAAACAGCGCCAGTTCCTGCCGGTCCCGGGCGGGATCATCGAACGACAGCGCCGCCATTGGGAGATGGTACGCATAGAATTCCGGCGTCAGGTCGCCGCCCCCTGTCAGAAGCAGCGCATCACAGGCCGTCGCCTGCTGTTCCGCCGTGGCGCAGGAGGCCAGAAGCGGCACAAGACCCGCATTGGCCAGCGCCATGCAGTACCCGGTGGACAGTCCGGGATAGGGCGAGGCGGGATCTTTGTCCTTTTGTACGGATACCAGAATGTGGTGCATGGGTTCCTCCCTGTTTTTCCGGTTTTCCGGTTGTCAAGTGTCGAAAAAGGAAGTATAATGGAATATGTATCGGATGCGCCGCGCTTTCTCCTCTTCGTTGCAGTCCCGGCAGGCAGGGCTGCGCCTTTTTGCGGCATCCGGTTTTGACGGAAAAGCAGTTGCCTGATGATGCGGAGGACAAGCTATGACAGTGATCTCTGTTGCCAATAATAAGGGCGGCGTGGGAAAGACCACCACGACGCTGAATATCGGGGCGGCGCTGGCGGACTTAAACCGCCGGGTGCTTCTGGTGGATCTGGACCCCCAGGCGTCGCTGACAATCTATATGGGCTATGATCCCGCTTCGTTTGAGCGGAACACCTATCATCTCATGACTCGGCGCGCCTCTCCTTCCGATATCGTGTGCAGCGGAAAGAATACCTATCTGGATCTCCTGCCCGCCTCCATCGAGCTGGCCTCCGCGGAGATCGAGATCTCCGCGGCATTCAGCCGGGAAATGATCCTGAAAGAACAGCTTGAGAAAGTCAGCGACTTTTATGACGTGGTGCTCATCGACAATATGCCGTCGCTGGGCGTTTTCACGGTGAACAGTCTCATGGCCTCCGACTATGTTCTGGTGCCGGTGGAGCCCACCTATCTGGCCTATAAGGGTCTTGAGATGATCTCCAGCACCATCTCTGCCGTCAGCCGTTATAATCCCCGTCTCTCCATGCTGGGTACCGTCATCACCATGGTGGACGACCGCACCCGCCACTCCCGGGAGATCATGCAGAAGATCCGGGAGAGTTATCCCGTGTTCGAGCCGCCGATCCGCCGCAGTGTGAAATTCGCCGACGCCTCCTTAAACGGCGCTTCCATTGCCGATTACGCCGGTGATCAGTTCGAGGGCAGTCAGGGCTATGCCCAGATCGCCCGACAGATCGTGGCGCTCATCGACGGCGCGCCCCAGATGTGATCCCAAATGGGTACAAAGCCCCGGAACAAGCTGTTCCGGGGCTTTTTTCATGCGCTCAGTCGCGGCAGCGTTCCAGATCCGGCGGAGCAAATTCCTCCACCGGGAAGCGGAAGCGCTCGAACACCTCACAGGGATCCTCGGAGGAGGCGGAGTCGCACTGCTTGTCGGGGATGCAGTTATCATAGACCGGCATCAGCATCTGTACCTCCCGCTCCAGCTTCACCACGCTGAACTGGCCGATGGTGACATAGAGTGTGCGTCCGCCGGACTCCAGCACCAGCGGCGCATCAAAGGCAGAGAGCACTGCCTCCGGCACCTCGCCCAGCTCGCAGATGGGACAGGAGGGCATCTGGCTATTTTCCAGGGTCTTCACGGACAGCAGGATGGGCTCCACGGCCTCCACCACGCCGATGGGCATGGTGAAATTCTCCGGCGAGCGGGTATCGTCGGGATCGGGGTTGTAAGTAGACAGGAAAGTACGCAGCTTTCCTTCGCTGCCATAGAGGATCACCCGTTTGGAATAGCTGGCGACGCCCTCGATGGTAGTGGGTTTGCCAACGCCGGTAAAGACCTCGGCAGTGATCCGATAGAAGTACACCGCGTCAACGGTATAAAAGCCTTTGTTGAAGGGGACGGCGTCTACATCCACATAGACCCAGATGAGCTGTGCGCCGCCGGGCCGCACACTGGTGGCGGTGGCCAGGACCGCCTGGGACGGTTCTGTGAGGTAGACCCGCATATCCTGGATACATTCCTTGTCACGACAGGAGTCGTAGACCTTTCTGGTGTGGACACAAACAGCCTCTTTCACGCAGGGATTTCCCCGCACGGGGCCGGGGCTCAGCCGTTCAGGCATAAAAAATTCCTCCCGTTTTTGTGGTTTGAAGAACTCTTCATCACCATAGTATGCGGGAGGAAGTCTTTTGTGTGTGTTCTTTTATGCCTCGTCAAACTCCGGCAGGCATTCCCGCTCAATGGCAGGGAAAATACGCAGGGTGCGGCACAGTTCGTCGTATTCGCGCTTGGCCTCGGGATTGGAGTCCGCCACCTTTCGGGCGGTGATCAGGAGATTCTTCGGGGTATCAAGCGGCGAGATATATTCCACCACGCTGGTCTTATAGCCCATGCTTTCAAGCTTCAGCATCCGCAGGCCATCAGTAAAGAGATCGTTGAAGCGGGCGGCAAATACGCCATGGCGGGTGATGGCGGAGAGGCCCGGGAACTGGTACTGGCCCAGAAGCTCGTGGTGGCAGCAGGGCACACAGGCGATGCTCTTGGCGCCGCTGCGGACTGCCAGACCCATGGCCATATCGGTGGCGGTATCGCAGGCATGGAGAGAGATCACCATGGAGGGACGATCTGCCTGATAGGTACGCAGATCGGCGCAAATAAACTCCATATTGGCATAGCCCAGCTGCTCTGCGGTCTTGCGGCTGGCCTCGATGACGCCGGGGGCGATGTCCACGCCGGTGATCCGGCAGCGGCGGCGCAGCACGTCACGGATGAAGTAGTTCAGGACAAAGCTTAAGTACGACTTGCCGCAGCCGCAGTCCAGCACCGTGATGGTGTCGGAATCATCTTCCTCCAGAAGCGGACGAACCAGCTCCAGGAAGTGGTCGATCTGGTTATACTTGCGGATCATGTTGTTGCGGATCTTGCCGTCCGCAGACATGATGCCGATGGCTTTCAAAAGCTCCGGCGCGTCGGAGGCCTTGATGATATAGTCCCGGTCCGGCAGTACAGAGCTGGCGGCCACGGTCTCGGTGCGTTTGGTATCGGTCTGGCGGCTGCGCACGCCGCGCTCATCCGCCTCGATGATCATGGTGGCGCCCCGCTCCAGATACTCCAATACGGCAGAGTCATACTTCATGGCCTCTTCGGTATAGAACTTCGTAAAGCCGGTAAAATCCATCTGGCGGCTCTGGCCGTTAAAGGACAGACGCAGCGCTTCTCCCTCGCCGCGGGCAGCGCGGCCGCGGAAGCTCTTGCGGCCGGAGGTGAAGGTGAATTCAATGCCGTTAAAGTAGTCCCGGTTCTCCCGGTAACGGCCGGCAAGGCCGGAGAGAAAAAGCGTCAGCGTGGAAGCGTCCTGTTTCCGCATGGTGATCCTCCTGAAAACGGGGCAGCGGGAAAAGCCGTTTCTGCCCATACTCATCTAATTTTATTATACGCTTTCCCCACCCTTTTCGTCAAGTGACCGCATTCTCCTCGGAAAATGCACAAAGTCGTACAAGTTGTGCTTTTCAACAGGAAAGAATATCGCTGTTTTGACTGTTGAAATCTGTCACCGCTCCCAATATAATATAGTTGCGGCAGATTCACCGCCGCCCAGTCACGCTGCATTCAGCGCAAGGCCGGGCGACTTCGATATGAGGAGCAGGAAATCTATGTCCTTAAAGGTTGTAAAATTCGGCGGCAGTTCTCTGGCTGACGCCCGTCAGTTTGAAAAAGTGGCTGCCATCATCCGCAGTGAGGATGACCGCCGTTATGTGGTTCCCTCCGCGCCGGGTAAGCGCTATGATAATGATACCAAGGTCACCGACCTTCTCTACTCCCTCCACAAGGCCGCCGAGACCGGCGAAGGCTTTGAGGAAATATACGCCCGCATCGTAAAGCGTTATAACACCATCATCGCCGATTTGGGTCTTTCCCTGGATCTGGGTCAGGAGCTCTCCACCATTCGCGAGAACATCCTGAATGGCGCTTCCCGCGATTACGCCGCCTCCCGCGGCGAATATCTCAGCGGTATCGTGCTGTCGAACCTGCTGGGCTATCCCTTTGTGGATGCCGCCGATCTGATCTTCTTTGCAGAAAATGGCGACATTGATGAAGAGCGCACCTATGAGGCATTCTATGAGCTGACCAAGCGCCTGGATCGCGCCGTGATCCCGGGCTTTTACGGCCGTGCTGCCGATGGCAGCGTCAAGACCTTCTCCCGCGGCGGCTCTGACATCACCGGCGCCATCGTGGCCCGCGGTGTGAATGCGGCCATTTACGAGAACTGGACCGACGTGTCCGGCTTCCTGGTCACCAATCCCCGTATTGTGGAGCGTCCCCGTTCCATCGACGTCATCACCTTCCGCGAGCTGCGCGAGCTGGCCTATATGGGCGCCAGCGTCCTGCATGAGGACGCCGTGTTCCCGGTAAAGGCCGCCAACATCCCCATCAACATCCGCAACACCAACGAGCCGGATCATCCCGGCACGCTGATCGTGAATAATCTCCGCGCTGCATCCTCCTCCCCCATCACCGGCATCGCCGGCAAGCGCGGCTTCTCCATCATCCATATCGAGAAGGACGGCATGAACAAGGAAGTGGGCTTCACCCGCAAGGCACTGTCTGTGCTGGAACAGCACAACATTTCCTTCGAGCATCTGCCCTCCGGCATTGACACTATGGGCTTTATCATCCAGACGGATTCCCTGCAGGGGCAGGGCGAGGCCATCACCCGTGAAATCGGCAAGGCCGTCAACGCCGACGAGATCGAGCTGATCTCCGGTCTGGCACTGATCGCTGTGGTGGGCCGCGGCATGATCCGCGCCAAGGGTACTGCTGCCCGCATCTTCAATGCGATCTCCCGCGCCAACATCAATATCCGCATGATCGACCAGGGCTCCAGTGAGATGAACATCATCATCGGCGTTGATGAGTATGACTTCCGCTCTGCCGTGAACGCTATCTATGCAGAGTTCTTCCCCCAGGACTAAGGAACAAAAAGGATCCCCGCGCATCGGCCTGATGTGCGGGGATTTTTGCAAAAAAGGAGGGATCCGATGATCCGATTTGATACCGAACGACTGCTCATCCGCCCCTGGCAGATGGAGGATTTTGACGCCTTTCTTCAGATGGAGGGCAATCCCAACGTGGGCCCCAACGCCGGGTGGGCTCCCTGCAGCGATCCGGAGACGGTGAAGGAAATCCTGAAAGGCTTTGTGGAGCGGCCGGACGAGGTGGTGGCCATTACGCAGAAGGATTCCGGCCGCGCCATCGGCTCTTTGGGGCTGCACATTGACGAGCACCGGGATTATTCCATGAAGGACGAGATCCGGATGCTGGGCTATGTGCTGGACGAACCCTATTGGGGACGTGGCTACATGACCGAGGCGGCACGGGGCGCGCTGCGCTACGCCTTTGAGACCCTGGGCATGGAGATGGTGACGATCTATCACTTCCCCTTCAATGCCCGCTCCCGCCGGGTGATCGAGAAATGCGGATTCACCTATGAGGGCACCCTCCGCCGCACGGTACAGCGCTATGACGGCGTCGTGCTGGACGAGCTCTGCTATTCCATGAACAGAGCGGAATATGAAAAGCTGACAGAGAAGTAAGAAAAGAGACCCGAACGGTTTTCGTTCGGGTCTCTTTTTTTATACCGCGCGGTTTGTAAACTCCGCGGACAAAAATACGAAGAAATACATCAAAAGGAAGATCACCGGGATCAGGATCATGCCGACCCATCCCGCCAGGAACCCCACTATAAAGGGCAGCAGCACCGAGCCCACATAGGCACTGGCCATCTCAAGACCCATGACCGAGGCAGAGGCACGCTCGCCAAAGCGATGGGGCGTGGCATGGACGATGGTGGGATACACCGGACCGCCGCCGAAGCCCATGAGGAAGAGCCCAATCCCCGGCAGCATCCCGGGCAGAGGCAGCAGCAGCAGCGCAATACCGGCACAGCCGATCAGCGCGCCCCAGCGGATCAGATACTTGGCATCGATCCGGGAAGACACCGCGCCGGCGATCAGGCGGCTGACGATAATCCCGACATAGAACACGCTGCAGCAGGCGGCGGCGTCCGCGGCCGTCATGCCTCGCACTTCCACGAAGAAGGTGGCCATCCAGACGCCTGTGGCCATCTCGGTGCCGTTATAACAGAGCATGGCCAGCATACAGGACTTGACGCCCCGGATGGAGAATGCCTCCCGATTGGACACCGGCTTGCTTTCCTCGCCGTCTGCGCCCTTTGCACGGTCGTTTTTCTGCCAGAAGGACAGAAGCGCCAGCACGGCCAGAACGATCAGGAAGAGCGCCACCGCAATACTGCGGAAGCCCCAGCGCCACTGATTGCCATGCTCGATACAGAAGGACATGACCAGAGGACCCGCCGTAGCGCCGATGCCCCAGCAGCAGTGCAGCCAGTTCATGTGTCTGGCCTCATAGTGGAGCGCCACATAGTTGCTGAGCGCCGCATCCACGGCGCCGGCACCCAGACCCAGCGGAATCGCACAGAGGAACAAGAACCACGGCGCAGTGGTCAGAGAATACCCTGTTACGGCGATAACGGTCAGCAGAATACTGACGAGCGTCACCTTGGCGGTGCCGAAGCGGTAAATGAAGCGGCTGGCGCAGAGACTGGATACTACGGTGCCCGCAGATACCACAAACGCCACCATACCGGCGACCTCCGTATCCGCGCCGATCTCCAGGCGCATCACCGTCCAGGCACTGCCCAGAAGCGAATCCGGGAGACCCAGCCCCACAAAGGCCAGATAAATCACGAACAGCAGCAACACAGTCATATACCGTCACCTCGTAATGAAGAAAAGTACTTGTAGTATAACAAATTTTACCAGGAAAACAAGCGGCGCGTCAGGATATGCGGAAAAAATCCTTGCGTGGGCAGGACGTGGGGACTATAATATGGACAGTATCAGAGCAATTTCGGGAGGGATATCGCCATGATCCATACTGCTGTCACATTCCACACCTCGGACGAAAGCCTGCAGAAGATCTATCACCGGGCGGAGGAGATCGAGCGGGGTAACATTGCCGTGATGGATGGCCGCCGGGTGCTCATCGAAGGCAGCGTTTACCGCAACATCTGGATCGAGACCCAGCCCATGGGCGGCGAAATGTATGCCAAGCGGGATATGGACGCCGCATACAATAATCAGTACCTCTTTCTGAAATACCAGCGGGAGGATGGCCGGCTGCCCGGCGTGATCCGTCGGAAGCCAGAGGGCATAGAACCCGCCTATTCCCACCTGCAGGGACTCTCCTTCCCCTATCACGCGCTGAACCTCTATTACTGGATGCGGGACGAGAACCGGGAATATCTGGCGCTTTTATACGATGCGTTCTCCCGCTATGACGACTGGCTGTGGCGGACCCGGGACACGGACGGCGACGGTTGTCTGGAGCTTTTTACCCTGTTTGATACCGGCGAGGACAATTCCTCCCGCTTCCCCGGCGCAGAGGGGCTCTACTGGGGCGAGGATGCGCCACCAGTTGGGCACGGTCTCCTCCCCTATGAATCCATGGATCTCATGGGCTATTCCTTCGACACCCGCATGATGCTTTCGGAGGTATCGCGGCTTTTGGAAAACGGCGAGGAAGTACTCTGGCGGCAGAAGGCCGGGGCAGTGCGGCAGAAGATCCGGGACTATCTCTGGCGGGAAGAACGGGACGCCTGTTATGACCGGGACTGCAAGAACCGTTTTCTGGACACGTTGATTCATAATAATCTCCGGGTCATGTACCACGGCGCATTTTCGCAGGATATGGCGGAGCGCTTTGTGCGGCGGCATCTCATGAATCCCGCGGAGTTCTGGACGCCCATGCCCCTGCCGTCCATTGCGGCGAATGATCCCCTGTTCCGGAATATCCGGGGCAATAACTGGAGCGGTGCCGCCGAAGGACTCACTTATCAGCGGGCGATTCGCGCCATGGAGAACTATGGCCTTTATCGTCCTCTCACGTCCATCGGTCTGAAACTGCTGGAGGCCGTCCACCGTTCCATGATCTTCACCCAGCAGTACGATCCCTTCACCATGGAGCCCACCGGCGACGGCGATGAATACGGCCCTACGGCGCTGGCGGCGCTTGAGTACATCGCCCGGTTCCACGGCGTGACGCCGATCCGGGATCGGCTGGTCTGGGGGGCGCTGGGCGGATGCGAGAGCGACTATACCCAGGTCTGGGGCGAGGACCGTTACCGCATCGTCTCGGACGGCCGTCAGGCAGAGGCCAGCATCAACGGAAAGCCAATTTTGACACTGCCGGCCGGATATCGGGCGGAGACGGATCTCTCCGGCAATCTCCTCGGCAAATATGACATCACACCGATTATATAAACCGATTCAGCAACAGGAGGAACACACCATGGCAGAGAAACTTCGTTTTCCCAATGAGTATCCCGAAGGGATGCAGGTGCTCTATGCGGATCACAGCCGCCCGCAGCACCCCAACTATTATCCCGACGTCGTCTATGTGGAGCGTAATCGCCCCCTGAGCCTGCAGATCATCAGTCAGTCAAACCCCGGCGAGCGGAATCCCGCCCTGGTCTTTGTCCAGGGCTCCGGATGGCAGCCCCAGAAGATCAAGCTCTATATGCCAAAGCTCATGGCCTTTGCAAGGGCCGGATATGTGGTGGTGTCCGTGGAGTATCGCTACAGCGAGGAGGCCGGGTATCCGGCACAGATCCAGGACACCCGCACCGCCATCCGGTATGTGAAGGCCCACGCGGAAGAGTTGGGCGTGGACCCGGAGCGGATCGCGCTGATGGGTGACTCTTCCGGCGGACACACGGTTCTCATGTCGGGTCTCACCGATGCGGCGGATCTTGACACGCCGGAATACGGCGAATATTCTGCCGATGTGGCCGCCGTGATCGATTATTATGCCCCCACGGATATGAGCCAGATGTTTGAAATTGCCGGCGAGGGCGAGATCCCGGAGGAAGTCCGGCAAAACCTGCTGCTCTATCGCCACGCAAAGACCTATGAGGAGGCCCGGGAGCTGCAGCAACTCTCCAATCCCCTGCGGTATATCAGAAAGGAACGTCCCCTGCCGCCGGTTCTGATCCTTCACGGCGACGAGGATCCCATCGTCCCCTTCCACCAGAGCGTGATCCTCTTTGAAAAGCTCCGCGCCTGTGGTCACAAGGCGGAGTTTTATAAAATCCTGGGTGCCGGTCACGGCATGGGCACCTGGATCCCCGAAGTGGACGACGTGGTCATCCGCTTCCTGAAGGCACACGTCTGATGCGACGCAAAGGTATGCGCCCCTGTATGCAGGATACAGGGGCGCATTTTTGCTGAAATCTTGAGAATTTATAAAGATTTCATTTATATTCGTGATGATCGGATTTTTTTCGGCAAAAAGTGTTGTTAACAATTTAGAAATATGTTAGAATAAGTGCATCATAAAAAGGAGTTGATTCCGTGACCAGAAAACGCCGCCTGGGCGATCGCAGCGACGGCCGCAAATTACGTACTTTGGATCCAATGTCGCGTATTGCCATCTTTATTATGAAAGACCGCAATGATGCTTTGAATTATTTTTCCGATTCCATCGACACGGAGGAAATGGATCGATATATTCAGAAAAAACGTGCCGAGGGTCTCAAGGGCTTTGGCCTGATGCATGTGCTTCTTGCCGCCTATGTACGCACGGTTTCTCAGTATCCCGGTCTGAACCGCTTTATCAGCGGACAGACCATCTACGCCCGCAACAAAATCGTCATCGCGCTGACCATGAAAAAGAAAATGGAGCTCAACGCAGATGAGACCGTGATCAAGCAGGAATTTGCGCCGGATGCCACAGCCGAGGAAGTGTTCCGTTCGTTTTACCAACTGGTGGAACAAAACCGCAAGGAGGAACAGTCCGACTTTGACGGACTGGTGCGGATTCTGAATTATATCCCCCGTCTGGTACTGAGGGGCCTGGTGGGCTTTTTGAAACTGTTGGACTACTACGGCCTGCTGCCGGGTTTTTTGACCAATCTCAGTCCGTTCCATGCCTCGTTCTTTATCACTTCCATGGGTTCTCTGGGCATTCCGCCCATTTATCACCATCTCTATAATTTCGGCAATGTGCCGGTATTCCTGTCTTTTGGCGCCCGCCGCAGCGAATATGTGCTGCAGAAGGACGGCAGTGTGCAGAAGCGCTGGTTCCTGGATATGAAATTTGTACTGGACGAGCGTATCTGTGACGGTCACTACTACGCGGCCGCACTGAAATGCATCCGTCGCTATCTGAAAAATCCGGAAGAACTGGACAAACGCCCCGAACAGATCGTGGAGGACGTGGACTAAATAATTCCGCCTGTGTGAATGTTTTTTCACACAGGCGGTTTTCTTATGCACCCAGTTCGTTTTTAGCCGTTCCGCCGCAGAGCACGGCGACGAGTTCTTCCACCACCCGCATCCCGACCCGGCGCAGCGCTTCGTCGGTATTGGCGCCGATATGGGGCGTGGCGAAGAAATTCGGCAGCCCGATGAGGGGATTTTCCCGGGTGGGCGGCTCCTGACAGAACACATCACAGGCCGCGCCGGCGATCACGCCGTCCCGCAGCGCCCGGAAAAGCGCCGCCTCGTCGATGACTGCGCCGCGGCTGGTATTGATCAGCACGGCGGTGGGCTTCATGAGGGACAGTTCCCGCTGTCCAATGAGGCCGCGGGTTCCCGCATGCAGCGAGACCCCCAGATTCACCACATCCGCACGGGCAAGCACCTCGTCCATCGTGGCGCAGAATCCGATCCCCAGTTCCTCCGCCTGTCCGGGCGTCAGGGAGCGGGAATAGCCGATCACCTGCATCCGAAAGCCGTCCCGCAGGATCCGGGCGGCGCGGCGGGCAATATCGCCCACGCCGATGAGGCCCAGGGTTTTCCCGGCAAGCTCCGTGCCAAAAAGCTCCGGCGGCGCATTGGAGAGCGGCGCACCGGACAGCAGCAGACGATCCGCCAGATGAAGCTTTCTCAGAAGCGTCATGGTCAGGGCGACGATGAGCTCCGCCACGGAATCTGCATTCTCATGAGGTACGTTGAATACGCGGATGCCATGCGCCCGACAGTAAGGCAGATCCACACCGTCGGTGCCGGTACCGTGGATGGCAATGGCCCGGAGCCGGGGCAGTCCCGAGAGCACCTCCGCCGTCAGCTGGAGATTGCGGTTGATGATGCCGTCCGCCTCCCCCATCCGTGCGGGATCCGAGATGATCTCCACATGGGCGCGCAGAAACGCCAATGCCTCCGGATGAATGGACTCACATAAAAATACTTTCATTGCTTCCCTCTTATTCTCCGCAGAGGATCCGCACCGTGGTGGCCAGCTTGCCGTCTGCGCGGAACACGCCAATATCGATGGTATTGCCATTCGTCACGCGGCGCAGGGTCAGTTCCTCGCCCTCGAGACAGGGCAGACGATAATTGATATCCACTTCCCGCACCTGCATGGCGTCAAGCTCTGCACAAGAGAAGGCGCCAAACACCATACGCAGATACGCGGCGTTATTCATATGCTGGCCCAGGTCGATATCGGAGGACGTGATGCGATGGCGGGCAAACTCCGGCGCCTCGGAAAACACGTCCGGCACGCGGGCATAGATGCCATCACAGACCGTATCAGTGAGATGCACAAGATCCTGGGGATACACCTCCGCAATGCGGTGGGGCCGGCCGGTGGAAAGTTCCATCATGGCCCATTCGCTCTTGCCCTCCACCAGAACCTCCTCGCCATCCCGCAGCAGATAATAGCGGTTGCAGCCGATTTTGCCCGGCGCCTCCGGCCAGGTTTCCGCCGTGACGGTCTCCATCATGGCCGGGCGGCGGTGGAATCGCACCTTGGTACGCACAGTGACCCAGAAAAGGCCATGCTCCGCCAGCCGGTCGGAACCCAGCCGAATCTGCGCGGCGTGCTCCGTGGCCAGATCCATAAACAGGGAAAACACCGCCGGAATGCCCAGCCGCGACCGGTGATCGCACACACTGCTGAGCACCAGATACTCTTTTTGCAGACGATTCTCCATGGTAATTCTCCTTATTATTCGGGTAAGGTAAAGAGAGGCCCGACAGGCATAGCCTGTCGGGCCTTAAGCTTCTTAGTACTTAAACTTTCTCTTCTTTGCACGAGCTGCCTCGGACTTCTTACGTCTCTTCACGCTGGGGCTCTCGTAGTGCTCACGCTTACGGAGTTCAGACATAACGCCGCTCTTGGCACAGGAACGCTTAAATCTACGAAGCGCACTATCCAGAGATTCATTCTCCTTGACTCTGACTTCAGACACCTTTCTTCCCTCCCCCCGCTGCGGTCATGAAACCGCAATTGTGATTCTCGCAAGAATCAACGAATATATTATACGCGGAACAGTTGGAAATGTCAAGAGAAATCTCTTATCATTTCACAACAATATTGATAATTTTTCCAGGTACGACAATCTTCTTCACGACGGTCTTGCCTTCCACTGCCTGTGCAATGCGCGGCTCCGCCAGGGCGATCTCCAGCGCGGCGTCCTTATCGATGTCGCGGGCCATCTCGATGGTGCACTTCACGCGGCCGTTGATCTGGACAGGCATCTCGACGGTATCGCGCACCATCTTGGCCTCGTCATACTGGGGCCAGGGCTCGTACACCAGCATATCGCTGTGGCCCAGCATCTCCCACAGTTCCTCAGTCATGTGCGGTGCGAAGGGGTTCAGCATCTGCACCAGAGTCTGATACTCGGCGCGGTTGCAGCCCTTCTCGTAGAACTCGTTCACCAGAGCCATCATGGCGGCGATGGCGGTGTTGAACTTCATGTTCTCAATATCGTCGGTGACCTTCTTGATGGTCTCGTGCATCAGGTGCAGGTTCTTGTCGTACTCGTCGCCGGCCTCTACATTGTCATAGAGCGCCCAGACGCGGTCGAGGAAGCGGCGGCAGCCCTTGATGGCGGTGGTGGACCAGGGAGCGGTCTTTTCAAAGTCGCCGATGAACATCTCGTAAAGACGCAGGGTGTCTGCGCCGTACTCACCGATGACCACCATGGGATCGATGACGTTGCCGCGGGACTTGGACATCTTTTCGCCGTTCTCACCCAGGATCATGCCGTGGGCGGTACGCTTGGCATAGGGCTCGTCATTGGGCACCACGCCGATGTCGTGGAGGAACATATTCCAGAAGCGGGAATAGAGCATATGCAGCGTGGCATGCTCCATGCCGCCGTTATACCAGTCTACCTGACCCCAGTAATTAATGGCGTCCGGAGAAGCCAGTGCTTCGGAATTATTGGGATCCATATAACGCAGGAAGTACCAGGAGGAACCGGCCCAGTTGGGCATGGTATCGGTCTCGCGCTCGGCGTCGGCGCCGCAGACGGGGCACTTCACTTCCACCCAGTCACGGACCTTGGCCAGGGGGCTCTCGCCGTTATCGGTGGGTTCATAGCTCTCCACATCCGGCAGACGCAGCGGCAGATCCTCTTCCTTCAGCGGGACAAAGCCGCAGTGCGGGCAGATGACGATGGGGATAGGCTCGCCCCAGTAACGCTGACGGGCAAAGACCCAGTCACGGAGCTTATAATTGACCTTGGACTCGCCAATGCCCTTCTCTGTGAGGAACTTGATAATGGCGGCCTTTGCGTCCTCTACTTCGAGTCCATCCAGGAAGCCGGAGTTGATGAGCTTGCCGGTGGCAACATCGGTGAAGGCTGCTTCTTCCACATTGCCGCCTGCCACTACTTCAATGATAGGCAGGTTGAATGCCTTGGCAAACTCCCAGTCGCGGGTATCATGGGCGGGAACGGCCATGATGGCGCCGGTGCCGTAGGACATAAGGACATAGTCGGAGACGAAGATCGGCACTTCCTTGCCGTTCACGGGATTGATGCCGCGGACGCCGCGGATCTCAATACCGGTCTTATCGTGGTTCAGCTCGCTGCGCTCGAAATCGGACTTCTTGGCGGCCTCGGCACGATAGTTCAGGATCTCGTCCATGTTTTCGATGCGGTCCGCCCACTGATTCAGATAGGGATGCTCAGGGGACATGACCATGTAAGTAACGCCAAAGAGGGTATCCGGGCGGGTGGTGAAGATGCGGAGCTTATCGCCGGCGGTGGTGTCGAAGTCCACCTCGGCGCCCTCGCTGCGGCCGATCCAGTTACGCTCGGCCAGCTTCACGCGCTCGATAAAATCAACGGTGTCAAGACCGTCCAGCAGGCGCTGGGCATACTTGGTGATGCGCAGCATCCACTGGCTCTTTTCCTTATGGATGACCTCGCCGCCGCAGCGCTCGCAGCAGCCGTCCACGACCTCTTCATTGGCCAGAACGATCTTACAGGAGGTGCACCAGTTGACAGTCATATTCTGCTTATAGGCCATGCCGTTTTTATAGAGCTGCAGGAAGATCCACTGGGTCCACTTGTAGTAATCGGGATCTGCCGTGGAGATCTCACGATCCCAGTCGAAGGAGAAGCCGATGGCCTTGGTCTGCTCGGTGAAATGCTCGATGTTATCGTGGGTGACCTTGGCGGGGTGGGTGTGGGTCTTGATGGCATAGTTCTCGGTGGGGAGACCAAATGCGTCCCAGCCAATGGGGAACAGCACGTTATAGCCCTGCATACGGCGCTTACGGGCCACGATATCCATGGCGGTGTAAGGACGCGGATGGCCGATGTGGAGGCCCTGACCCGACGGGTACGGGAACTCGATCAGTGCATAATACTTCGGCTTGTCACTGCCGGTCTCGGCATGGAAGGCCTTTTTCTCCTCCCATATTTTCTGCCACTTTTTTTCAATCGGATTACTTTCGTATCTCATAACTCTATCTCCGTCCCCTCTGACTTATTTCTGCTCGGTGCCCGACCAGAGTCTGTTCAGAGAATAAAATTGTCTGGTATCTCTATGGAAAATGTGAACCACCATAAAGCCGTAGTCCATCAGCACCCAGTTGGCGGCGCTGTAGCCCTCAATGTGCTGGGGGCGAATGCCGTACTCGGTTTCCAGGTCATGCTCCACACGCTCGGAAAGAGAGCGGATGTGGGTGGTGGAACCGCCGGTGCAGATCACAAAATAGTCTGCCATGCTGGTGAGCTTGGCAACATGAAGCACCTCGATATCCGTGGCGCGCTGGTCCTCCAGTGCTTCCACCGTGGCCTTCACATACTGTTCCACTTCCTGTTCGGTCATGTTTTTGCGTTCGTCCATAATTGCCCTCCTCTGCGTTACTGCGCAGTGTTCAAGGTAGTAATCGGTTTATGATAGGGATTATATTTTTCATTGATGAGCTTCAGTGCATCCTCCGGATCCACCACATAGTCCGCGCCGCTGATATGTCCGGGGAGCCGATCCACGGTAAAGCCCGAGAAATCCATGCCCACGCACCGGACGCCCAGCCAGATGAGCTCCGAAAGCTTATAGTCGGTTTCGAGATCCTCATAGAAGATCCGCACCAGATCCGGGATATGGAGCAGGGTGTCGGCGGACATCAGGCTTTTTGCCAGGGACAGGAACAGCGTCTGCTGGGCGCGGATGCGGCCCAGATCCGCGTCGGCATAGCCCTCGCGGTAGCGCATGAACATGAGCGCTTCCTCGCCGTTCAGAGTCTGGATGCCTTTTTTCAGGTCAATGACCATATCGTCGGCGATATAGTACATATCCATGGGGACATCCACCACCACGCCGCCGATGGCTTCGATGATCTCTTTGAAATCGCCGTAGTCCAGCACTACATAATGATCCGGCATGAAACCGATGGTGTTGGCCACCTCGGTCATCATGCGGTCGCTGCCCTTATTATGCGCGGCATTGATCTTGTGCACTGCGCCGTTTTCCATATAGGAGCGGGTGTCGCGGGGAATGCTCAGCACATTGATGGTGTCCGCCTTGGTGTCGATGGTGACTGCCAGCAGCGTATCTGTGCGTGTACCGTCATAATCGGTGCCGGCCACCAGGACCGTATGCACACCGCTGCGGCGATCCTTACCGGAGACATCCGGCTCGGTCCCCCGGTCGGAACCGCCCGCCACAGGCAGAGAATCCTGTACGTTATGCAGGAAATTCTCGCCGATCTCAGGCCGGTAGACAAAGGACACGAAGAGGACACTGAGTACCGTTAATACGGAAAGTGTGATGCAGAACGTCAGGAAGAATTTATATCCTGCGCTCATTTCGTAACGGGTTTTTCTTCTCATAAAGTCTGGAATTATTCCGCGTCGGCATCCGGGTCACGGCCTGTGACCCAGCCGGGAACGGACTGGTCATCTGCGCCTGACTCCCCTGCTCCACCGGAGCGGGAACGGGAAGTTTCCTCCTCATCCTCCGTCTTTTCCTCAGGCACCGCCGCCAGATTCAGACGGGTGATCTCTTCGAGATAAGGATTGAAGGATTCGTTGATCAGATTCAGAAGTTTTCTTTCGCTGGGCACCACATAGGAGATATCGTTCACATAGGTGGTATAGTGCGGCAGCGTCTCGGTCACCACGTCCGCGGGATCCATGGTCACATAATCGGTGCCGATCCAGATCAACTCGCCGACGCTCATATCGGTGGTGACATTCTGGGCGATGATGGAGGTGAGACTGGGCAGCCGCAGAATGGTGGTGGGTGTTGCCAGCTGTTCGATGACAGCCTGGTACACCTGCTGCTGCACGCCGATGCGGTCGATATCCGCATTGCTGTAGCCGCGGTAGCGCATCAGCATCAGGGCGTGCTCGCCGTCCAGCGTCTGGCGTCCGGCCTTCAGATCAATGATCATATCGCCGGTATTTTTATACATATCCTGGGGCACGTCCACCTCAATGCCGCCGATGGCATCCACGATCTTGACAAAAGCCGTGAAATTCACCACGATGTGGCGATTTACTTCAAAGCCCAGCAGATTCTTGATCTCCACAATCAGCCGATCCATGCCGTCACGGCCGTATGCGGAATTGATCTTGTGGGTCTCGCCGTCGGAGGCGGTGGAGATGGTATCCCGGGGGATATTCAGAAGTGCTACGGATTTCTCATTGGTGTCAAAGGTGGCCACCACGATGGTATCGGTGAGCGTGCCGGACACGTCCGTGCCCACCACCAGCACCGTGAATACGCCATCCTTCTGGGCGATGCCGGAGACGTCGATCTCCTCGGCCTGTGCCTCAATCACGGCCTGCATCTGCGCCAGTTCTTCTTCGGTGGGTTCCCGCTCCGGTTCAGACTCTGCAGGCGTATCATCCTGCGCCGGTGTATCTGTCTGCACCGGGAGATCCGCCTGATCGGCAACGGGAGGTTTTACAAATATGGTCCAGTAGATCGCCCCTGCCGAGCCAAGAATTGCCAGCACGGCAATGACACAGATCAGGGCGATGAGTCCTTTGTGGGATTTCTTCTGCGGTTTTTTATGATGAATATAGGGGCCGACAACCCGGCGGTTGCCGTTCTCCTGTTCAAACTGATTGTGGTCCATGTCGATCGGTATTGCCTCACAAATTTTGGGTCAGATTGGCCTGCTCCACCAGTTCGTTATAGGTCTCCACCGTGATGGGATGGACAGGCCGGGATTTCTTCAGATTATAGATCAGGCAGTCTGCCGTGGAACGCAGCACCGCGGCGTCCAGATCCTGAAACGCCAGGGTACGGGTATCCTCAAGTCCCGGAAAACTCCGGTTCGGTTCGATATAATCGGCAAGATAGAGGATTTTCTCGAGAAGCGTCATGCCCGGGCGGCCGGTGGTGTGATAACGGATGGCCAGAACGATGTCCTCTGCCATGTCATACTCGGCCCGCGCGACCGCCGCGCCGGTCTCCGCATGAGCCAGCGCCGGGAAGCGGTCAAATGCCGCATCGATTATTATACCGTATTTTTCGACCAATTTCAACTGTTCCGCGTGGGAATATTGCTTGGTCACGTCATGAAGCAGCGCGGCGTACCGCGCTTTTTCCTCGTCTTCGCCCCAGCGCCGCGCCAATTCCGCGGCCGTTTCTTCACAGCCCAGGATGTGCGCCGCCCGCTGCGGCTGCAGTGCGGTGACCTGCGCGCGCAGGTCGGAAAGATTTCGATTCACAGGTAAAGCCCCCGTTCTCTGATATACGCAAAAACACGCTCCGGCAGCCATTTTTCCGTGCCGTGATAAAGTCCCGCCCGAATCTCGGACGAAGAAATCGGCACCGGCTCCGCCTCCACCACGGCGATCTCTGCCTGATACTGCTCCCGCAGCATCTCGGCGGACTCCCGGATGCGGACAAGATCGCCCTCATCCCGGGCGATGGCCGCAATGCGCGCCAGACGGAAAATCTTTTCCGGACAGTACCAGCGGTGCAGCGTGCAGAGCATATCCGTGCCCACAATGAGCCACAGCTCGTCCTCGGGATACTGTACATGAAGCTCCTCCAGCGTGTCGGCGGTATAGCTCCGCTCGCCCCGGCGGAGCTCCATATCGGACACGAAAGAGCCCGGCACTTCCTCCGCCGCCAGACGGGTCATTTCAAGACGCTCCGCAGGGGATGCGCTGCCGGCGGGAAGCTCCTTATGGGGCGGGATGTTGTCCGGGATCCAGAGCACGGAAAGCCCCAGAGAATCGGCGGCTGCCCGGGCGGCATGGACGTGCCCGATATGCGGCGGATTGAAGGTGCCGCCGAACATGGCAAGACGACGGTTCATTTCACTTTCATCTGGATGCGCTTTTCCTTGGGCAGAGCCTTGCTCTCCCGGTAAAGCACAAAACGGGTGCCGATGACCTGCACCACTTCGCTGCCGGTGGCGTCGGAGATTTCGGCGGCGGCCTCCCGGGCCGTGAGGCCGGAGGTCTCCAGCACGCGCAGCTTGATCAGTTCCCGGGTATCCAGGGCGCCGTTCACCTGATCAATGAGATTTTCGGAAATGTCGCCCTTGCCCACCTGGAAAATGGTGCGCAGTTCATTGGCAAGGCCGCGCAGATAAGCTCTTTCTTTACTGGTTAACATGATACACTCCAATTTCTTACAGTTTTTCAAGACAGGCACGCAGTGCCTGAGACCGGTGGGAAATCTGATTTTTCAGTTCTGTGGGGATTTCTGCAAAGGTCATCTCATATTCCGGCAGATAAAATGCCGGATCGTGTCCGAATCCGTTTTCGCCCCGCAGCTCCCGCAGCATGACGCCGCGGCAATAGCCCTCTGTGGTGATCGTTCTGCCGTCCGGCAGAAGGCACGCAATCGCGCAGGCATACTGAATGCCGCGGTCCGGATCGGCCACATGGGACATCTGGCCCAGGAGGTAATAAACGCGCTCCCGATCGGTGAGGCCGGGGCCGCCGTTCCGGGCGGAATACACGCCGGGCGCGCCCTGCAGCGCGTCGCACTGGATGCCGGAATCATCGGCCATGCAGGCATAACGGCCCTCCAGGGCATCAAAGCAGGCCTTTGCCTTGATCATGGCATTTTCCGCAAAGGTGGTGCCGGTTTCCTCCGGATTGATGGAAAGGCCCACCTCCCGCATGGACAGACAGCGGATGCCCGCCTGTCCCAAAATCGCCTGAAATTCCCGCAGTTTTCCGGGGTTATTGGTCGCAATTACAATATCCATTCTCGAATCCCCAGTTCTCTCAGCACTTTCTTCTGCTCGTCGATCACCTGTGCCAGTGCCGGCATGGTGACGGAGAGCACCATCATCATTTCCTCCATGGTATAGGGGCGGCCTTCGCCGGTGCCCTGCACCTCGGCGATTCTGCCGGAGCCGGTGCCGATGACATTGAAGTCAGCGATGGAGGTGGAGTCCTCTTCATAGCACATATCCACCACGGCGCGGTCTTCTCCGTCGATATGGAGAATGCCGGTGCCGAGGGCAGCGATATAGTCGAGGATGGGCATTTTGCGAAGCACACCGGCCTTCACCATCCGGTCACAGGCCATAGCCAGCGCAATGAAGCCGCCGGTGATGGAGGCGCAGCGGGTGCCGCCGTCGCCCTGCAGTACGTCACAGTCGATGACAATGGTATTCTCGCCGAGGATCGACATATCCACGATGCTGCGCAGGCTTCTGCCCACCAGGCGCTGGATCTCGGCGCTGCGGCCGGAGACTTTCAGCTTGGAAATATCCCGGGAGCTGCGCTCACGGTTTGCACGGGGCAGCATATCATATTCGGCCGTCAGCCAGCCGCGGCCGGTATCTTTCAGGAAACGCGGAACCCCTTCCGTGAAGGAGGCATTGCAGAGCACCATGGTGTTGCCATGCTCAATGAGCACGCTGCCCTCTGCGTATTTGGTGAAATCCGGGGTGATGCGCATAGGGCGCAGTTCGTTATATTCTCTGCCATCTATTCTTGCCATATGTTCTCTCCCTTATTAAAACAATGCACGTACAAAGGAATCTGCATCAAAGGGCAGCAGATCGTCGATGCCCTCGCCCACACAGACGAAGCGCACCGGCACCTTCAGCTCCCGGCAGATGGCGATGACAATGCCGCCCTTGGCAGTACCGTCCAGCTTGGTCAGGGCGATGCCGGTGATACCGGCAGTCTCAGAGAAGCTCTTGGCCTGCATCATGGCGTTCTGGCCGGTGGTGGAGTCCAGCACCAGCAGATTTTCCCGGTCGGCGCCCGGCAGTTCCCGGTCGATGACGCGGCTGATCTTCTCAAGCTCGCGCATCAGGTTGGCCTTATTGTGGAGACGTCCTGCCGTATCGCAGATGATCACGTCACAGCCTCTTGCCTTGGCGGCAGAAATGGCGTCGAACACCACGGCGGCGGGGTCAGAGCCCTCTTCATGCCGGACGATGTCCACGCCTGCCCGCTCGCTCCAGATCTCCAGCTGATCGGCGGCTGCGGCACGGAAGGTGTCACCGGCGGCCAGGAGCACCTTGCGGCCCTCGTTTTTCAAAAGATACGCCAGCTTGCCGATGGTGGTGGTCTTGCCCACACCATTGACGCCCACCACCAGAATGATGGAGGGGCGGGTGTCCAGCTTCAGGCCCAGCGTGCCGCCGTCACTCGTACAATTGCCGCCGTCGGTGACCAGTTCGGCCAGAATGGCGGCCAGGCGATCCTTCACCTGATCGACCTCTTTCAGACGGCCGCTCTTGACATCGGCGCGCAGACGCTCAATCGTTTCGGATGCAGTCTCCACACCCACATCAGAGAGAATGAGAGCTTCTTCCAGTTCCTCCAGAAGATCCTCATCCACCTCGCGGAAGGAACTCAGCACATTTTCCACAAATCCGCTGAGCTTATCACGGGTTTTGGTCAAACCCTGTTTAATTTTATCAAAAAGTCCCATTTTGCTGTTCCTTTCTAATCTTTGATGAAGTCGCGCTCCGCCTCGCTGATATTGAGGGCGAGAAGACGCGAGACGCCCTGCTGCGGCATGGTGACGCCGTAGAGCATATCCGCCTCTTCCATGGTGCCTCTGCGGTGGGAGATCACAATAAACTGGGTATCATCGGTGAGCTTGCGTAAGTATCGGGCGAAGCGGCGGACATTCACCTCGTCCAATGCGGATTCGATTTCGTCCAGCACACAGAAGGGCGCGGGCCGGACCTTCAGAATCGCAAAGTAAAGGGAGATGGCCGCGAGGGCCCGTTCGCCGCCGGATAAGAGCGAGAGCACCTTGGGGGTCTTTCCGGGAGGCTGGACATAGATCTCGATGCCGCTGCCCAGTAAATCCTTGGGATCGGAGAGCTCCACCCGGGCAGAACCGCCGCCGAAGATCTCCACAAAGGTTTTGGAGAATTCCTCCGCGATAATGGTGAACTGCTCCCGGAACAGCTCCGTCATCCGGCTGCCGATATCGGCGATGATGTCCTCGATCTCCTTCCGGGAGGTCTCGGCGTCATCCCGCTGAGCGGTCATGAAGGTATAACGCTCGCTGACGGCCGCATATTCCGCCTCGGCGCCGGGATAGATATTGCCGATGGCGCGGATCTGGCGTTTCAGGGTATCCATGCGGGCGTTTGCCTCGCTGCGGTTGGGGATCTCGATACAGAACTCTCTGGCGGTGGTGCGGGTAAGCTCATACTGATCCCAGAGACGGGCCACCAGCGTGTCCTGTTCACCCTCAATGGATTTCAGTTGATTGTCCGCATAGGCCTTCTCACGTTCTAAGGAGATCATGCGGTTATTTTCATCCCGGATCGCCCGCTGGTTTTCCTCCCGGCGGCGCTCCAGGTCGTTTCGCTGTTGATTCAGGGCATCGAGAGCGGCCGACTGCCGGACGCCCAGATCTTTCTGAGCGGCAAGGATTTCCTGCAGCTCTTCAATTTTCTCCCGGCACTGGATATCCCGCTGGTCCAGCGCCAGAAGCTCTGCCTCCCGTCTGCCGGTATCGGCAGCGGCGGAGGCCAGCTGTGCCCGCAGCACCGCGGCCTGATCACGGGCGGCGCGGCCCTCGGCCGCCAGACGAGTGATCCCTTCACGGCACCGGGCGATGCGCTCCTCGCTGTCCCGCAGCCGTTCGCCCAGGGCATTCTGGGCCTCTTCCAGCGCGGCAAGCTGTCCGGCCAGTTCCCCGGCGGACCGGAGATGCATCGCATGGGCGGCAGCGGATTTTTCCCGCTGTTCCTCCGTCGCGGCGATGCGGCGTTGCATATCCTGCCGCCGCTCCTCTCTCTCTGAGAGGTCGGCGGAGAGCGTTTCGGTAATGGTGCGCAGGTGTTCCCGTTCCGCGGCGATGCGGACGCGGTCGGCCTCAGCGCTGCGCAGCTCGTTTTCTGCCAGTTCCAGCTGATAGAGCAGGGAGTGGTTCTCCCGGTTGGCCTCTTCATAGGCCGCCCGCTGATCGGCAAGCTTCTGTTCCATGCCGCCCAGAGAGGCGGAGAGCTTTGCGATTTCGTTTGCACGGCTTAATATACCTGCGGAGCGGTTCAGGCTGCCGCCGGTCATGGAGCCGCCGGCGTTCATCACCTGTCCGTCCAGGGTCACAATGCGGAAGCGATGGGCATAGACGCGGGCAATGGCGATGGCGTCCTCCAAAGTCTCCACCAACACCGTTCGTCCCAGAAGATTCTGGAACACGCCGCGATACCGCTCGTCATAGGAAATGATATCGCTTAAAATGCCGAGAAAGCCCGGCTGGTCCTCAAGGCCCCGCTCGGAAAGGCGGCTGCCCCGCACGGAGGTCAGGGGCAGGAAGGTGGCGCGGCCGGCGTCCCGGCTCTTGAGAAGGCCAATGGCGCGGCGTGCGGTTTCTTCGCTGTCCGTGACGATATTCTGCATGGCGGCGCCCAGGGCGATCTCCGTAGCGGCCACATAGTCATCCGCCACCTGCATCAGCTTGGAGATGGGGCCGTGAATGCCCCGCAGTCCGCCGGATGCGCTTTCCCGCATCACCAGACGCACTGCCTTATTGAAGCCCTCGTATTCCCGTTCCAGATCCCGCAGGAGCCGGACACGGTTCTGGACATCCGCCAGGGCAATGGCCGATGTCTGGATCTGCTCCGCCAGCTGTTCCACGCGGCGGGCGCGGGAATCCTTTTTCAGGCGGAAGCCATTTACAATATTCTGTAAAGACGGGATCTCCTCGTCTTTTACCCGAAGCGCTGCTTCCGCGGCACGCTGATCCGCTTCCGCCTTCTCTAAGGCTGCGGCGCGCTGGGGGCCGTCTGCATCCAGCATGGCAAGCTGACGCAGAAGTTCCTCCCGGGATCCTTCGGCGGCGCGGATATCCTGCATGGCCTGTCCGGCCTGCTCCCGCAGGGCGGCGTCCTGCTGCATCAGGGTCATGCGGCGGGCGGAGAGCTCCTCCGACTCCCGGCGCAGACCTTCCCGCACGGATTCCAAGGAAAGCGCCTGGCGGCGGGCCTCTTCTTCCTCAGAAAGCTTTTCGGCATATGCCCGCTCGGAGGCGGCGATCTGCTCTTCCGTTTCCTTCTGGCGTCCCGAGAAGTCCTCCCGCTCTCTTACCATGCGCTCGCGGTCCCGCTCGTTATGCGCGATCTCCGCCGTGAAAAGCGCGATCTCGGATTCTGCCCGGGAGGCATCCAGTTCTGCCTGACGCACCGCACCGCGCAGCTCCTCAAGCTGACGCTGCAGCTCTGCGGTATCCCGCAGAAGCTGGTCGGACAGAGCGGAAAGCTCGTCGGCGTGGCGATGACTCTGCTCCAGATCCACCTGGAAGGTCTCACAGGCGCGCTGTGCTGCCGTGAGACGGTCGTTCATGCCATCCAGGGTCAGCATGATGGTGCTGACCTCAAGGCCCTTTAATTCGCCCCGGAGGGCGTTATAGCGGCGTTCCTTCTCGGCCTCCTTCTCAAGGGGCCCCAGTCGGGACTCCAGCTCCGCGATGATATCGCCGATGCGGGTCAGGTTATCCTGTGCATCCTGCAGACGGCGCTGGGCCTCTTCCCGGCGATAGCGGTATTTGGAGATACCGGCGGCCTCGTCAAAGACCTCCCGGCGTTCCTCGCTTTTAACGGACAAAATCTCGTCGATCTTGCCCTGACCGATGATGGAATAGCCGTCCCGGCCAAGGCCGGTGTCCATGAAAAGCTCATGAATATCCCGCAGGCGCACCAGCTTGCGATTGATAAAAAACTCGCTGTCGCCGCTTCTATAGTAGCGGCGGGTAACGGTGACCTCCGTATAATCGGTGCGCAGTCCCCCGTCGGTGTTGTCGATGGTGAGGCTGACCTCGGCGCTGGCCATGGCGCGGCGGCTGCCGGCGCCGGCAAAGACCACGTCCTCCATTTTGGCGCCGCGCAGGGTCTTTGTGGACTGTTCGCCCAGAACCCAGCGGATGGCGTCGGAGATATTGGATTTGCCGCTGCCGTTGGGGCCCACCACGGCGGTGATGCCGCGATTGAATTCAATATGCGTCCTGTCCGGGAACGATTTGAAACCCTGGATATCAAGACATTTTAATACCACTTACTTCACTCCAATAACGTCCTGACGGCGTCTCCCGTCAGACTTTCCTCCTCAATGACCCGGACACGGCGTGCGCCCATGGCCATCAGGCGTTTTCGATTTTCCTGCCCCACGCCCACCGCCTGGGAGGTGCGGCCCCGGGGCACGAATATAGTCAGGCACCGTCCGGAAAGATCGGCGCCCGCAAGTTCCTTCAAAACCCGCCGCAGCAGGACCCGGGAACGGGCCATTTCGCCCAGCGCGGGGTGATAGGCCCCGGCCACGGCACTGCCGCCGGACAGTTCCTCCGTGGGATTCAGTCCGATGCGGATCACCGGGATCTTCTCCCGGAGAAAGACCTCCAGCATATCCGCCGCGGCGTCGGCCCCCTCGGATACGGAAAGCGGCGCGTATCGTCCCGCCTGCCAGAGATCATAAAGCGCGGTGTCGCGGATCACCACCACAGGATAGATCCGCACGCCGTCGGGATGAAGCGCCGCCGCCGCTTCTGCGGTGTCCCGCCAGGTATCCCGGTCACCGGGAAGTCCGACCATCACCTGCAGAATCACGGAAAACCCCGCCTGCTGCAAAAGCCCTGTGGCCCAGCGTACATCCGCCGCCGTATGGCCCCGTGCGGCACGGCGCAGGATTTCGTCATCCATGGATTGTGCGCCCAGCTCCACGGTTTTGACGCCGTGGCGCAGAAGTCGCTGGATCACCGGCCCGTCAACAGCGTCCGGGCGGGTGGAAAGCCGGATGGATACCGGCAGATCGGATACGGCAGAGAGAAATGCCTCCTGCCGCGCCGCGGGAATTGCCGTAAAGCTGCCGCCGTAAAAGGCCACTTCGTCGCAAAGTCCCGCACGGATTGCCGCGCAAACCCGCTCCCGTATTTCCGCAGGTTCCGGAGATACAGGTGCGGCTATGCGCCGCTGGTTGCAGAACACACAGTCATGGGGACATCCCTCATGGGGGATGAACACCGGGCAGATGCGTGCCATCAGACCCGGATGCCCATGAGCTTCAGCGCCTCGTGCGCCGCTGCCTGTTCCGCTTCCTTCTTGCTGTGACCGCTGCCCTTTGCCATGACGTTGGAGTTTAGGAGCACTTCCATCACAAAGGTCTTGTCATGATCGGGGCCGGTCTGGGAGGCCATGCGATAGCTTAAGACCTCTTCCCGGTTCTTCTGCACGATTTCCTGCAGCATGGTCTTATAGTCGTTGAAATTCTGACGACCCGTTCCGGCGCGTTTCGACACCGAGGGCTTGATAAAGCTCAGCACAAAAGGCTGGGCCGCGGCAAAACCGCCGTCCATATACATGGCGCCGATGACTGCCTCCACGGCGTCCGCCAGAATGCTGGGGCGCTCACGGCCGCCGCCCGCTTCCTCGCCGCGGCCCAGAAGCAGGAAGGCACTCAGGCCGATGGACAGCGCCACTTCATGAAGCGCCTGTTCACAGACCACCGCGGCGCGCAGCTTCGTCAGCTCGCCCTCGGGAATATCGGTATAAAGCTTAAAGATATAATCGGACGTCACCATACCCAGCACGCTGTCGCCCAGAAATTCCAGGCGTTCGTTTGACTGGGTATGGCGGTCACGCGCTTCATTTGCATAGGAACTATGGGTCAGCGCCGTTTTCAGGAGTTCACGGTTTTGAAAATGATAGCCCAGTTTCTTTTCAAGCTTTTCCATGGAAGTTCCTTTCTCTCAGTTCTTGTGTACTTCGATGTACTGAATCATGTCCGCCACGGTGGCAAGGGCCCAGGTCTCGGCGCTGTCGGGGATTTCCAGATCGAATTCCTCTTCACAGGCCATGGCCAGCTCCACCATGTCCAGTGAATCCGCGCCCAGATCCTCATACACATTGGTGGCCCAGGTGATCTCGTCAGGATCCACCTCAAACAGATCAGACAATAACTCTTTCAAAATCTCCAGCGGCATGATCTGTCCTCCTGAATGTTATGCCATTTTGGCAATGGCTTCTGCGATTTTTTCGGTTGCGCCGCTCTCGCAGTAGGCTGCGGCGACACGGATCGCGCTCTCATAAGCACGGGCATCGGAAGAGCCGTGAGCCTTGAATACCGGGCGGGAAATGCCGAGAATGGGCGTGCCGCCGGTCTCGCGGTAGTCGGTCATTTTCTTTAAGGGGCGCAGCTTCGGCTTGATGATGGCGGCGGCCAGCTTGGTGAAGAGGTTCGTCATCATGGCTTCCTTCACCTTGGCCATCAGCGTCATGCCCGCGCCCTCGATGGTCTTTAAGAGCACATTGCCGGTGAATCCGTCGCAGACGATGACGTCGGCCACATCACCCAGCACGTCGCGGCCCTCAATGTTGCCGCAGAAGTTCAGCTGTCCCGCCTCGTGTGCGGCCCGGAGCGCCTTATGGGTCTCCTGCACCAGGGCATTGCCTTTATGCTCCTCGGTGCCGTTTGAGAGCAGGCACACCCGGGGATTTTCCACATGACAGGCGTCGCGCATATAGGCATTGCCCATAAGAGCAAACTGCATGAGATACTCCACACTGCATTCGGAATTGGCACCGCAGTCGATGAGGAGCGGGCCATACGCACCGGAGGACGGCAGCTGGATGGCCAATGCCGCGCGGCGGACGCCGGGGATACGGCCCACCAGAAGGGTGGCGCCGGTGAGAAGAGCGCCGGTGTTGCCGGCGGAAATAAAGGCATCGCCCTCCCCTTTCTTCAGGGCAGTCAGGCCGATGGACATGGAGGAATTGCGCTTCTCCCGCACGGCACGCACGGGATCGTCCTCCATGGTAATGACCTGAGGCGCATGAAGCACGGTCATGCCGTCCAGGGAAAGCGTATGTTTTTTGAAGACTTCGTGGATCTGGGTTTCGTCGCCCACCAGAGTGACCTCCACGCCGGTGTTGCGATAGGCATTCACGGCGCCGAGAACCGCGGCCTCACAGCCGCTGTCGCCGCTCATGACATCCAGGATTATTTTCATTCTGTTACACCTTCCTGTCCGCGCAGGATCTCTGCGCGATACTCTGCGATCCGCGCAAGCGCACGCTCCGCAATGGCGCGATAGCGGTCTCTCTTCTTGCGAATCCGCTGTTCATAAGACGCGATAATGCCGAAATTCACATTCATGGGCTGGAATTCCGTCTCACCGCCGTGGCTGATATAATATGCCAGCGCGCCGATGGCGGTCTGGGTGCCGAACACCACAGGCGGGAGGCCCAGCATCTCGCGGGCCAGGGAAAGCCCCGCCACATAGCCGGAGGACGTGGATTCCACATAGCCCTCCACGCCGGTCATCTGTCCGGCAAAGCGGATGCGGGGATCGGATAAAAGCTCATAACTCTCGCCCAGCACGCCGGGAGAGGAGATAAAGGTATTGCGGTGCATAACGCCGTAGCGTAAAAATTCCGCATGGGCCAGGCCCGGGATCATGGAGAATACCCGCTTCTGCTCCCCGTGGCGGAGATGGGTCTGGAAGCCTACGATATTATAGGCGGTGCCCTCCGCATTATCCCGGCGCAGCTGTACCGTAGCATAGGCTTCTTTCCCGGTATGGGGATCGATGAGTCCCACCGGCTTCATGGGACCATAGGCAATGGTCTCGTGTCCCCGGCGTGCCATGACTTCAATGGGCATACAGCCCTCAAACACCCGGGAATCCTCGAATCCATGGACTTCCGCGCCCTCTGCGGTGATGAGTGCCTCCACAAAGGCGTCGTATTCTTCCTTTTCCATGGGGCAGTTGATATAGTCCGGCGTGCCGCGGTCATAACGGGAGGCCAGGAACGCATGCTCCATATCGATGCTGTCTGCGGACACAATAGGCGCGGAGGCATCGTAGAAATGGAGATACCCGCCGCCGATGCGGCCGGCGATATCGTCGGCCAGGGCATCCGCGGTAAGGGGGCCGGTGGCCACGATGACGCGGCCCTCGGGGATGGTTTTGATCTCCTCGCTGTGGACGGTGATATAAGGGTGATTCCGGATCTTCTCCGTCACGAGATCGGAGAATTTCTCGCGGTCCACCGCCAGTGCGCCGCCGGCCTCCACGCGGGTGGCGTCGGCACAGGTCATGATGAGAGAGCCCAGCTCGCGGAGCTCCGCCTTCAAAAGGCCCACGGCATTTTCCAACTGATCAGAGCGCAGGGAATTGGAGCACACCAGTTCCGCAAAGCCCTGATAGCTGTGGGCAGGGGTATATTTCACCGGCTTCATCTCGTAGAGATCCACCGGGATCTTATGGGCGGCCAACTGCCAGGCGGCTTCACAGCCGGCAAGGCCGCCGCCGATTACAATCGCTTTATTCTGCATCGTTTTTCTTACTCTTTCGTGCCTTGGGCGCCGCAAGCTCCTCTTTATAGTCACATTCGGGGTTTAAGCAATTGATACCGCGCTCGCCGCGGAAGGAATGCTGGAACAGGGTCTTGCCGCACTTGGGGCAATTGCGCTCCAGCGGCTTATCCCAGGTGATGAAGCCGCACTTGGTGCCCTTCTCGCAGTTATAGTACACCACGCCCTTTTTGGACTTGCGGTGCACGATTCTGCCGCCGCAGATGGGGCAGGCGCCAACGGTATAGTCTAAAAGCGGCTTTGTGGTCTTACAATCCGGATAACCGGTGCAGGCCATGAAGCGGCCGAAGCGGCCGTACTTAATGACCATGGGCTTGCCGCAGTTCTCACAGACCTCGTCCGTGGGTTCCTCGGCAATCTTCACCCGCTTCTCCTTCATATCCTCTTCCGCTTTTTTCAGTTCATCGTCGAAATCCCGGTAGAAATTGGCCAGCACTTCTTTCCAGTGCTCTTCGCCGGATTCCACCCGGTCCAGATGATCCTCCATACCGGCAGTAAACTTGATATCCACGATATCGGTAAACTTATCGATCATCAGATCCGTGACCGCCTCGCCCAGGGGCGTGGGCTTCAGCTGCTTTTCCTCGCGGCTGACGTAGTCACGGTCGATGATGGTGGAGATGGTGGGCGCATAGGTGGAGGGACGGCCGATGCCCTTTTCCTCCATGGCCTTGACCAGGGACGCCTCGTTATAGCGGGGCGGCGGCTGGGTGAAATGCTGCTCCGGTTTGATGGATTCCAGCTTCAGTTCCTCGCCCATTGCAAGATCGGCGGGAACCGGGCTGTTTTCCGGCTCCTCCTCGTCGGTCTTTTCCACATAGAGGGCGGTATAGCCCTTGAACTTCACGGTCTGGCCGGAGGCGCGGAACTCATATCCGGCGCTCTCGATCTCGGCGCTGACCACATGATAGGTGGCCGCTGCCATCTGGCAGGCCACAAAACGCTCCCAGATCAGACGGTAAAGCCGCAGCTGGTCCCGGGAAAGATCATTCTTCAAAAGATCCGGCGTCAGTGTCACGTCGGAGGGACGGATGGCTTCGTGGGCATCCTGCGCGCCGCCGCGGGTCTTGAAGACACGGGCGGTACGGGGGCAGTACTCCGTGCCGAAGCTGTCCTTGATATAGCCGCGCACGGCGTTCAGCGCGTCATCAGAGAGACGCACGGAGTCGGTACGCATATAGGTGATGAGACCGGTCATACCCCGGCCTTCCAGTTCAATACCTTCGTAAAGCTGCTGTGCCACCGCCATGGTGCGCTTGGACTGCATGCCCAGGCGGCGGGAGGCATCCTGCTGCAGGGTGGATGTGATGAAGGGCGGCGGCGGATTGCGCTTCCGCTCGGAGAGCTTGACGGACTTCACCGTAAAGGGGGCATTCTGCACGGCCCGGCAGATTGCCTGGGTCTCCTCTTCGTTTGAGAGCTCCGCCTTTTTTCCCTCGGTGCCATAATACTTGGCGGTGAAGGGCTTTTTGGCGCCATTCTTCTGCAGAAACACGTCGATGCTCCAGTATTCCTTGGGCTTGAAGGCACGGATCTCCCGTTCCCGATCCACGATCATGCGGGTGACCACGCTCTGCACACGGCCTGCGGACAGGCCGCGGCGCACCTTCTTCCACAGGAAGGGCGACAGCTGATACCCCACCAGTCGGTCGAGAATCCGGCGGGCCTGCTGGGCGTCCACCAGATTGAGATCGATCTGACGGGGATTTTCGATGCCTTCGCTGACGGCACGCTTGGTGATCTCGTTGAACGTGATGCGGTTGGCATCCTGCTCGTCAAGGCCCAGAAGCTTGGCCAGATGCCAGGAAATGGCCTCCCCTTCGCGGTCCGGGTCGGTTGCGAGGTACACTTTCTCGCTGCCCTTAGCCGCTTTCAGGAGATCGTTGATCACGTCGTCTTTACCCTCGATGGGGATATACTGCGGTTCAAAATTATTGGCGGTGTCCACGCCCAGTTTTTTCCGGGGCAGGTCACGGATGTGACCCATGGACGCCTTGACCTTATAGTTGCTGCCCAGATATTTGGCAATGGTTTTTGCCTTGGCAGGCGATTCCACAATGACCAGATTCGCCATTTGTTCCTCCAGGTTTATATGATATGAAACCGTTTTCCCGGGAGCGCCTCTATGAGGCCGTCCATCTCCATCTCCGTCAGAAGCGCCAGGGCCTCTGCGGCGGGAAATCCGGATTGATTGACAAGTTCATCGATGTGCGCGGTCTCGTCGGGATGCTCCCGCAGGATCGCAAGAAGCTTCTGCTGTTCCGGCGGATAAACATCGCTGCTGACGGCCGCAGGCTTCATGGGAGCCTTGGGCGCCGTTTCTTCGGCTGCCGCGTCGGGCGTTGCCGCCGGTGCATTGGAAGGCTTTGGCGCCGCGGGTTTTCGGGAGATATTTCCCATTTCCGGGAAAATTCTGCTGTCATACTGCTTTACCCGACCCTGTGCCGCCCGGATTTTGTCCACAATATACTGGGACAGATTCCTTTGCGGCAGCGGAGAGGCAACGATCGGCGCAGGCATCGGTTTTTCCGGCAGCGACAGATACGGCGGTCTTTCCGCCCGCACGGGCTCCGGTTCCTGAGAAGGTTCCGGGTTCTGCGCGGTTTCCGGTACGGGTGCGGCCGCCGGCAGAGGCGGTTCTTCCGGCCGGATCGCTTCTTCGTCGGGGTCTTTGCGGCGGCGACGACGGAGGCCGCTGCCCATATAGCGGGAAATCACCCGATCGTCAAACGCATCGGGGAAACGGGCGTAATAGTACGCCACGATATCTTTCGGGGTCGTAACAGGGATAGCGCCCTGCTTGATGAGACTGTTGGAGCCGGAGAATTCCGGATCGGTGATGCCGCCGGGCACCACGAAGATCTCTCTCCCCTGCTCCAGCGCCTGAGACGCGGTGATGAGAGAGCCAGACTTTTGGGGCGCCGCCACCACCAGAATACCGGCGCAGAGGCCGCTGATGATCCGGTTGCGTTCCGGGAAATGATACCCCAGGGGTTTCGTGCCGGGCGGATATTCTGAGAGAAGACAGCCGTTTCCGGCGAGGATCTGCTCATAAAGATCCCGGTTCTCGGAGGGATAGCATACGTCCACGCCACAGCCCAAGACCGCCACGGTTCTGCGGCCCGCCTGCAGTGCGCCGCGGTTCGCGGCGGAGTCGATGCCCTTCGCCATGCCGGATACCACAAGCATACCCTTATCGGCCAGCTCGTATCCAAAGCGGGAGGCAATCTGTCGGGCGGTGGAGGAGCAGGTGCGGGTGCCCACCACACCGATGGCCGCCTCTTCATCAAAAGACGGCAAATGACCGCCTACATACAAAAGTACCGGCGGGTACTCTATATTACGCAGACGGTTGGGATATGCCGCATCCTGCATCGTGACGATGCCGATATTCTTTTTCACACAGGTGGAGAGAATCGCACGGGCCACATGGAGATCGCGGGGCTGCAGAAGCCGCACTTCCGCATTCTGTTCCAGGTGAAGCGCGCGGATATCCCGTTCGGGAGCTTCATAGATACGCTGAGGATCGCCAAAGCGATCCAAAAGCTGCAGCATGGCGCGTCGGCTGATATCCAGATTCGAAAGCCATACCCAGTGCTCTAACGCCATCTGCTCATCTCCCACATCAAAATCGATGCAGCCACCGCTGCATTTAGGGACTCTGCATTGCCGCTCATGGGGATGATCCGCGTTCCGTCACATCTTGCGATGGTTTCCGGGCGGACGCCGCGACCCTCGTTTCCCACGATCACGGCCGCATCCCCCAGCGCCTTGTTTCCGATGGGCTCCGCCCGGTCGGAAAGCGCCGCCGCATAAACCGGCAGCAAAAGCTTCTGCATTGCTTGAAAGAAGTCCTCCGTCGTCACCCGGTAAACCGGGACGCGGAAGATGGAGCCCATGGCGGCGCGCACCGCCTTGGGCTGGTAAGGATCGGCGGTTCCTTCCAGGAGGAACACGCCGTCCACAGAAAAGGCGTCCGCCGAGCGGATCACCGTGCCCACATTACCGGGATCCTGGACACAGTCAAGCGCCAGAAAGCGGCTGCCCTTCTCAGGGATCTTCGGTTCCCGGATCCCGCAGAGAAATAAAGGGCCGGAAAAGGTCTCAAGAAAGCTGGCTGCCGAAAAAACATTGGCGGGAGCCTCCACCAGGCGGCAGCCCAAGGTCTCCAGAAGCTGCAGCTTCTCCGGGCGGGCGGCGCGAGCCTCATGAAGAGACTGCTGCTCCCACACCACGGCCTGCAGCGGCACGCCGTCCCGCACGGCTTCCCACAAGAGCTTTTCGCCCTCGCAGACATAGACGCCGTTTGCCCGGCGATACTTTGCCTCGGAAGCCAGACGGTTCACATGGCGGATCAGTTTATTTTCCTTTGACGTGACAAGTTCCCACTGCATTTACTGTGCCACCTCAAGAAGCATGGGGGCGATGCCGGCGCGGCGGGCCAGATACTCTTCATTGTCCCGGTCTGCGTCGCCCAGCTTTTTCACCACCAGATAGTAGTCGATATATTCATCCACAGAAGTATTGTCCAGCAGGCTGGTCTCGGAGATATTCACGCGATACTCCGTGTCCCCGCCCTCGATCCCCAGGACAGACAGCGGCTCGATGGCCAGAATGTTCTCGAGATACTGGGAGCAATAGTCGTCCACCAGGAAGAACGCCACCTTGTCATATAAAAGCATGGCCGTCACGGCGTCATGGGCCGCCACAGAGAATTCATCCGTCATACCGGTGTCGATCTGAATGCAGTTCAGTTCGATATTCACCTTGCCGTCCTCATTGACGTCCGGCAGTACGGCGGCAAAATTGCTCTTCACGGTTTCATAGTCTTCCTGATCCACACTGAGACAGCTGACAACGGCAACGGTATAGTCGATTTTCTCCTTGCCCAACACGCTGGTCAGAATGGCGCCCACCAGAAGCAGAACGCCGGCGACGGCCAGGATCGGGATTTTATAATAATACCAATATCCCTGGAACCAGCGGATCAGCTTCAGAATCGGGTTTTTGGTTTCAGACTGATACTCTTTGCGGATATCCTCTTCGCGCATGGCGTTCTCCTCCTATAGACAGCGTTGGGATTTTTTCGGGTATTTCTTACTTTTCAAGGCTCTTCATGGTGGGGAAGAGCAGCACGTCACGGATCGCGGCAGAGTCGGTCAGCAGCATGCACATACGGTCGATGCCAAAGCCGATGCCGCCCGTGGGAGGCATACCGATCTCAAGTGCGTTCAGGAAGTCCTCGTCGGTGGTGTTGGCTTCCTCGTCGCCCTGGGACAAAAGCTCTTCCTGTGCACGGAAGCGCTCGCGCTGGTCAATGGGGTCATTGAGCTCGGAGTAGGCGTTCGCCATCTCCCAGCCGTTCATGAAGAACTCAAAGCGCTCCACATAGTCGGGATTTCCGGGCTTTTTCTTGGTCAGCGGAGAAATCTCGACGGGATGGTCCATAACGAAGGTGGGCTGAAGGAGATGCTCCTCCACATACTCTTCGAAGAAGAGGTTCAGGATGTCGCCTCTCTTATGGCGCTCCTCATATTCAATATGATGTGCCTTTGCCAGCTCGCGGGCTTCCTCGGTGGTCTTGACCTGGGAGAAGTCCACACCGGCATACTTCTTCACGGCGTCCACCATGGTAATGCGCTCAAAGGGCTTGCCCAGATCCATTTCGATGCCGTAGAAGTAT
>SVLW01000016.1 GCA_015067705.1 Oscillospiraceae bacterium
CTTTACCCTCATCGGCGCCACCACCCGCGCAGGACAGCTCACCGCCCCCATGCGCGACCGCTTCGGCGTGATCTCCCGCCTGGAGCTTTATACTGCAAAGGAGCTCATGGCCATCGTCACGCGCTCCGCGGAGATCCTGGGCGTACCCATTGACGAGGACGGCGCCTATGAGATCGCCAAGCGCTCCCGGGGCACCCCGCGTATCGCCAACCGGATGCTGCGCCGTGTCCGGGACTTTGCCCAGGTGCGCTCCGACGGACGCATCACCCGCGCCGTGGCCGACCAGGCCCTCGCCGCGCTGGATGTAGACCATCTGGGTCTTGATAATCTGGACCGTCGGATGCTCCGCACCATTATCACCACTTATGGCGGCGGACCGGTGGGTGTGGAGACCCTCGCCGCCACCATCGGCGAAGAGGCCGTCACCATCGAGGATGTGTACGAGCCGTATCTTCTCCAGATCGGATTCCTCTCCCGCACCCAGCGGGGCCGCTGTGTCACCAAGGCGGCGTATGAACATCTGAATATTCCCTTCTCCGGGCAGGAGACCTTTGATCTCTGATGCCGGATTCTTGTGCAATATGCCCCGAAATTCGACGAAAATATGGATGCATGTACAAATTGTGAACGGAAGTATTGACTTTTGAACACTCAGCGGTTATAATGTGCGTCAGGATGTGTGATTTTACTTGCAGCGGGGCAAAGACCCCCATAAATCGGATAGAATCGTCCCGGAAGGAGCCGTATGAAGCCCTCTCGGACGAGGCGCTTCTGGCCTCTCTTGCAGACGGCGACTCTGCCGCGCAGGACGCCCTGATCCGGCGCTATACCCGGCTGATCCGCGCCTGTGCCCGCCCTTATTTCCTAAACGGCGGCGACAGCGAGGATTTACTGCAGGAAGGCCTTCTGGGTCTGCTCTCCGCCATCCGAAGCTATGACCCCGCGAAATCCTCGTTTCGGACCTTTGCAGTGCTCTGCATCCGCCGAAGCATCATCAGTGCGGTGCGTGCCGCACAGAACCACAATAACGCTATATTGAACGACTCGCTTTCAATCGACCAAGTACTTTCCGAAGATGGAACGTCCCTTCCCCTGACGGCACAGGACCCTGAAGCCCTGATCATCCACCGTGATGAACGCAGACGCTTAGAACGTGAATTATCTCGATCGCTGTCCGACTTTGAACAGCATGTCCTGACCCTCTATCTGAAAGGTCTTTCTTACCGAGAAATGGCTTCCGCGCTCGGGCGGCCCCCGAAGTCTATTGACAATGCAGTCCAGCGCATCCGGCGAAAATATGAAGCTGTTTGTCAGGAAGAATAGCGTTTTCCCCCGTGCACAACAGGGTTATGCCCTGTGGCAAATATTATTGACCTCCCGAAATCGGGAACAAGCAAAAGAGAGGTAAAAGACATGTACCAGGACAAGACTCTGAAATGCAAAGAATGTGGACAGGAATTCGTTTTCACCGCCGGTGAGCAGGAATTCTACGCCGAGCGTGGCTTCCAGAACGAGCCGCAGCGCTGCAAGGCCTGCCGTGACGCCCGCAAGAATGCTACCCGTGCTCCCCGTGAGTACTTCACCGCTACCTGCGCTATGTGCGGCGGCGAAGCTCGCGTTCCGTTCGAGCCGAAGACCGATCGTCCCGTCTACTGCAGCGAGTGCTTCGCTAAGATGAGAGCCGGCGAATAATTCGTCGATTATCATAAGACGAAAGATTAGCCCACGGATTTCCGTGGGCTTTTTCTTTTTTGGTTGGCAAGAAACCCGCAGGGTGTCTCCTCTGCGGGCTGCTGTTTATTCCCGGATCCAATGTGTCCAAAGAACTTCCTGATCATAGCCGATCTTTTGATAGAATGGATTGTCGCCGCCGGTCATGAGGCGGGCGCCCAGGGGCTTGAATCTCCGGTAATGCTCGGTGAGTGCCGCGGCGGCCAATCCCCTGCCCCGGTATTCCGGCGCGGTGCATAAGGGCTCCATGTAGGCCAGATGATTCTCCGGCACCCAGTACATGCCGGACAGGCACACATACTCCCCTGCCTCATTTGCGATGATGAGATCATATTCCGGTGTGGAATGAGGCGGCGGCGCAACGATGGTTGCCAGATTGTCCTGATAGGACTTGGCGGCGCTCCATTCCGGGCCCACATCCAGGCGGTCCCAGTCCTTCAGCGGCCCGCGTGTCTCCTCGTGTCCAAAGCCCTTCCAGGTGAGATCCGTGATCTTCAAGGGATCCACGTCCTCGGGCTTCACGAAATAAAATCCCTCCGGCAGCGCGTATGCAAGCGCCCGGTGCTCCATATCAAAGAGCAGATCGGCATATTCATATTCCTTCCGATACCCCGCACGCTCCGCCGCCGAGAGGATGGCGGTCTGGGAGCCAAAAATGTTGAACGAGACACCGTGCTCCCCCTTGGGGAAGGCCGCGGCGGCATAGGCCACCATCTCATCCGCCAGGAACTCATACCCCGGCCGCAGGGAGAACATCACCGTATCGGCGGGATCCTCGTGATAGACAAAGGCCACCACCCGGCCGTCCTCCAACCAGAAGCGATCGAGATGGGTGTACTGCTTGGTCATCCAGGTGCTGGAAATCGCATGGATGAAGAAGGGCGCCGGGACGCCGTTTGCCCAGGCAGGGTCATAGATCTCCACCATGAAATTCCACACCAGATCAATATCCGTGAGAATCTGGAACTGTTTCTTGGTAATTGCCATGTTATTCACTCTTTCGTACAATCTCCGCAATGATCTCCGCACAGGTCTCCGGGCCGATGACGCCGCTGTTCAGCGACAGATGATAGTTCTGGCTCATGCCCCAGTCCCGCATGGTGATGGATTTATAGAATACTTTTCTGCGCTGATCCTTGTCGTTTAAGCGATCCATGGGCTTTTTGCTCGTTTCGCCGTAGAGCTCCACAATGCGCTTGGCCCGGTACGCGGGATCTGCGTGGATGAACACATGGAGGCAGTCCTCCCGATCCTCCAGAATATAGTCCGCGCCGCGACCCACGATGACGCAGTTCCCCTCATCCGCCAGCGCGCGGATCACTCTGGTCTGGGCGATCTGTACCTGAGAGGCAAAGGAATTGCTGCCGCTGTTTGAAAGGGCAAGGGCATAGAGGAAGCTGCTCTTATGGGAGGCGTATTCCTCGTACTGCTCCACGATCTCCCGGGACAGGCCACTCTCCCGGGCTACCTCTAAAATCAGCTCCTGATCGTAAAAACGATAGCCCAGTTTTTCCGCCACCATTCGGCCGATACTGCGGCCGCCGCTGCCAAATTCCCGGCTGATGGTGATGACTGTCTTTTTCATAAGTCACGCTCCTTTCCTCTATGAAACTGTATCGGGGATACAGATGGGTTTTCGTTCTATATACAGTTTAACGAAAACCGGGTCGGTCGTCAAGTGAAAATTGGGGAAAGTGTTAAAAAGGCCTCCTGCGGAAGCTTCCGCAGGAGGCCTTTATTCTTCTCAGATCGACACCCACCAGCATACGCCGTATCGATCGATCACGGTGGCGCAGCAGCTGCTCCAGGGCATCGCATGAATGGGTTCCAACACCACGCCGCCCCGGGAGAGCACGTCAAGGGCATGGCGAACGGCTTCCTCGCTGCCCATTTCAAACACATTGAAGGTCATGGTCTCCCACCGCATCCGGTGGATCGCCGCTACATCCAGTCGCTCTTTCGCTTCGGCCAGCGCCAGAAAGCCCTCGCCATTCACCGACAGCTCACAGTGGAGATACGCCGTGCCGTCGTCGCTCGGAAATGCCCGGGTGATCTCCGCGCCGAAGGCATCGCAGTAATGCGCCGCGGCCTCAAGGCTGTTATTGACATAGACCTGGGTATAGTTTTTCATAAATATCCCTCTCAAGGATTGGTGAGGGTCGATGTGGGCATCGACCCCTACTGGTTCTTCCATCGCTTTAAGTTATCCAGTCGATCCGGGTTGTGGCCGTTTTCGATCATTTCGGCCAGCATCCCGCAGGGCAGCTCCGGGCACTCTCCGCAGTGGCGGTATCCCCGCCCCGCTGCGCACTTCGCCACGTCACAGCTTCCCCAGAACACTTCGCCCTGCTGCGCGCCGCAGCCCGCGCAGTTCCGTTTTTCCCGGAATCCGCAGGTGCTGCATTCCGTGCCGCATTTCCCGACGCCGACGCCGGGCGCATCCTTCGCCCACTCCCGCAGTCGCTCGATTCTTTCGCCGGGCGGGTTGTCGCCGTACTGCTCGTCATTTGAAAACTGGATCAGCTCCCCGCAGGGGAAATCCGGGCACTGACCGCAATGGAGGTATCCCCGCCGCTGGCAGCAGTCCGCCAGACGGCAGACCTTGGTGTCGTGAAACGGCACGCCGGAGAGGGCAATGCACCCCGCACAGCGTCCGTCCAGATGAAATTCGCAAGTGTCACAGGGACAGCCGCATCTTGATACGATCATACTGGTCTCCTCTTATCGCTCTGTCTGCTCCGTCATAAGACCCCAGCGAATGCCGAAGCGATCCACAAACGCCACGCGACAGGAACTATAGGGCGTGGCCTCCATGGGATAAATGGTAGTGCTGCCCTCCTGCATGAGTGCATATGCCTGCTGCACTTCTTCCTTGGTGTCAAACATGATGGTCAGAAAATTGGTGGTACAGGTGGTAAACTCCAGATCCACATGGTCGGCCATAATAATCCGCTGGTCGCCGCACAGCAGCTCACCATGATAGATATAGTCTAGTTGCCCCTCCGTAAGCAGCGGCAGATAGGCCGGGTCATTCGCCTCCCCATAAGTCAGCAAACAAGTGATCTTCCCCTGAAATGCCTGTTCATAAAGCTGCATCGCCTCCCGGCAGGAGCCGGCAAAATTCAAAGTCGGCGTGATCTGCATAAAATCGTTCCTCTCGATCTACTTTATTCACTCAGTATAGCACGTCAAGAAATCCCATACAAGATTGGAATCTCCTCAACTTCCCGAGTCCACGATCAGTATACCAAAAGGAACAGGACAACTATCTGTCCTGTTCCTCAGAATATTTTGCAAGCATATTCGATAACACCCGCCGCAGTTCCTCTCGCAGATCCTCCGGCTCCACCACTTCGACCTGGTTGCCAAAGCCGAGATACCACGCCACGGCCTTTTCCTGGCTCATAAAGCCACAGGAAAAGCGAAACCGCCCGTCGGGAAGCGCCTCCATGGCGTGGGGGCCGTATTCCTCGATGATGCGGTATCTGGCCGCCGGGGCATAGATCGCCGTGGTACGATAGTCGTCCCGGATACGGCGCACCACGTCCAATTCTTCCTGCGGTACTTCCCGGGGCGGGAACGTCTCTTCTTCGGTGATCTCCCACATGCGGTGCAGTTTATAAAGCCGGAAGGCCTCCCGTTCTTTTGTATAGGCCAGCAGATACCAGTCCGACCAGCGGAAGAGGATACGATAGGGTTCCGCATGGAAGCATGCCTCGCCTTTATCATAATAATACCGGAAACAGATCTCACGATGCTCCCGGATCGCCCGACGAAGCAAATCGATCTTCTCCGCCAGCCTCTCCCGGTAAAAGGAGGCCAGATCAATGCTGATCTCCCCGTCTCCGGCGTAGACGCTGCCGTCCTTCGAGAGTTTGCCGGACAGCATCCGGGTGTGGGATTTCTTCGAGATGCTGTCGATGGTCTCAAGTCCCGCGAAGAGCAAGCGCAGTTCTTCCTCCGTGAGGATGGCGGTGTCGATCAGACCGTTTGGCAGGAAAGAAATGCCGCCTCCGGCCCCCTGGGTGGTGACTACAGGGAGACCGGCGCGGCAGAGTTCTTCGATGTCACGGCTGATGGTGCGGCGGGAGACCTCAAACCGCGCGGCAAGCTCCGGCGCGGTCACCTGCCCGCCCTTCTGCAGGATGGACAGAATCCCGATCAGTCGCTCCAGTTTCATCTTTCGTCCTGGAATGCCGCAAGCTTCCGGAAGAGATCCTTGAAAATCGGATTACGGCTGCAGAAATAGGCTTCACGATTGAAATGACGGCGCTCGTCGTGGGCCCAGAAGTAGTCGTCGGTGAGAATCGGGCTGTGCACCAGCTTCGTGGGCACCCAGTCGGGATTCATCAGGAAACCGATGGTGGACACATCCCAGATCTCCTTGCCCCAGGCAAAGTCATCCTGGGGATAGCCGCGCACGATGTCCAGGAGCATATCGCACAGGGCATTCTTGCCGCCCAGACAGTACTGGAGTTCCGGAATCGAAGTGAGCATATGGGAGGAAACGCCCATGCAGGGCACACGCATCAGCGGCACGCCGCAGTCAAAGATCACCTGTGCGGCGTAGGGATCCTGGGAGAGGTTAAATTCATTGGTGTTGGTGTAGGTGGAAGGCTGTCCGCCCAGCCAGACCAGAACGATCTTCTCGGTGATCGCCGGCTCTAAGAGAATGGCGGAAGCGACATTCGTAATGGCGCCGATAGCCACCACATAGAGAGGCCGATCCATGGGACGGGCCATGGCGCGGGCGATCAGATCCCGGACGGCGTCGCTCTCGATGGGGGTCTTTGCGGCGTCCATATACCGGGGAGAGCCCCGGAAGGCGAAGTTTTCGGACGAATGGTGCAGTTTTTCAAGGAGCCGCAGGATCTCGTCATAGCTGCGCTCCATGCCCTGCTCCGGGCCATTGGAGCGGTCGTTAAAGAAGGGCGCGGCGTACACGGCCTCTACGTTCAGTCGCTCCGGCGACAGCAGCGCATAGGCCAGGGCGAACTGGTCATCCACTTCGTTATAGGTGTCGGTGTCCAGCACCATGTCGATGACGCCCTCCGGTACCGTCAGGCGCTGCATCATCAGGTCCGCGGGAAGCTGTTTCCAGGTGATTGCGGGCTTTTTGTCATACCACATAGCCATAGTGTTCTCTCCTTATTTCTTCTTTTTTTGACTTTTCAGATAGGCTGGCTGCACGTCTTTTTTCGGGGGTGCAGCGGATTTACGGGAAGTTGTTCTGCCCTTCGCCGGGCCGTGATGGCCGCCGTGGGCGGGCTTTCCGCCATGGGCTGCGGGTTTACCGCTGCCGGGTTTTCCGGTGGGGCCGGCCTTATTCACTGCGCCCGCACGGGGGCGGATCAGGCAGTCGGGGCCGAATCCAATGAGATCCTCCCGCCCTGCCTTCAAAAGGGCCTCCCGCACCAGCGCCCAGTTTTTCGGGTCACGGTACTGGATCAGGGCCCGCTGCATGGCCTTTTCATGGGGATTTTTCGCCACATACACCGGCTCCATGGTGCGGGGATCGAGACCGGTATAGTACATACAGGTGGAGATGGTGGAGGGCGTGGGATAGAAGTCCTGCACCTGCTCGGGGCTCATGTGATGGGCATGGAGATACTGGGCCAGCTCAATGGCCTCGGGAAGACCGGAGCCCGGATGGGAGGACATGAGATAGGGCTCCACAAACTGCTTCATGTGGAGGCGTTTATTGATTTGCTCATACTGCTCCACAAAGCGGAGATACACGTCGTTTTTCGGCTTGCCCATATAGCGGAGTACCTGGTCGGACACGTGCTCCGGCGCCAGCTTTAACTGGCCGCTGACGTGATACTCGCAGAGCTCCTTCGTAAAGACCTCGTTCTTCCCCGCCAGTACATAGTCAAAGCGGATGCCGGAGCGGACAAAGACTTTCTTCACCCCCGGCACCTTGCGGAGCTTTCGCAGCAGCGCCAGATAATCGCTGTGGTCGGCGTCCAGATTGGGACAGGGCCGCGGGAACAGGCACTGACGATTGCGGCAGGCGCCGTTTTCCAGCTGTTTTTTACAGGCGGGCTTTCGGAAGTTGGCGGTGGGACCTCCTACGTCGTGGATATAGCCCTTGAAGTCCGGGTCGGCGGTCATAAGCTCTGCCTCCCGCAGGAGGGACTCATGACTGCGGGACTGGATGATGCGCCCCTGATGGAAGGTCAGCGCGCAGAAATTACAGGCGCCGAAGCATCCCCGGCAGGACGTAAGACTGAATTTCACCTCGGAAATGGCGGATACGCCGCCCTTTTCCGCATAACTGGGGTGATACGTCCGCATATAGGGCAGGGCGTACACCGCGTCCATCTGTGCCTGCGTGAGGGGCAGGGATGGCGGATTCTGCACCACATATTCCCGCCCATAGGGCTCCACCAGGCGCTTCGCCGTCACCGGATCGGTGTTCTGATACTGCCGGTAAAAGCTTTCGGCGTAGGTCTTACGATCTGTCTTCACCGCCTCATACTCCGGTAAAAGCTCATATTCCGCAACGGATTCCAGCTCTCTGGTGCGGTATACCGTGCCGCGCACTTCGGTGATATCGGATGCGGGCTGACCCGCGGCCAGGGCATCCGCGATCTCCGCGATGGCGTTCTCTCCCATGCCGTAGATCAGAAGATCCGCCTGGGAGTCCAGCAGAACACTGCGGCGGACGGAGTCTGACCAGTAATCATAGTGCGCCATGCGACGCAGACTGGCCTCAATGCCGCCGATGACGATGGGCACATCTTTATAGGTCTTGCGGATCAGATTGCAGTACACCGTCACGGCCCGGTCGGGGCGTTTTCCGATCTCGCCGCCGGGGGTGTAGGCGTCCGCGCTGCGGCGCTTTTTCGCCACGGTATAGTGGTTCACCATGGAGTCCATGTTGCCGGAGCTGACCAAAAAGCCCAGCTTCGGACGGCCGAAGACCGCGATGCTGTCGTCCTGTTTCCAGTCCGGCTGGGAAATGATGGCCACGCGGTATCCGTGGGATTCCAGTACGCGGCTGATGATGGCCGGGCCGAAGGAGGGATGATCCACATAGGCGTCGCCAATCACGTATACAAAGTCCGGTGCGTCCCAGCCAAGACGCTCCATTTCTCTTCTCTGAATGGGTAAAAATGCCATACCTTACCTCATAAGCGCCAAAATCCCCGCCATATCGTCGGGCAGCGGCGCGGTGATATCAATCGTCTGATGGGTGATGGGCTGCGTCATCCGGATGCGGAAAGAATGCAGTGCCGGGCGCGGGATCAGGGCGGGATCCTCCTGGCCGTAGAGCCAGTCGCCCGCAAGCGGATAGCCGATTGCCGCGAAGTGCACCCGGATCTGGTGCGTTCGTCCGGTCTCCGGCAAAACGCGCAGCAGCGTATGTCCCCCGCCGGATTCCAGCACTTCATACCGTGTTCTGGCGGGTGCGCCGTCCGGCACGATCCATCGCCGCACGGCGGAGCCCTCCTCCCGGTCAATGGGGAGATCAATGACGCCCTCCGGCGGCAGTCCTTCCCCCACCACAATGGCCCGGTATTCCCGCGTCATTGTCTGATGCAGCGCCCGGCGCAGGAGATCGTGGGCATAGGCGTGCTTTGCCACGCACATGAGGCCGGAGGTGCCCCGATCCAGCCGGTTCACCGGATGCAGCGCCCGGCCGCCCAGGTAGGCGGAGAGCTCCTCCGCCACCGTACCGGACAGTTCCGTCAGGCCCGCAGGATGCACCGCCATGCCGGCGGGCTTATCAAGGATCAGAAGATCCACATCTTCATAGAAAATCGGGAGTCTGCAGTGCCGGGTCTCCGGGATGGGTTCCTCGTCGTCCACATCCGCGTCGATCCGGTCTCCCGCCCACACAGGATCCACCAGGCGCACGGCCGGAACGCCGTTCACCAGTACAGACCCGGGCCGGGTTTTCAGCCGCTTGATCAGCGTACCGGAGCAGAAAAGCGCCGATGAGAGCAGAGATTGGATCCGCCGCCCATCCTGTTCGGGCGGCACCGTATAGGAAATGACTCGCAAGTGAAACCTCCCAAAACGATGGTTGCGCTTTCCCCGGCGCTATGGTATCATGAAAAAAACGAAGGAATCAGGTGAACTATGCGAAACAGTACCCTGTGTTATATGGAAAAAGACGGATGCTATCTCCTGATGCACCGTGTGAAAAAGAAAAACGATCTGAATCAGGACAAATGGATCGGCATCGGCGGCGGCTTTGAGGAAAAGGAGAGCCCCGACGACTGCCTCTTGCGGGAGGCACGGGAAGAAACCGGCCTGACCTTGACGGATTACTGTCTGCGGGGCATCGTCACTTTTGTCTCCGACCGCTGGGAAACCGAGCAGATGTTCCTCTATACCGCCACAGGCTTTGAAGGCACGCTCACCGACTGCGAGGAGGGTACCCTCGAGTGGGTGCCGATCCCCGCGATGTATGATCTCCCCATCTGGGAGGGCGACCGGATCTTCCTGCGCCTACTGGAGCAGGAAGCGCCGTTTTTCCTCTTAAAGCTTACCTACGAAGGCGATACCTTGACCGAGGCGATTTTAGACGGGCATGCCCTTAGTCTCTGAAGAGCAATGCCCGGCACGGCGCACCGTCACAGCCCGCGATCTTCACGGGCGCGGCGGAAAGCGTGTAATAGCCTTCCTCCACGGCGCTTAAATCCAGCTGCTCGATGATGGCCACGCGATTGGCCAAAAAGACCCGATGAATCCGGGATTCGTTATTGAGCGGAGACACGCTCCATCCATCGGTACCCACGGTGATGACGCCGCTGGCCTGGATATAGTCCGCAGCTTCATTGGAGAGGAAGCTCTCGCCGCCGCCCTTGATCAGAAGGCGCTTCACGCCCTGGGGCAGACGATCCTTCATGTATTCGCCGGAGATCAGGGTGTTTTCCGGCACTTCCATGACGAAACATTCGCCCACATAATGCTCCAGCGGCATATGCGCGATGTCCGAGCCATCGTTATCAAAATGCCAGCAGGCATCACAATGCGTGGATACATGGGCGCCGAAGTCCAGTTTGCTGAGGTTATAGTGAGAGCCGTTCTCGCCGTAGCGCATCTGCGGAATGACCTGAGGCTCCTCCGTTCCGGGATAAAGGGGCGCGGAGATCAGTTCGCGGGAAATATCAAATACCTGCATAGGATATGCTCCTCCGATTTCTTTTTCTTCATTCTATCATCAAATGAATACTCCGTCAATTATGAGGTGAACGCTATGAAATTTGAAAACAAAGTCGTCATCATCACCGGTGCCTCCCAGGGCATCGGCCGCGCCATCAACGATGCCTTCCGGGCAGAGGGTGCGAAAACCGCCGTCATCGATCTCACCGATCAGAACACCCCCTGCGACTTCTTCTATCAGGGCGACCTGACGGAAGAAGCGGTGCTCACTGATTTCGTGCATCAGGTGACAGAGCGCTTCGGCCATGTGGATTATCTCATCAATAACGCCATGATGACCCGCCTGGGCATTCTCTCCGGCTGTTCCTATGAGGATTTCCTCTATGCCCAGAAGGTGGGCGTGGCCGCACCCTATTATCTCACAAAGCTCCTGCTCCCCCACTTCGCCCCCGGCGCCGCCATTGTCAATATGAGCTCCACCCGCGCCTTCCAGTCTCAGGAGGACACGGAGAGCTATTCCGCCGCAAAGGGCGGCATCACGGCGCTGACCCATGCGCTGGCGGTCTCGCTTTCCGGCCGTGTGCGGGTGAATTCCATCTCCCCCGGCTGGATCGACACCACGGGCAGCGAATTCCATGGCGCAGACAATACCCAGCATCCATCCGGCCGCGTGGGCAAGCCCATGGACATTGCCAGCATGGTGCTCTATCTCTGCTCTAAGGAAGCGGGCTTTATCAACGGCGAGAACATCCGCATCGACGGCGGCATGACCCGTCTCATGGTCTACCACGCCGACTACGGCTGGACCTACGAAGGATAAGAAAAGAGCCATCCGGATCAGGATGGCTCTCCTATTATTCATCTTTGGCGTTTTCCAGCAGTTCCCGCATGGCTGCCACGTCCCGGATGTAGTCTCCCGAGGAGATGAGCCAGCGGCGCAGCGCCGGATCACGCAGGAGCAGTCTGCCCACGCGGCGCAGGGCATGGCGGAAGCGGGGCGTCACCGGCGGCGCGGAGTCCCGGAACAGCGCACAGGTGGAAAGCGCGCGAAGATCGGGCGTCGGCACGATGCGGAGTTCTCCGTCCCGGCCCTCCTCCGGCATGGGAAAATAGGGATAGATCCGGCAGGACAGGGGCCGCAGCTCCCGCCGGCAGGAACCGGTGCAGATGGCATACTTGCCCTCAAGCGCTGTACGGATGGTGAGAAACTCTGCGTCTTTCAGAAGCGCATCCTCCCCGGGCAGCAGCCACATGCCGTCATGCTCGTCGCCTTTACAGCAGCGGGCGCCGCAAAGTGTGCCGCAGTCCCCGTCGATGGGCGTCACCTGCTCGAGAATCCGATATGCACGTTTCAAAAGTTCCGTCCTCCGTCTGCGCAACAGGCCGCACCACGCTTTCCTAATATAATCTTAATATAATATTATCTTAACATATTTCCCCGTTTCATGCAACAGGAAAATGAGAAGAAATCGGAAATTATCATTCTTTCTCGTCGGTTTCTCTTGCGAAAACGCCGTTATTCATGAATATTTCATATTTTCTCATCCACCGGAAATTTTTAAGGGAAAACACTTGCACTTTCTTCCCGTATGGTATATAATAATATGGCATTTGACTCGGGCGGTATCGTCGCCCGGCCGGATGTATGAGCGAATGAAACCCATCCGGCCTTTGGCAAGGCCGCACTAGCCGGGGAGATAGCGGTGCCCTGTACCTGCAATCCGCTACAGCAGGGGTGAATGTGATATTGAGGGTGAATAGTGTGATATCAGCTGCGTTCGGGCGATGTTGAGGAGTCGGTCCCGCGCAACGGACGGCTGTGAACCATGTCAGGCGGGGAACCGAGCAGCATTAAGCAGTTTTGTTCCGTGTGCCGCGGGGGTTCCGGCTCTGAGTCAACCGGGCGTGAGGCGGTCATATTGTTCATTCGAATTTCATGGTGCGGTCTTGCGAGAGGCCGGATTTTATTTTACCGAGGAGGCAGTATGGAATATCAGGCGTTATACCGCAAATATCGTCCCCAGACCTTTGACGCGGTCTATGGACAGCGCCATATCACCCGCACTCTGCAAAGCCAGGTGGAGTCGGGCAGAGTGTCCCATGCCTATCTCTTTACCGGCACCCGCGGCACCGGCAAGACCACCTGTGCAAAGCTTCTGGCCCGCGCCGTGAACTGTGAGCATCCGGTAAACGGCAATCCCTGCAACGAATGTCCCTCCTGCCGCGGGATCCTGGACGGTTCCATCCTCGATGTGCTGGAGCTGGACGCCGCCTCCAATACGGGCGTTGACAATATGCGTGCGATTTTGGAGGAGACCACTTATCCCCCGGCCAATGTCCGCCGCCGCGTCTATATCATCGACGAAGTGCATATGCTCTCCGCCGGCGCGTTCAATGCGCTCCTGAAAACTTTGGAGGAGCCGCCGGAGTATGTGATGTTTATTCTGGCCACTACGGAGCTTCACCGCGTGGCCGCCACGATCCTCTCCCGCTGTCAGCGCTTTGATTTCAAGCGCGTGGAACAGCGCGAGATCGCCGCGAATATCTCCGGCATCGCCGAGCGTGAAGCGTTCCGCATCGCGCCCCGGGCGCTGGAGCTTCTTTCCAAGCTGGCGGACGGCTCTGTCCGCGATTCCCTGTCGCTTTTAGAGCGCTGTCTCATTGGACACGAGGGCGACACCCTGGAAGAATCCGACGTCATCGACGCCATGGGTATTTCCTCCAATGAATCGCTGCATGCCATCGTCTCCGCCATTGCGGCCCAGGATGCCTCCGCCGCGCTTTTGTCCCTCGACCGCATTTATATGGACGGCCGGGACATCCGCTCGTCTTTAGAGCGTCTGGCCGCCTATTTCCGGGATGTGCTTCTTTATCAGACCGCGCCGGACGCCGCCGCGGCGCTTTCCTCCCCGGGCTTTGACCGGGATGCGCTGCTCGCCGACGCGAAGCGATTCTCACCCCGTCATGTGATGGATATCACGTCTCTGCTGCAGAAAACCGTGGACGCCATGCAGCGCGCCTCCGGCGGACGACTGGATGCAGAGCTTTGTCTGATTCGTCTGTGTACTCCTGCGGTCTCCGCCGGAGATCCTACAGAACTGGCCGGACGTCTGGCCGCACTGGAAACCAAGCTGGCCTCCGGCGCCTTTACGCTGTCTGCTGCTTCCGCTGCCCCTGCGCCCGCTCCGGCACCGCAGCCCGCTCCCCCGCCGAAGGCCGAGCCCCAGCCGGAACCCGTGCCGCAGCCCGCACCGGAGCCCCAGCGCATGGATGACGACGATTGTCCCTTCCCACTGACGGATGACGATGCGCCGCCCCCCACGGAACAGGATTACGTCGCGCCTGCATCCCCTGCCCCCGCTCCCGCGCCGCGGCCCGCCCCCGCAAAGGCCGAGGCCGAGCCTGCGCCCGCCCCGCGCCCTGCTGCCCGGGCGGAGATCCCCAGCGAGACCAAGGTGGCCATCATCAAGGCACTCAGCGGCGTTCTCCCCCGCTCTGTCTATACCTACCTGACGCTTGCAAAGATGTACCGGGACGGCAATACGCTGACGCTGGGCACAGAGGGCGAGCTGTCCGCCTCCCTGCTTGACAAAGCAGATGTCCGCACCGCCGTAGCCGGCGCGGCATCGAAGATCCTGAACGAAACCGTCACGGTGCGGGTCGCCTCCGCCGAAAAGGAAAAGCGGCGCGCCTCCGCCTTCGATGGCTTTGACCAGATCATGCAGGAGGGCCAGGACGCAGGATTACCCATTGAACTGAAATAAGAATTTACGATACGAGGTGTACTATGGCAAAGAACAAGATGCCCCCCATGATGGGCGGTATGAACATGAACGCAATGCTCCGTCAGGCCCAGAAGATGCAGGCCGATATGGAGAAGGCCCGCCAGGAACTGGACGAGCGTGAATACGAATTCGCCTCCGGCGGCAATGAAGTGAAGGTCACGGTAAACGGCAAGCTGGAAGTCCTGGGTCTCGAGATCTCCGCCGACGTCATCGATCCCGAGGACGCAGAGGGCCTCTCCGACCTCATCATGCTCACTGTCAACGGCGCCATTAAGGCCGCCCGCGAGGACGCCGAAAAGACCATGAGCCGCTATACCGGCGGCATGAACATGGGTGGTCTCCTCTGATGCGTGCCTTTTCCGCTTCGCTGGAGCGCCTGATCGAGCAGTTCCAGTCTCTGCCCGGCATCGGGCATAAGTCGGCACAGCGTCTGGCCTTTCATGTGCTGGGTCTCTCCGAGGAGCGCGCCCGCGCCTTCGCCGACGCCATTCTGGACGCCAAGCGCTCTGTCTGTCAGTGCTCCATCTGCTATAATCTGGCGGACTCCATGGTCTGCCCCATCTGTGATAATCCCGAGCGCGATACCGGCATGATCTGCGTGGTGTCCGATCCCCGGGATGTGGCGGCGCTGGAACGCACCCACGAGTATCACGGCGTGTACCATGTTCTCCACGGCGTCATCTCCCCCATGAACCGCATCGGCCCCGATGATCTGAGAATCAAGGAACTGGTGGCCCGTGTGGCAAAGGGGGGCGTCCGGGAGGTCATCATGGCCACTGACCCCAATACCGAGGGCGAAGCCACCGCCATGTATGTGTCCCGTCTCCTGCGACCCTTTGACGTGAAGATCACCCGTCTGGCCTATGGCGTGCCCGTGGGCGGCCATCTGGAATATGCCGACGAGATCACGCTGCTCCGCGCCCTGGACGGCAGACGCGAGTTTTAAGAGAAATAGAAAAGCCAAGCTGAAACGCATCAGCTTGGCTTTTTTATGTTATTTTGCGCGTTTTTCTTTCCACTGGTGATAAGCGGCATCCACAGGAAACGAGAGCAGCAGGATGACGGCATACGCCACCGTCCAGATGATCCAGAGATTGTTCGTCCTACCTCCCCCGGGATCCACGCCGTCCGACTGAAATAGTACGCCGAGGAAGAAACTGATGAGATAGCCCGCACCGGTGAGGAGCATGGCGATGGGTTTTCGGCATACGGCGAAAATCGCCAGAACCAGAAGCCCCACCACAAATAGGATCCACGGCCATTGGTGCATCCCATGCAGGGAAAGCAGTCCATAGCGGCAAAGGAAATACCCGCCGCCCAGAAGGAGGTATGCCGAGAGCTGTATCAACACGTTCTGTTTCTTCGTCATACGTTCGCCCCTTTCTGCAAATGGGAACCGTTATAGCATCCTAGGCTTCTCTGGAAAAAGTAATCAGCAAACAGATCTGCCATTGGTTCCAATAGGCAACACTGACTACTTCCCAGCCCTTTTTTGCCATCTCATTCATCACACGTTCGGCCTCTTTTTTGCGAACTTCCAGAACTTTATATTCTTTCATGGATTGGTTCCTTTCCAGAAAAAGAAAAGCTTACTTCACAAACACTTCCGCCTTCGCGCCCTCGAAATACTTCGCGGCGTTTGCCATCCAGGCGGCATCCGGCTCGTCACAGGTGATCTCGTAGTTTTGCCCGATATCCGCGTACTTGCCGATGCCGTAGCGGTGATAATGCAAAAGCTCGATCCGCTCCACAGGCAGGGGCTTTAAGTATTCCGCGATCTTCTGAATTTCCTCATCCGTGTGATACTGCGGGATCATGGGTACGCGCACCCAGACGCGGGCGCCCCGCGCCAAAAGCTTCGGCAGGTTTTCGAGGATCAGGGCGTTATCGGTGCCAACGGCCTCCCGGTGCAGTTCCGGGGTCGCCATCTTGATATCATAGAGGAAAAGATTCACATAGGGCAGGATGCTCTCATACCGGGCAAAATCCTGCAGTCCCGCGGTGTCCACGGCAACCGGGATCCCGGCGATGCGAGCCAGCATCAGCAGTTCCCGCAGGAAGGGCAGCTGCAGCATGGGATCGCCGCCGGAAATGGTGATACCGCCGCCGGAGGTCTCATAGAAGTTCCGATCCCGTAAAAGCTCTGAGAAGAGCGCTGCGGCGCTGGTCTCGTAGGCATTCATCTCAAGTGCCTTCGCCGGGCAGACCTCCGCGCACTTGCCGCAGCGGATGCAGCGGGCGCGGTCGATCCGGTGTCCCTCTTCGGTGAAGCTGTGCGCCCCCACCGGACAGGCGGCCATACAGGCACCGCAGCCGATACAGAGGGTATCGTGATATAAAAGTACCGGGGCATTCGGGATACACTCGGGATTGTGGCACCACTTGCACTTCAGATTGCATCCACGCAGAAACACCGTGGTGCGTATACCGGGGCCGTCATCCAGAGAGAAACGCTGTACCTTTGATACAAATCCGTTCATTTCATTCCCCTCCCTTAGCCTGCGTATTCCGTGCGGGCGATGATCTCGTCCTGCAGGGTACTGGACAGATTATAGAAATAGGCAGAGAAGCCGGACACGCGCACCACCAGATTGCGGTACTTCTGCGGATCCGCCTTGGCGGCCAGCAGAGTCTCCCGGCTGACTACATTGAACTGGATCTCCAGGCCGCCCAGGGCGAAATAAGTGCGGATCAGCTCCCGCACGCCCAGGCGATGCTCCCGCTGCTTTAAGAATGCGGGGTTGAACTTCATGTCAAGCACCAGACCGTTGCCGCAGTGCTGCTGCGGCAGCTTGACGGAGGACAGCACCACTGCCGTGGGGCTCTGGCGGTCGGCGCCCTGGCAGGGGGACATGCCGTTTGCCAGAGAAAGGCCGCGGTGTCTGCCATCCGGCAGCGCGCCGGTCTTTTCACCCATGAAGGAATGGCTGTCTACCGTATAAAGGCCCATCTGCCAGCGAGAACCAAAGGGATTGCGGAACTCCGTGGTGACACGGAAGAAGAGATTCGTCAGTTCCTGGGCCACACGGTCGGTCTCCGGGTCGTCGTTGCCGAAGCGGCAGGGCAGATTGTCGGCCAGCAGGCGCAGACCCTCATGACCTTCGAAGTCATTCCGGCAAATCTCAGCCAGCTGCGGCAGCGTGACAAGCTTCCGCTCATATACCAGTTCACGAATGGCCATCAGGGAGTCCACCGCGTCGGCCACGCCGCAGGAATTGAGGGACGAGAAGTGATAGACACCGCCGCCGCCCGACACATCTTTACCGGAGTCGTAACAGCCGGTCATGGTAGAGGACATAAACGGCACCGGGAAATTGGCGGCATAGGTGGAGTCGAGGAGATTGGCGCAGCGGATGCCCAGACGGGTGGCTTCCGCCAGTTCCTCCTGGTACCACCGGTAGAATTCTTCAAAGCTCTGGATCTCGCCGAGATCTCTCGGCTTTACGATGGGCATCCGGTCGCCGCGGATGGAGCACATCCCGCCGGACAGCATGGTGTCCAGCACCTTGGCCCAGTTCACGCGAAGCTCTTCCGTGTTCGAGTATTCAAGACCGCCCAGGGACGGCTCCACGCAGCCTACCACACCGTAGCGCCAGGCATGCTCCGGCGCCGCGCCGGCCTCGATCTTGGCGGGGATGACGGCGGCATCGTTAAAGAGCGCCGGGAAGCCCAGGCCGGTATCGATCAGATCCTGCACCTCGTTCCACATCCCGTCGTCCATATCCGGATGATAGCGGAAGGAGACCAGCGGCTGGTCAAACATGGTCTTGCGGCTGGCACGGAGGGCCATGACGGTGAGATCATTGCCGGCAAAGCGGCCGTTCTCGTCACAGCCGCCCAGACAGACATTCTGGAAGCCCTGCATCAGTTGGGCAAACTTCACCCACAGGGCGTCGATCAGGACGCTGGCGCCATCAAAATCAATGGTGCCCGCCCGCAGTTCTGCGGCATAATAGGGATAAAGGATCTGGTCCAGCCGCCCAAGGGACAGAGAACCCGTGACGGACTCACAGATAATGGCGTCGTGCACCAGTAAAAGAAGCTGTACCGCCTGGAAGAAGGTCTCGGGTCTTCCCTCCGCCACCTGCTCACAGGCCTCCGCAATGCGGCGCAGGGTATCCTGATACATGGGCTCTGCCGTGGCCATGGCGCGGCGGGCGGAATCCGCATAGCGGCGGATATACTGCACCACTGCCCGGTCCGAGAGCAGCATGGCGCGGATCTGGGCGCGCTGGGCGTCGGTCTTCGCCGCGGCCAGGGCGGCCTCGCCCTCTTCGATGAGCTTTGAAAAACCGCAGGTGAGGACGCGCTCATAGCCTGCGATGTTGTGGCCGATGTTATACCGGCCGTAAAGGCCATGATCCCGGCCGGACAGCATCCGGCGGAAGAGCCGCCCCTCGGGACTGTCCCAGGTCTTGCCGGTGACGGCGAAATAGCCGTCCATTTCCTTGCGGACTTCGTAATTCTCGTAGTTTAAGAGCATGGGCTTGCGGTCCGCCTGCTTCTCCGGCACGCCTTTGGGCGCGGAAAGGGGCATGGCGGTGGCATAGCCATAGTAGTGAAGCTGTCCCGCCAGAAGGTCGTGGGGCAGCACCGTGACATCTTTCTCCAGTAAAAAAGCATGATAGGCATGGGCGATCTGCATCACCTTCGGCTCTGCGGCGTGCTCCGCCATGACACGCTCGTACACCTGATAGCGCAGACCGTGGTCGGCGGTGATGATATCGTCTTCAAAATGATCGATCAGATATTGGACGCGGGGATCCACCCGGTATTCCGGTAGCATAAGGACACCTCATTTCTTTCTATTGGGACTGCTCCCTTTTGGGAGCGATGATTCTCTCAGCTGTATTCTATCATCCCGCCCCGCCCCTTGCAACCGCAAATTCCCGGGATTGTCAAATTATTTCCGCCGGGGACAGAAAAAATTATCACATCTGATATTGCGCCGAAACCTATTTTGGGATACAATGTCCTTGACAACCGAATAGTGAGGGAGATATTGCACTCATAAGGAGGATAAACATGAAAAAAGCTCGCAAGCTGCTTGCCTTTTTGATGTTGATCTGTACCGCACTCACCGTTGCACTGAGCGGATGCTCGGGCGACAGGGCAGATGCACCATCTGAAGACGATATTTCCAACACAGGCGATGCCGCATCTTTGCATGTCGGCCTCGCAAAAGACCTCGATGATAGTCTTGACCCGCACAAAACGGTATCGGCAGGAACTGAAGAAGTCTTGTTCAATGTATTTGAAGGCCTTGTCAAGGCCGACCCTCAGGGCAATTTGATTCCCGCCGTTGCCGAACGCTACTCGGTCTCCGAAGACGGAACGCAGTATACCTTCACCCTGCGTGAAGGCATCACCTTCCATTCCGGCGACCCGGTCACGGTGGAGGATGTGATATATTCCATCAAACGCTGTGCCGGACTGCTTGCGGACGAACCCGAAGCTCTGGTGACAGCGTTTTCTGTTATCACCGATGTCCGCGCCGAGGATGAAAAGACCGTGGTGATTGAGATCGAATCCCGGAATCTCGAGTTCATCTCCTATCTCACCTCCGCCATCATCCCTGCGGACTACGCCGAACAGGACACCGCCCCCATGGGCACCGGTCCTTACATGTTCGTCTCCCGCAGCGCCCAGGAAAACTTCAAGCTGACCCGTTATGACGGCTATTGGGGCGAAGCTCCCTACATCCGGGACGTGACCTTCAAGATCATGAGTCAGGATGCGCTGGTTACTTCCCTGCTCTCCGGCGCCATTGATCTCTGCGCTCATCTGACGCCTGCTCAGGCGGCGGAAGTGGAGGAAAAGTACGACGTGATCACCGGCGGTATGAACAGCGTGCTGGGCGTTTACCTCAATAACGCCGTGGAGCCTTTGAACGATCCCCTGGTGCGCCAGGCGCTGTGCCACGCCGTGAACGTGGAGGAACTGATGGCCCTGGTCTTTGACGGCAAGGGCGCGCCGCTTGGCAGCAGTATGTATCCTGCCTTCGGCAAGTACTTCATGGAAGAGCTCACCGGCCGCTATCCCTATGATCCGGATAAATCCCGGGAGCTGCTTTCTCAGGCCGGATATCCCGACGGCTTCTCCATCACCCTGACCGCCTCCTCCGCTGCCACCCAGTATGTGGAGACCGCCCAGGTGGTGGCCGAGCATCTGAAGGCCGTGGGCGTGAATGCCGAGATCATTCTGGTGGACTGGGAGACCTGGGTCTCCGACGTCTACGGCGCCCGGAACTACGAGATGACCATCGTGGACTTTGACGCCTCTGCCATGACGGCAAGAGCGCTTCTGGAGCGTTTTAACTCCGGTCATGCCAAGAATATCTCGAACTTCGCAAATCCCGCGTATGACGCCGCGTATCTGCGCGCCGTAGAGGCCGCAAGCGATGAGGAACAGGTGGCCGCTTATCAGGAATGCCAGACCATTCTCTCGGATGACGCCGCCAATATCTATCTCATGGATATGCCTGATATGGTAGCGGTTCGACGCGACCTCACCGGCTATACCCTGTACCCCATGTTCATCATCGATCTCGCAAAACTCCAGCCCAAGGGCTGAAACCATTCTGAAAGTAAGGAGGGCGGGCCATGCACACCTTCATGAAAAAAATCGCATCTCTCATTATGACGTTGTTACTGGTGTCCTTCCTCGCCTTCCTGACCTTTCAGATCATCCCCGGCGACCCGGTCACCAAAATGCTGGGCACCGAGTATACGGAAGAAATGGCCGAAAAGCTGCGGGACGAGATGGGCCTGAACGATCCCTTCTTCACCCGGTATTTCCGCTGGCTGGGGGATTTCCTCACCGGCGATTTCGGCACGTCCTATTCCTATCGCCAGCCCGTAGGGGAACTTCTGGCGGACAAGCTGCCCGTTACCGCCATGCTCTCCGCCATGGCCTTCCTTCTGGTGGTGGTGCTGTCGATTCCTCTGGGCATCTTCCTGGCTTCTCATGACGATTCGATCCCCGACCGCATCCTCACGGCGCTCAATCAGATCTCCATGTCCATTCCGCCCTTCTTTCTGGGCATTCTCATGACCCTGATCCTGGGCCAGACCCTGCATCTCTTTGTCCCCGGCGGCTATGTCTCCTTCCGGGAGGACTTCGGCGCCTGCCTCGCCTATCTCCTCTTCCCCGCCATTGCCATCGCGATTCCCAAAACAGCCATGACCATCAAGCTCTTAAAGAGCTCCATCGTCTCGGAATTTGGCCGGGACTATATGCGCACCGCGCTGAGCCGGGGAAACTCCCGCCGCCGTGCGCTTTATACCCATGTGCTTCGAAATGCCCTCATCCCCGTCGTGACTTTTTTGGCACTCGCGATCCCCGAGATCGTGGCGGGCAGCATTATCATCGAACAGGTTTTCACGGTGCCGGGTCTCGGCAAGCTGCTCATCAGCTCGATTTCCAACCGTGACTTCCCCGTGGTGTGCGCCATTGTCATGCTCATCGCCGTCCTCGTCATTCTCATGAACTTCCTGGCGGATCTTTTATACCGCGTCATCGATCCCCGTATCCGTGTTGATCGGGAGGTGCGTAAATGAAACGTCATCACAGCTATACCATCATCGGCGGCGCCATCTCTGCGCTCATGATCGCGCTGATCGTCCTTGCCATGTTCTGGACGCCCTATGACCCCACGGCCCTCAGCGTTGGGCCAAAGCTGGACGCCCCTTCCCTCGCCCATCTCATGGGCACCGATAACCTGGGCCGGGATATTTTCAGCCGCGTCTTTGAGGGCGCCGGCACCACGCTCACCATTGCGGTGATGACGGTGGCCATCGGTGCGCTCTGCGGTATTCTGATCGGCTCCTTCACCGGCTATTACGGCGGCCCCATCGACCTGATCTTCATGCGCATCTGCGACACCGTCACCGCCTTCCCCAGCTTCCTGCTGGCGCTTGTCATCGTCAGTGTGCTGGGCCCCGGCAAATATCATGTGGTCATCGCCCTTGGCATCCTCTTTATCCCCAGTTTTGCCCGCATCGTCCGGGGCGAGTACGCCCGCGCCGTGACGCAGGACTATGTAGAAAATGCAAAGCTCATGGGCGTGTCCTCTCTTCGTATTTTATTTGTGCATATTCTGCCCAATGCCCGCAGTGTGCTTTTCTCTGCGCTGGCCATTGGCTTTAATAACGCCGTGCTGGCAGAGGCCAGCATGAGCTATCTGGGCATCGGCGTCCAGCCCCCGGATCCCAGTCTGGGCCGGATGCTGTCGGAGGCGCAGACCTATTGGTATTCCGCGCCCTGGTTTGCCATTTGCACGGGACTCTGCCTCGTGCTTCTGATCCTGGGCTTTACATTACTGGGTGAGGGTCTCACCAGAGAGGCGGGAGATCATGCTTGAAATCCGGAATCTGTCTCTGACCTTCACGGGAAACCGCGGCTTTGAAGTCGTGGATGATATGAATCTCACGGTGTCCCCCGGCGAGGTCCTGGGCATCGTGGGCGAATCCGGCTCCGGCAAGACCACGGCCGCACTGGCGGTGGCGGGTTTACTCGACCGCAAAAAGGTCCGCATGGAAGGCGAAATCCTGCTGGACGGCCGGAATCTTCTGACCCTCTCTGAGGCCGGGTACCGGGAGATCCGCGGCCGCGAGATCGCCATGGTGTTCCAGGAGCCCATTTCCTCTCTCGATCCCCTGATGCCCATCGGCCGTCAGGTGGAGGAGGCGCTTTTGCTGCACACCGATCTCTCCCCCGACGCCCGCCGTGCCGCGGCGCTTAAGGCACTCTCGGCGGTGGAGCTTGATGCACCAGAAGCCCTTTACGGGAAATTTCCCCATGAGCTCTCCGGCGGTATGTGCCAGCGGGTCATGCTGGCCGCCGCCATTGTGACCCATCCCGGTCTTTTGATCTGTGACGAGCCCACCACCGCTCTGGACGTCAGCGTCCAGGCGCAGATCCTCCGTCTGATCCGCCGTCTGGCGCAGGAGAATCACATGGCGGTGCTCTTCATCTCCCATGACCTGGGCGTGATTCGGATGCTCTGCGACCGGGTGGCCGTCATGCAGGACGGCCGCATCGTGGAGCAGGGCGACACGGAAGACGTGTTCCTGCACCCGCAGGATCCTTACACCAAAACCCTTGTGGCGGAGACCCGCCGCCGGGCGGACTTCCGCCCCAGCGAGACCGAGACCGTTCTGCGTCTCTCCCACGTCCATGCCTCCTATAAGTCCGGCCGGAACAGCGTGGAGGTGCTTCACGACATCAGTTTCTCCGTCCAGCGGGGCGAGATCCTGGGTCTCGTGGGCGAATCCGGCTGCGGCAAGTCCACCACCGCCCGGGTGGTCACCGGCATTCTCCGTCAGGACTTCGGCACCGTGGAGCGCCACGGCACCCAGCCCCAGATGGTGTTCCAGAACCCATTAAGCTCCTTAAACCCCGCGAAAACCGTGGAGTGGATTCTGGAAGAACCCCTCCGCGTGAAGGGCGTCCCCAAGGCGGAGCGCAAGGCCGCCGTGCGGGAGATCCTCTCCCATGTGGGTCTTGAGGAGGAACATCTCTCCCGTCGCCCGGCACAGCTCTCCGGCGGCCAGCGCCAGCGTGTGGCCATCGCCGCGGCACTGATCCAGAAGCCCGCCCTCATCGTGGCGGACGAGCCGGTTTCCGCCCTGGACGTCACCACTCAGCAGCAGATTCTGGAACTGATCCTTTCCCTGAAGCGGGAATTCGGGATCTCCTATCTCTTCATCTCCCACGATCTGGGCGTGATCTATCGCATCTGCGACCGGGTTCTGGTGATGAAGGAAGGCCGCATCGTGGAACAGGGCCCCGTGCAGGAGATCTATCACAACCCCAAGGACCCCTACACCAAGCACCTGGCATCCCTTGCCGGGGAAATACAATAATATATGCCGCGAAATAGAACTTTTCGCGGCATCTTTCTTGCATCATTACACCGAATCCGATAAGATATCAACCACAACGAGATGAGGAGGTCATGTATGGATATTTCCTTTGTATCCGGTAATGATAAATTCAACTATCGCGTCTGCGCCATGATTATTTCCGATGGGAAAATCCTTGCCATGCAGGACGAGCGTTCCCCCTACTATTACCTGCCCGGTGGAAGAGTCGCCATGGGTGAAACCGCCGAGAACGCCGTGATTCGGGAATTACAGGAAGAACTGGGAATCACCGCAAAGATCGAGCGTCCGCTGTGGCTGAACCAAGCGTTCTTTACGGAAGATGTGGATCACCTGCATTATCATGAAATCTGTATCTATTTTCTGATGGATATTTCAGATACGGATTTGCTTTCCCGGGGCAAACGCTTTCTCTCAAAAGAGGGTCGAAAAACGCATACTTTTCAGTGGCTGGAATTTGAAAAGTTAGAAGAACTTTACTTCTACCCCCTCTTCCTGAAAAAAGAGATTTTCCACTTGCCGGATACATTCACAATTCGCACGGAATTAGAGTAACAAAATAGCCAAGCTGCGACATACAGCTTGGCTATTATCATATCATTTCGCTTACAGCATCAGGAGAACGTCCTTTAAGAACGCATAATTCAGGCTCAGCGATGCGGCTTCCAGTTTTTCTTCCGGGGTATGTGCGCCGGTGGCATGGGCGCCGATGGAAACGGCGTCGAGGCCCGGCATACGTCCGGCCAGCACACCGCACTCGAGACCGCCATGAGTACGCTCGAAGGTGTAGCCATGATCGTACTTCTTACGGGCGCACTTCTCAAGCGCGTCACGCAGCGGGGAAACCTCCGCATAGGGCCATCCGGGATAACCGTCCAGCTCCGTCACTTCAAAGCCCAGCACCTTTGCCAGAACCTTGATCTCTTCAATGGTATTCTGCGCCAGAGAATCGATGCTGGCGCGGGCCATATAGGTCACGCGGAAGGCACCGTCCGAGGACAGAATGCCCAGATTCACGGAAGAAGTCACGAATCCGCCATTGCGCACATCCGTGGCCAGCACGCCGTGAGGCGAGAGCAGCAAGAGATCAATGAGCGCGTTCGTATCAGAAAGGGCGATCACCGTGGCGGGAAGCGCAGCCTCCTCGATCACGATCTCGGCCTCCGGCTCTGCGGCGAGGATCTCGCCCAGAATCGTGGTCTTCATCTCATTCAGTGCCGCCATGACCTTTTCTGCCGCACAGCAGGACGTCACAACCGTAAAACCGCAGTCGCGGGGAATGGCATTGTCCTTACCGCCGCCCGCGATCTCTGCGATCTGGATGGGCGCCGCGGTGCGGGCCGCCTGCAGGAGTCGGCCGGCAAGCTTGATGGCATTGGAATATTCCTTCTGGATCTCCACACCGGAGTGACCGCCGGGGAGACCGCCGATGGTGACGCGGATGGCCTTGCCCTTCGGCAGTTCGGTGGCGTAGCGGCGGCGCAGATCGATGTGATAACCGCCGGCACAGCTGACACAGGCCGCAAAATCGGGGCCGCCGTCCAGATTCAGGAGCAGTCTGCCCTTTAATACATTCACATCAAGCTCTCTTGCGCCCACGAGGCCGATCTCTTCCTGCACCGTAAAGACGCACTCAAGAGCCGGATGGGCAACGCCCTCCTCGGCCAAAAGTGCCAGCATCATGGCAACGGCGGTGCCGTTATCGGCGCCAAGAGTCGTGCCGTTTGCACGGATCCAGCCATCCTCCACGATGAGGTCGATGCCGTCATGCTCAAAATCATGGGCAGAGCTTGCGATCTTCTCGCACACCATGTCCGTATGACCCTGCAGGATCACCACGGGGCGCTCCTCCATGCCGGGGGTGGCGTCCTTATAGATCACCACGTTATGTACCGCGTCACGATACCAGCGCAGGCCATGCTGTTCCGCAAAGGCCACGAGATAATCGGCGAGGCCACTCTCGTTTTTGGAGCCATGGGGAATGGCGCAGAGATCTTCAAAATATCCAAAGAGAGCCTGGGGCTCAAACACGCTCAGTTTACCAGCCATTGGGGGTTCCTCCTGTTCTTCCGCCGGAGCGGAGAAAGACAAATCAATCAGACCAAACGGGCAGCAGCCTGCTGCAGCAGCTCGCGGATGCCGATGTGCTGCGGGCAGACGTCCTCACAGGCGCCGCACTGGATGCACTTATCGGCACGGCGGTCAGCGTTCACGAAGGTGTACTGACGCTTGGCGTTATTCAGGTCGTTATAAAGCAGCTCGAAGTTCATGCAGCCGAAGATGGAGGGAGTGGCGATGTCCAGGGGGCAGGCCTCCACGCAATAGCCGCACTTGGTGCAGGGAATGGTATCGATCTTCTTCATCTCCTCAAGAGCAGCGTCGATGACCTTGTAATCTGCCTCGGTGAGGGGCTTGAAGCTGTCCATGAAGTCCACGTTGTCGCGGACCTGCTCGATGGTGCTCATGCCGCTGAGAACGGTGACGACGTTATCGAGGGAGGCGCAGAAACGCACGGCCCAGGAAGCGAAGGATGCATCCGGATCAGCATCCAGGAAGATCTTCTGAACATTGGGGGTGAGAAGTGCCAGAGAGCCGCCCTTGACCGGCTCCATGATGACCACCGGCACACCGTGCTTCTTACAGACTTCGTAGTTCAGTCTGGCCTGCACGCCGTCGTCTTCCCAGTCTGCATAGTTGATCTGCAGCTGGACATAGGCTGCGCCGGGATGCTCGGTGAGGATCTTGTCCAGCACGTCTGCCTTATCGTGGAAGGAGAAGCACCAGTTGCGGATCTTGCCCTCGGCCTTTGCTTTTTCCATAAAGTCCCATGCGCCGAACTTGTCGAGGGTCTCAAGACGCTCGCCGTCGTTCAGGGAATGGAGCAGATAATAATCGAAATACTCGACGCCGCAGCGCTCCAGAGAAGTATCCAGAACTTTCTGCATATCGGCGGCTTCCTTACAGACCCAGATGGGAAGCTTGGACGCCAGCTGGAAGCTCTCGCGGGGATAACGATCCACCAGGACTTCCTTGGCTACCATCTCGCTCTTACCTCCGTTATAGACGTATGCGGTGTCAAAGAAGGTAAAGCCCTTGCCCATGAAATAGTCCACCATGTCCTTGATCTGGGGCACATCATACCAGTCGCCCTCCTTGGGCAGACGCATCAAACCAAAACCTAATTTCTTGATATCAGCCATGTGATCCTCCTAAATACTTTGCCATCTCTTCTGTGGCATATAATCATACTTTATGATTATAGCACACGCATTCACAAAATGCAACTATTACGCCGGAGGGTTCCACTAATCTTTCGTCTATTTCTGCCAAGTTCTCATCCGGTTTGCACTTTCCGGGAAGCTATGCTATACTGAATAAAAAGGAGGTGATCCCATGGGCGGATCCATCGTCATGTCCCTTGTCTGCTTCCTCTGCGGCGGCGTCTTTCTCGCCATCGGCCAGTGGGCGCGCCGGAGAAAAGAACCCATGCATTTCTATTCCGGAACAGAGGTCGCCCCGGAGGAGATCCGGGATATCCCGGCCTATAACCGGGCAAACGCCCGCCTGTGGTCGGTCTATTCCCTGCCCTATTTTCTCTCCGCGGTGATCGGCATCCGATATCCGGGTTTTGCGGGGATTCTCGTGGGACTTTCCTGCATGCCCGGGATCTTTTTCCTGCTCTTCTCCTATCATCGTATCTACCGCAAGTATGCAACAAAACCATAAGGAGTCCTCCCCTATGCCCCAGCTTGCTTTGATCTTTGACCTGGACGGCACCCTTCTTGACTCCACCCATGTGTGGCACGAGATCGACCAGGTGTTTCTGGGAAAGCGCGGCCTTGCCGTGCCTCCGGACTACGTCCCCGCCATCGCCAGCATGAATCTGGCCCAGGCCGCCGCCTATACGAAATCCCGCTTTTCTTTCCCGGAGTCCGAGGAGGCCATCATTGCCGAGTGGCACCGGATGGTGCATCACGCCTATGAGTGCGATATCCCCATGAAGCCGGGGGCCGACGCGGTGCTCCACCGCTTTGCGGAGCAGGGCATCCCCATCGCCCTGGCCACGGCCTCCGATCCCGCCTATTATGTCCCGGCGCTGAAGCGCTGCGGCGTGTATGACTGCTTTTCCTGCTTCGTCCATTCCCGCCCGGAGCTACCCAAGGGAAATGCGGCATTTTATCTGCATTGTGCTGAAAAGCTGGGCATCCGGCCGGAAAAATGCGTGGTATTCGAGGATGTGCTCCCGGGCATTCTGGCCGCAAAAGATGCCGGCATGTGCGCCATAGCCGTGGCGGATTCCGGCAACGCCGACGACCGGGAGACGCTTCTCCGCCACGCGGATTTCTTCCTCCCCCACTGGGCGGCCCTGCGGATGCATCCCCGCTTTGCCCCGTATCTGGAATAAAAGAAAAAGCCGTACCGATCCTCATGGATCCGTACGGCTTATTTTTTCGGGAGCGTGTTGATCTCAGCGGTTTGCCGCTTTCCCACGACTTGTTCTTTGCACCAGCCACAGGAATCCGCCGGTCAGGAGCGATCCCGCGGCCAGTTCGGCGGTCATCACTGCCCAGAGCAGAAGCGTGCCGTCGGTTCCGTGAGAAACCAAATGGCGGGTCCAGATCCAGACGAGCAGAGAAAGGAGCGCAAAAGCACCTGTCACCAGATAAGCTTTTCTCCATTTGCGGAGCAGGAATCGAATCACGATTCCAAGGATCACCGGGAGAACAAAACAAAGAAAAATCACGTTGTTCATACGCGCAAACTGTCCTTTCTCAAATGCGGGAGTACCTGCGCTTTCATTCTAACACAGTCTGGCGCCCGTTTCAATAACCGGCTGCATGACGGCGCGAAACTCGTCCACACGCGCCGATTCCCGGAAGAATCCCCGCGATAACTTGACAGCATACCGATCCGCGCGGTATACTATTTTAGTTATTGATATCTACGAGGTGTGCCCATGAATTTACCTGAGTTCTTTTCTTCCGATCCCGGCAAGACGCTGATCACCTTTCTGATCTCCATGGTGCCGATATTTGAATGCCGTGCCGCCATTCCCACGGGCGTTGCCATGGGTCTGCCCACCTGGCTGGTGTTTATCACTTCCGCCGTGGGTAATTTCCTGCCCGCGCCCTTCATTGTGCTCTTCATCCGGAAGATCTTTGCCTGGATGCGGAAAATCAGTCCGAAGTTCGAGCGGATCGTTGCGAAGCTGGAATCCAAGGCCGACAGCAAAAAGGCGGAAAAGATCCGGAAATACAGCGCTCTGGGCCTCATCCTCTTTGTGGGCATTCCCCTGCCCGGCACCGGCGCCTGGACCGGCGCTCTCATCGCCGCCATGCTGGATATCCGGCTGCGCCATGCCGCCCCGGCCATTGCCCTGGGCGTATTGCTGGCCTGTACGCTGGTCTCGTTCCTGTCCATCGGCGCAAAGGCCGCTATCATGCTGTTCTAAGAAAAAGGAGTCACACCCATGCCGTCTAAATCCGAACGCACCCAGACCTTTATGTCCCGGGTTCTCTATATCCTCATGTCCCAGGTGGTGATCAAGCTCCTGGGCCTGGTCTATCGTCTGGTCATCACCAATATCGATGGCTTTGGCAACGTGGGCAACGGTTTCTACAGCACCGGCTATCAGATCTACATGCTTCTTCTGGCCATTTCCTCCGTGGGTATCCCCAACGCCATCTCCAAGATGGTGTCGGAGCGTCTGGCCGTAGGCAAATACCGCCAGGCAAAGCGCATCTTCCATGTGGCGCTGGTGCTCTTTGGCATCATCGGCGCCGCGGTGTCCTTCCTCATGTACTTCGGCGCGGACTTCATCGCCCTCACGGTCATTCGTCTGGATGGCGTCCAGCTGACTCTGCAGGCGCTGGCGCCCTCGGTGTTCTTCGTCTGCATTTCCTCCGTGATCCGCGGCTATTGCCTGGGTCATCAGGACGTGAAGGTATCCGGCACCTCTCAGGTGCTGGAGCAGGTCTTTAAGTCCACGCTCACCATCGTCTTTGTGCTGCTCATGGTCACCGAATCTGCGGAGATCATGTCCGCCGCCGCCAACTTCGCCACCACCGTCTCCATTGTCATCAGTTTCCTCTATATCCTGCTCTATTACCGCCGCAATCTCGGAAAACTGCAGGCCATCCGGGATCAGGGCCCCGAGGAGGCCCCGGACGACGCGGAGCATGGCTTCTTCCGGGTGGCAAAGAGCATTCTCTGGATCTCCATTCCAATCTCCCTGTCCTCCACCATCGCGGCCTTCGCCCGCGTTATTGACACCGCCACCATCACCCGCGGCATCACCGCCGCCTTCGCGGAGGGTATCCCCGGCGTGGCCGGTGTACCCACGGCAGAAATGCTGAATCTGGAAGTGGCACGGCTGTCCGGTATGTTATCCAAGAGCGATATCATCACGAATCTCCCCCTGGCCCTGAATATCGCCTTTGCCACGGTTCTAGTGCCCTCCATTGCTTCGGCGCTGGCAAAGGGCAACCGGCAGGAGGCCTCCGACCGGGTCAGTTATTCCCTGCTGATCTCCACGCTTCTGGTGCTGCCCTGCTGTATGGGCCTCATCACCCTGGCGCAGCCCATCTTTGACCTGATCTATCCCGCCACCAGCGACGGCGCGGATCTATTACAGTTGGCCGCCATCGCCCTGATCTTCACGGCGCTGGACCAGACCATCTGCGGCGCCCTGCAGGGCGTGGGCAAGGTGTTTGCCCCGGCCATCGGCCTGCTCTGCGGCGCAGCCATCAAGGTGGTGCTCAACACCATCCTGATCCGTATCCCGGAGATCAATATCTACGGCGCGGCCTACAGCTCCATCGTCTGCCATCTGGTGGCCTTCTCCGTCTGCTTCTATCTGCTCCATCGGGCCATTCCCTTAAAGCTCCGGCCCATGAAGTATGTGGTGAAGCCGGTTCTGGCCAATCTCGCCATGGGCGTGTTCTCCATGCTGGCCTATCGTCTGGTCTATGTAATCACCGGCTCCAACGGAGTCGCCACGCTGAGCTCCATCGCCCTCTCTGCCCTGTTCTACGGCGTGATGGTGGCGGCGCTGCACATCCTCGACCGGGAGGAACTGCTGCAGCTCCCCGGCGGCGGAAAGCTCTATTCCCTCCTGCGCCGCGTGAAGCTCTACCGCTAATGCGATCTTGACAAAAAACCTCCCTGTACGATCACAGGGAGGTTTCTATTTTTACTGCAGTTCTGCCCCGGAGAGCAGTTCGTTAAAGGATCTCACCAGATCGCGGTATCCCTCCGGGAAATTGGCGGAACCATCTGCCTGGATGGTCTCGCCCCCGTTCACGGAAGCCTCAAACCGGAACATGTCCCCGTCCGACACGTTTTTCGGATGCTTGCCGTGGAATCCGTCCCAGCTCATCACCTGACAGGAGTTTATAAGCGCCAGGAAGCTCTCCTTGTCACAATCCACCGCGCCATCCAACTCCAGAACATCTTCACCGTCTTTCACATACATCTGATATCGCTGCAGCCGGATCATACCGTCCTCGTCCGTGATCTCATAGCACCGACTGCCGCGCATCCCGTGAATGGTCAGCGTCATGGACTCGATAGAGCTGACGGATTTTTTCGGTTTTGCCGCACAGCCATGGAATCCAAATAGCCCGAGCGCCAGCACGATCACCATCAAGAGCGCTTTTCTATGCAGACCGAATCTTGCTTTCATTTCCTGTCACCTCCCGAAACGATCCTGTCTTACCGACAGCTCAGATCCTTCAGAGAGACGCTCCGGAGATAGTCCTCGATGATTTCCTCCAGCTTTGTCCACACGGGCCGCGTGCGGCACTCGTCCGCCTTTTCACAGGGCTCCGCATCCGCGTGGAGACAGGCCACCGGGGCAAGAGAACCCTCCGTCACGGACAAGATATCCGCCAGAGTATACTCCTCCACCGGCCGGTTCAGGCGATAACCGCCGCCCTTGCCGTGCACCGCGTCCACAAGACCCGCCTTGGACAGCATGGTCATAATGCTCTCCAGATACTTCTGGGACACGTCTTCCCGTTCCACAATGCCTTTCAGGGGGGTATAGCCCGCCGCCTGTTCCTCTGCCAGATCGATCATCACGCGCAGCGCATAGCGCCCTTTGGTTGATATCATCATCGTACAGTCACCTCATTTCTAACCTATTATACCATGGGTTAGATAGGTTTGCAATGGCTTTTCAGTGACAGTGGGCACAATTTTCACAATCCGGGAAGCAGGATTTGTCATAAGGAATGCCATAACGCTCATAATAATCCCGCACCGCATTCTTCACGGCCTCTTCCGCCAGCACGGAACAGTGCAGCTTGTGCGCCGGCAGGCCGTCCAGAGCCTCTGCCACCGCCCGATTGGTCAGCTCCAGGGCTTCCGCCACGGGTTTGCCCTTGATCATCTCCGTGGCCATAGAGCTGGACGCAATGGCAGAGCCGCAGCCGAAGGTCTCAAACTTCACGTCAGAGATCACCTGGTTCTCGATTTTGAGATAGATTTTCATGATATCGCCGCACTTGGCGTTGCCTACTTCGCCGACACCGTCGGCATTTTCAATGATCCCCACATTTCTGGGATGGGTGAAATGATCCATAACCTTATCGCTGTAAAGTGCCATACTTCTGTTCCTTTCTCTCAAATGATATCTATGGTATATGAATGAATGTCATAAAATATACTGGCGCTTGCCATTTTCCAGATCGCGCCACACCGGGGAAATTTTCCGGAGATACGTCACCACTTCTTCTACTGCCGTGATGATCTCCTGTACCTCCTCCGGCGTATTCTCCGCGTTCAGCGTAAGCCGCAGGGAGCCATGGGCCACATCATGCACCCGACCGATGGCCAGAAGCACATGACTGGGATCCAGCGATCCCGAAGTACAGGCGGAGCCGGAGGAAGCGGCGATGCCCTTCTGATCTAAGAGGAGCAGCAGCGACTCGCCCTCGATGCCCTCAAAGCAGAAGCTGACGTTACCCGGCAGACGCTTTTCCCGGTCGCCGTTTAAGGCGCTGTGGGGAATTTTCGCAAGTCCCTCGATGAGCTGCTCCCGCAGACCCATCACATACGCTGCATCCGCTTCCATTTTCACGCAGGCCTCGTCCAGTGCCGCCGCCATGCCCATGATGCCGGGCACATTCTCCGTTCCGGCACGCTTTCCGCGTTCCTGTGCGCCGCCCTCGATGAGGGAGGTCAGCGGGATCCCGCGTCTTGCATAGAGGGCGCCCACGCCCTTGGGGCCGTGGAACTTGTGGGCGGAGAGGGACAGCAGATCGATCTGCTCCTGCCGGACATCCACCGGCAGATGCCCCACCGCCTGGACCGCATCCGTATGGAACAATACGCCTCTTGCCCGGCACACCGCACCGATCTCTCTGGTGGGCTGGATGGTGCCGATCTCGTTATTGGCATACATCACCGTGACCAGGCAGGTATCGTCCCGGATGGCCTCGGCCACCTGCTCCGCTGTGATAAGACCGTTCTCGTGCACATCCAGCAGCGTGATCTCATAGCCTTCCTTTTTCAGTTTCTCCAAAGTATGCAGCACCGCATGATGCTCAAAGGCAGTGGAGATGATGTGCCGTTTCCCACGCCTGGCGCCGATGGCGGCGGCGGACAGAATCGCCTGATTATCCGCCTCACTGCCGCCAGAGGTGAAATAGATCTCTCGCGGTTCGCATCCCAGTCTTGCGGCAATGCGGCCGCGGGCGGCATCCAGTGCCTCCGCCGCCTCCTGCCCCAGGGTGTAGAGACTGGAGGGATTGCCGAAGTGGGTCTCCATATACGGCAGCATGGCCTCGATGGCCTGTCTGCTCATCTTCGTGGTGGCTGCGTTATCTGCATATATCCTCATAAAGCTTCGCTCCATTCCATTTCGATTCCGGTTTATTTACCTACTATCTTTCTTGGTGAGTCCAGTATAGCGTATACTCCCTACTTTGTCAATAGGTAATTAGAAAAAATATACGGGAATGGTAGTAGTACCCTCCATCCCCGTAAATGCATTATGAAAAGGGCGCGGGCTCTGCGGCGTTTGGATAAAACTGCAGCGCGTCCTGCACGGTGAGGAACGCACCCGCGTCCCGCCAACCGTTTCGCATCCGCATCCCTTTTGCCGTCAGCACAGGATACTGCCAACGGCTTCTCTGATGGGTATAGTTGATCCAGGAGTCGATGATCCAGCCGTCCTCCATCTCCTCCGCGGTATAGGCCAGGTATCCCCGGATATTCTCCCCTTCTCTCGGCAGGGAGAAGGCGGCGAACACGTCGTCCCCCTCCTGCTCTCCGAAGAGCACATCCTGATATCCATACGTTTCCCGGCCAAGCTCTGCATAGTCCGCCCGGTACACACCGTCCGCCCGGTCACAGAGCAGCTCTCCCGTGACCGCATCCGCCACGCGCCATCCATCCAGACGATCGGTGGTCCAGAGCTGGATGGACTCGGTGCCGATGCGTGCCGGCTCCATGATCCAGCGGAAGTGATGGATGATCCGCCATGCCTCGCGTTCGCCGGAGAGCTCCACCCCCACGCCGGTGATCAGAAGCTCCCGGTCGTCGTACACCACATACTGGTGGATGCCTTCCTCGTCCCGTTCGCTGACCCAGCGTCCGTCGTTCACCGGGTGCTCCACCCGGGACACCACCACGCGCCGGGCATCCCGCAGGGTGAGAAGCTCCTCGGCGCTGAGATCTGATAGAATATCCTCCGGGAATCCCAGCGCCAGAAGATTTTCCCGAATGGCGCTCAGCTCCGCCGTGTCCTCCATGGTTACCGGCTGCCACGCCATGGGATAGCGCCCAAAGCAGCCGTATCCCACCGCCGCGCCCGCCAGCAGCACCGCCGCCAGCACGCCCAGAAGCGCACCGTCCGAGATCCGCACCGGCGCCGCCGTCACCGCATAGCCCGCCTCGTCAAGATCCCGCGCTACCCGGAAGAGCGCGCGGAGCAGCAGTCCATAGGCCAGGATCATCAAAATCGACAGCACCGCTCCCCGGTATCCGATCACCGCCAGAAGCGATAAGACCAGAAGCCACAGCACCATGCCCACTGCCCCGCCCATGCGGGGCGTCGTCCCCGCCTTGCGCTGCACCTGCCGAAGTCCCGCGGCAAAGAGGATGAGCTGCGTCACTTGCAGCAGCAGGCTCACAGCGCTGAGCGCCAGGTTCCGGATACTGCCGTCCGGGAGATGACACCAGATGGTGGTGTTCCATAAAAGCACGCTGCAGGTCAGCACCGTCCGCAGAAGCGCCAGCACATATCCCCCGCGAAACGCCGGATTCTCCCGCCGCAGCGTGCGGAGGCCCAGAAGCTGCAGCATCATGCCGCAGAGGGGCAGGAGATAATGAAGATAGAGAAACTGCAGCGTAATGGCCTGGAGGGCATAGCCCCAGAGGATCCGCCGCAGAGCCCTGCGGCAGGGCGACACGGAGAGGGTGATCTCCTCATCCGGCGGCAGAAGTGCCGGGAACGCCGGGTCTTCATACCGTCTTTCCACGCTCATGCCTCCTCACCTCCCATCAGATCCCTCAGCCGTCGGCGGATGCGGTACAGCCGCCCCTCCACGGCACGTTCCGTGCTGCCGGTCTCCGCCGCGATCTGGGCGGTGGACTGGAGATAATAATACTTCCGATAAAAGAGCGCCCGATCCCGGCCGGAAAGCGCAGACAGCGCCGCGGCCAGCCGTTCCCGCCGTTCCTCTCTTAAAAGCTGCGCCTCGGGATCCTCGCCCTCCGCCGACAGCTCTTCGGAGAGCGCCTCCACGGGGAGCTCCCGGCCCCGACGCCGGGCCATGTCAATGGCCGCATTCCGGGCGATCACGGTGATCCAGGCCGTCCAGGAGCCGCGATCCTCCGCATATCCGTCGATCCGCTCCCAGATCCGCAGCAGTACGTCCTGCACGCATTCCTCCCGGTCGCTCTCCGACCGCAGGATGGGTCCCGCCACATAGCGGATCAGTGCGCCGTACTGCGTCGCCAGCGCCGAAAGGCCCGCCTCCCGCCGCGCCCGCAGCAGCGCGATGATCTCCTTCTCCTGCACGCGCCCTCTCACCTCACTTTCCCTTCTATTCTATCATACGATGAAATCCCCGAAAACCCACGCAAAAAAGCCCGGATCCATCCGGGCTTTTTCAAATGTTATTCCGCAATACTCTCCGCTAAAATCGCGGCCCACTGGGTCATGGTAAGGGGTTCTGACTGACTGTAGGGATGGAAAGACGCCCGCACCATGCGCGTCCCCTGACAGATCAGCACATGGGGAGAGCCGTGGTCATCCCGGTATCCCACCGCGTAATCCGCCGAAATGGGCAAAGGCTCCGGCCCCTCATATTCACCGAAGGGATTCTCCCCGGAGAATAGCCGGGTCAGCCGCACCTGGCCCCGGTCGTGCCGCAGATACTCCAGGGCAAGACCCCGGGCAATGCGCGGATGCACCGTCTCGTGATAGTCCACATAAAGCGATCCCTCGATCCGCGTGCCGTCCGCTCCTGTGACGCAGCCGATCTCCTCCCAGCGCACATTGTCCGGCGCCAGCCAGTCGCTCCACCGCCGCACCGTATTAGCAAAGCCTATATTCGTCAGCTCGTAATCGGCGCCCTCACCGGCAAAATCCGCAATGGTGGCGAAAGGCAGTTCTTCCGCATACGCCGCAATGGGGATCTCCCCCTCGTTTGCCATGCCGGAGAGCAGCGTCGATGCAAAGAGCACCGCCCACACCGCCGTCAGCACCACGTCCACCATACGCACCCCGCGATAAAGCGCCGCACGTCTGCGCCAGTCCTTGCCCCGGCGGATTTCTTCCCCCGCCCGAAGCCGACGGTATAATCTTGTCAGAGCAAAGCATTCCCGCAGACGACTGACGATCGTCCAGAGGAGCAAAAGCCCCGTCAAGAGCATCAGCCAGGATTTCATATGGATCGCCATTAAAAGCACCGGCACAATGCCCTGTGACCGGGCGACGGGATAGACCACCATCCAGAAGAGCGCCGTGTGCAGGGCGTCCCGACGGCGTTTCCGCACCGCCTGAAGTGCCAGCGCCTGCACCTCCGGATCGGTATTCAGCTCCCGTTCCCCGTCGTACGCCCCGCGGTAAATGAAAAACTCCCCGCGTTTTGCCACGTATTCCCAGCCGTATTCCGCGTTCAGCTCCAGCGCCTCTTCCTCAGGCTCGCCGTTTTGCTCATTCCACATACTGGTGCCGTGGCGGGAGGCCTCCAGACGGTACTGCATCCGCCCGGGCTCGCCCCGGTGAAACTCCGCTATCCCGCAGAAGATCCCGTCGGGCGCCAGATGCAGCCCCTCCGCCGACAGATCCGAGAGCCAGCTCTCCATGCCTTCCACATCATAGGCCGGGCAGGGCGCCGGCCGAAAGACCTTCCTCTCACGCGTTTCCATTCTGCCGCCTCCTTTCTGCTTCCGCATCCTCCGCATCCCGCACGCAGCAGCGCAGACGGGACAGCTCCGTGAGATACGCCTGTTTCCCCTGCTCCGTGATGGCGTAGGTGCGCTTTCGCCCGATGACCTCGATCTCCCGGATATAGCCTTCCTTCTCAAACTTTCCCAGAATCGTATAGAGCGTTGCCGGCCCGATGAGCATCCGTCTGGCCGTGCGCCGCTCCAAATACGCGGCGATCTCAATGCCGCACATGGCCCCCTCCATCAGCGCCATCAGCACATAAAACATACTCTCCGTCAGACTCTCCATGGACTTTCGCGGCACGGGACTCACCTCCTGATATCGTTACTTGATATCGTTTGATGATATTGTATCGGAAGAAGAACCTCCTGTCAAGAGGGAAAAAATATCCGGCCTGCGCTTAGCAGACCGGATGCCGGATCAGAACCGGAAATAGATAAAGGGATTATATTTCGTGGACAGGATCGTACTGACACAGAGCAGCAGGAGCAGCGCGTACACCGCATATTCCGCCACGGCGCGAGGCAGACTGTCCCGGCCCCGGGGGATTCGCCATGGCAGGGCGCAGACCATTCCCAGCGGCAGGAAGAAAAGTCCCCGCAGCAGACCGTAATGCCCCGTCAGAACGGCCGCCCAGTCCGTTTTCGGCAGCGTGAACATGGCGTGAAGCGCCCGTCCCAGAGACGGCAGATCCGTCATATAGAAGAGCACCCAGCCCACCAGAACCAGCACCATGGTATAACACCATCCCGCCGCCCTGGGCAGCCGGGAGAGCCACTTGCCGAGGAAGAGCTTTTCCAGCATCAGAAGCACACCGTAATAAAGCCCCCAGAGCAGGAAATTCCAGTCGGCCCCATGCCAGAAGCCCGTAATGACCCACACCACCAGAATATTCCGCATCCATTTCCCCCGGCTCACCCGATTGCCGCCCAGGGGGATATAGATATAATCCCGGAACCAGCTTGATAAAGAAATGTGCCATCGTCTCCAGAACTCCGTAATGGAGCAGGAGATATAGGGATGGTCAAAATTCTCCAGAAAATGAAAGCCGAACATCCGCCCCAGGCCGATGGCCATATCGGAATAGCCGGAGAAGTCAAAATAAATCTGCAGGGCATAAGAAAGCGCCGCGATCCAGTACATGGCCCCGCCGAACACCGCGGGATCCCCCGCGTAAATGGTGTCTGCGATGACGCCCACCTGATTGGCAATGAGTACCTTTTTGGAGAGACCCACCAGAAAGCGCTTCAGACCCGCCGCCACCTCGGGCAGCGTCTCCCGGCGGTTCGTGATCTCCTCCTCCACGGTTTGATACCGCACGATGGGGCCGGCGATGAGCTGTGGGAAAAAGCTCACATAGAGCAGGAGATACCAGAAGTTCCGCTGTACCCTCACCTGATCCCGATAGAGATCGATCACATAAGAGAGGATCTGGAAGGTATAGAAGCTGATGCCGATGGGCAGCACGATCTCCGGCAGAGCCCAGTCCGCGCCGAAGAGCGCCCGGAGATTCCCGGCAAAGAAGCCAAAGTACTTAAAAACCAACAGATTTCCCGTGATCAGCACCACGCCCGCGAGGAAGATCCCCCGCCGCAGGCCGTCCCTATTCCGACAGCGCTCCATCAGGATTCCGCAGACATAGGCCAGAAGCGCCGCCAGGATCATCCACACCATCCGCCGGGGCTCTCCCCAGGAATAAAAGAAGAGCGACGCCGCCAGAAGCACCGCATTCCGCCAGACGCGATTGCGGCAAATCAAATAGAGTACCGCCGTAATGGGCAGAAACGCATAGAGAAAACTCAAACTGCTGAATACCATGGCATCACCCCTCCACCAGAAAATCCGGCATCAGGAAATAATCGATATTTCCGATGAAAAGCACCCGATGGATCTCATGCTCGGCAAGATAATCGGAGAACCGGAAGGGCTCTCCCATAAGCGCCTCATAATACCGCAGATCCACCGCGTAGGTGTTCTGATAGTGGGACGCCACCAGATTCAGAATGGCATTATCATAAGATTCCCCCAGGATCAGCAGATTCTCCCGTTCCGGGTCCCCCGTAGAGAGGATCACTTCTCCGTCGTCCTCGCCATAGATCAGACTGTAGGACGGCGGATCCTTCGCGCCGTTTCGGAATGCCGCCTGCCGTCCATACGCCTCTGCCGGGGCGCCGTTGATCCATACGCGCAGTTCCGGAAGCGCATAGGCATAGAGTGTCACGTCCTCTTCGCGCATCAGGCCATAGCTCAGCGCCTTGGAACCGCACATCCGCCCGGCAAGCGTCACCTCTGCCGTCACTTCCCGGGGCGCATCCTCGCATTCCAGAATCTGCAGCACCTCCCGGTATCCCCGCGCCGCGCCCGCGGCATTCCAGTGGTGATCCGTGCGGTAAAAGAATTCTGAAAACTCCTCAAAACAATCGATGGTGAAACCGTCCATGCGCTCCTCCGGGAGCGTCACGCCCTGCCGCAGCGCCTCATAAAAGCCCGGTTTCTCTCCGGTCTCGAAATGCAGGTCGGTGTCCTTTTCAATATAATACAGGGAAAATTTCACCTCCGGATGGGCGGCAATAAGCGCCGAAAGCTGCGCCGCCCGGGCGGTGAGCTCGTCTTTCCGCGCCGCATCATAGGGCGCGTATACCAGATGCTCCGGCCCGAATAAGAGCGCCTGATCCGCCCGGATATATCGCTCCGCCAAATACTCCGACTCCCGGAAGGGCCGCCCCGCCAGATCCAGGATCGCCGTGGACAGTCTTGCATAGGCTTTCTTGAAGGTGGTGGACAGAGTCACCTGGTCGCCCAGCGCATTGTCCACGCTTTCCTGAAAGCTGCCGGAGAGATATCCCGCCAAAGTGGGCGCGTCGATCTTGTGGGCATAGCGGTTTTCATATTCACTGCGCTCCGCCGGCAGCAGCACCGTCTGCGCCAGTCCCGCCGCCGCCACGAACAGCAGCCCCGCCGCAAAGAGACCGCCCACCACCGCGCGCCATCCCAATTCTCTGATTTTTCTGAACATCTGCAAAATCCTCTGATTGCTCTCTGTTTGAAAAGAAACTGTGGCTATTTTATCATAGAACCCGGAACGATACAAGGGAGAGACGGCACTTGTGCTTTTTTCCCATCATGCTATAATAATAGAAAACCCCGAAAGGAGCCGCACTGTGCCGAAGAAACGTATCTTTGAAACCACTTCCTTTTCTCTCCATCTCCTTGCCATGATCCTGATGCTCTGTGACCATCTGTGGGGCACCGTGGTGCCGGGGAATGACTGGCTCACCTGTGTGGGACGGCTGGCCATGCCGATTTTCTCCTTCCTCATCGTGGAGGGGTATTTTCACACCAGGAACTTCAAAAGGTATCTCCTGCGCCTCCTGCTCTTCGCGCTGCTCTCCGAGATTCCCTTCAATCTGGCCATGGGCGGGCGCATCTTCTATCCTTACCACCAGAACGTGCTGTGGAGCTTTCTTCTGTCGCTCCTCCTGATCCATTGGAATGAAAAAAGCCGCCATCGCCGCCTCCCCATCCGCATCCTGATTGCCGTGCTCTCCGTTCTCTGCGGCTATCTTCTGGGCCTTCTCACCATGGTGGACTATCTCCACGCCGGGGTTCTCACGGTGCTGTGCTTTTATTTCTTCCGGGGGAATGCCTGGTGGCGGCGGGGCCTCCTGCTGCTCTCTCTTGTCTACATCAATTTGGAACTGCTGGGCGGATACGGCTATGAATTCACCCTCTTCGGCGAGACCCATTTTATTGCCCGCCAGGGCTTTGCGCTTTTCGCCCTCATTCCCATCTGGCTCTATCGGGGCCGCCAGGGCCCCCACGGAAAGGCGCTGCAGCTGCTTTACTATGCGTTCTATCCGGTGCATCTCCTGATCCTGGGACTGCTGTAAAGGACAAAACACCCTCTGAAAACCAACCGTTTCAGAGGGTGTTTTTTTATTTCATTCAGTTTTTCCGCATGGGGCATCTTCTTTTGATGTCCTCAAAGCTCAGCGCAGGCGTGAAGCATCTGGAGCAGCCCACACAGCCGGACTCGCCGCCCTCCACGATGAGGCGCACCACGTCCGGATTCTGGATCAGGGGGCGGGAGAAAGAGATGGCGGAGGCGCCCGCCGCAAAGAGG
>SVLW01000017.1 GCA_015067705.1 Oscillospiraceae bacterium
GAGCTGTCCTGCGCGGGTGGTGGCGCCGATGAGGGTAAAGGGTTTTAAGTCCAGACGGATGGACCGGGCGGAAGGGCCCTTGCCCAGGATGATATCCAGCGCAAAATCCTCCATAGCGGGATAGAGCACCTCCTCCGCGTTGCGGTTCAGGCGGTGGATCTCGTCCACGAAGAGGATGTCGCCGGTGTCGAGACTGGTGAGCAGTGCCGCCAGGTCGCCGGCCTTTTCAATGGCGGGGCCGGAGGTGATGCGGATATTCACGCCCATTTCGTTGGCGATGATGCTGGCAAGGGTGGTCTTGCCCAGGCCCGGCGGGCCGTAGAGCAGCACATGGTCCAGTGCCTCGCCTCTTGCCCGGGCGGCCTCGATAAACACGCTTAAATTATCCTTCACCTTTTCCTGACCCGTAAAGTCCTGCAGGCGTCTGGGCCGCAGCGAGCCCTCTGCATCGTCCTCAAGACGCGGCGTCATGGAAAGGATTCGTTCTTCATTCTGATCTTCAAATTCGATGCTCATACGTTCCTCTTATATCCTTTTTCACTTGGACAGGGTTTTCAGGGCGGCGCGGATCATGTCCTCCACATTCATGGCGGCGGGATCAAAACCGCGCAGGGCCGCGGTGGCCTCCGATGCGGAGTAACCGAGCACCTGCAGGGCCATGCGGGCCTCGTCCAGGGCATTGCTGCCGGCGAGGACTGCGCCGGGCTGGTAGGCGTCGGCGGAGATCGTATCCTTCAGTTTGCCCTTCATCTTGTCTTTCAGTTCCAGAATGATCCGCTGGGCCAGCTTTTTGCCCACGCCCGGTGCGGCGGTGAGGGCGCGCTCGTCATCATTGAGTACCGCCATGGCAAAGCGCTCCGGCGTTACCGTGGAGAGGATGGAGAGGCCCACCTTCATGCCCACACCGGAGATGCCCACCAGAAGGAGGAAGGTGTTCCGCTCCTCAATATCCGCAAAGCCATAGAGCTCCATGGCGTCCTCCCGGACATGGAGATGGGTATAAAGCCGGGATTTCTGTCCCAGATGGAGATTTGCCTGGGTCATGGTGGTGACGTGGCAGAGATAGCCGACGCCGCCGCAGTCCACCACGGTGATGGACGGCTCCTGATGGGTAATGGTTCCTTCCAGATAGTAAAACATAAGTCACCTCGTATAATCGGAGAGCAGGGAAGTGGAGGCCTGGGCATGGCAGAGAGCAACGGCCAGAGCATCGGCGGCGTCGTCGGGCTTTGGGATGGCGGAGAGATTCAAAAGCACCTTCGTCATCTCCATGACCTGCCGTTTCTCCGCGCGGCCATAGCCCACCACCGCCTGTTTCACCTGCAGGGGGGTGTATTCAAAAATCGGCACATGGTGATTCTGACAGGCCAGAAGGATGATGCCCCGGGCCTGGGCCACCTGGATGCCGGTGGTGATATTGGTGTTGAAAAACAGTTCCTCAATGGCGGCGGCGTCGGGGCGATATGCCTCCAAAAGCACGCACATATCCTCATAAATGGACTGGAGACGCTCCGCCATGGGGGTGTGCGCGGGGGTGCGGATGGCGCCGTGACGGATCTCCCGGCTGCGCATGCCGTCCGATTCAATAAAGCCGAAACCCACGATGGCAAAGCCCGGGTCGATGCCGAATATCGTCATGATTTCCTCTCGATCCTTCCATTCATTCTTCCCTTTATTTTACCAGTTGGCGGAAGTTCCGTCAAGGGACAGAGAACATTCGTTTTGACAAAAAAGGATCACCGCCGGGAAAAGCGGTGATCCGGGTATCGATCTTCACTTGGATTCTGCGGGAAGTTCTGCCGCAAAGCGGCGCTTCAGGCGGCGGAGGCAGACCACATAGGCGGGGATCAGGAAGAGATCCGCCATGGACCAGGCCAGGGGATTTGAGAAGCAAACGCCCGCATAGCCGAACCAGTTCGCCAGGCCATAGGCCACGAAGAAGCGGGCAATGGTCTCAAACACGCCCGCCAGCATGGCAAGGTGCGCATAGCCCATACCCTGCAGGGAGAAGCGGTAGACCAGCACGCCCGTGAGGAACACGAGATTGCACATGGAGGTCAGCATGAAGCGGCGGCCAAAGGCAACGGCGTCCGCCTCTCCGGCTCCCAAGAGGAGCCGCAGCATGGGCGTACCGAAGAGAAGCGTCAGCACCAGAATGACGGCGGCCATGGCAAGGCCCAGAATGGTGGCCTGCTTCACGCCAAGGCTGACCCGATCCATCTTTCTGGCGCCCACGTTCTGGCCCACATAGGTGGCCATGGTGGCGCCCAGCGCCTCCAGAGGTGCGGTGAGCACGCCATAGATCTTCTGGGCCGCGGCAATACCGGCCACGGCGTGTTCGCCAAAGGAATTGAAGGCGGTCTGCACCACGATGCCGCCCGCGGAGGTGATGCCCACCTGGAGACCCATGGGGAGACCAATGACCATCAGCCGCTGCATGGCGGGCCACTCGATGCGCCAGTCCTCCCGCTGCATCAGCAGAATGGGGAAGTGCCGCCGCATATGGACGAGACAGGCGATGCCGGACACGCCCTGGGCCAATACGGTGGCCAGCGCCGCACCGGTGACGCCCCACTGGAATACCAGAATGAAGAGAAGGTCCAGAAGGATATTCAGAATGGAGGATACGATCAGGAAAAAGAGGGGAGAGCGGCTGTCGCCCAGGGCGCGGATAATGGCGACACAGAGATTATAAAGCAGGATAAAAGGAATGCCCGCAAAAACCACCACCATATAGTCATAGGCGTACTGGAGGGCATTCGCCGGCGTTTTCATGGCGATGAGGATCTGTTTGCACAGCAGCACCACCGTGACCGTCACCACCAGAGAAATGGCGGCGGTGAGCCAGGCACTGCCGGTCACATAGCGTCGCAGGGCGCGGTGATCTCTGGCGCCGAAGGCCTGTGTCACCGGCACGGCAAAGCCGGCGGTGATGCCCGTGCAGGTGCCCACGATCATGCCGTTCAGAGAGGACGTGGAGCCCACGCCCGCCAGGGCGTCAAGACCCAGCGCACGGCCCACGATCATGGTGTCCACCATGTTATAAAGCTGCTGGAACAGCATCCCCAAAAAGAGGGGAATACAGAACTGAATCACGGATTTCAGCGGGGAGCCGCTGGTCATATCTCTTGTCATGGCCTTCTCCTGTTCCGCCGTGGAAAATCATGGAAAAATTGCACGGCATCCGGGAATAGTATAGTCCCAGCGACCGCCGAAAACAAGAGGCTTTTCGAAAAATTATCGATCATTTTTTCCATATTTTTTCCGGTATTCGGGCGGAAGCGGAAGATAGACAGTTTCCGAGAGAAGCCTTGGAGCTTCCCGGGAAGTGTGGTATAATGACGGTATCATGTTTTATTTGTGATTTTTGGAGGAAACACCATGGCAGAACGTATTCTGTTATCTCTTCATACCCGCCTGCCGCTGCCGGAAACTTATCCGGACGGACTGGCACGCAGCATCCACTTCGCCGTCTCGGACGGCGGCGCCGCCACGCCGCTGCGCGCCAATTACGGCATTCTCTTTGCAGAGGGCACCCTGGACGCGAGTAACGTGATCAAACCCAAGGGCGTGAAAAATCCCATGATCTCCCGCCTGCCGGACGGCGGCTTTGCCATTACTGCCGTGCGCACCTGTGAAAACGGCTCGAAGGACGAGGAGAGCCGGGGACAGTTCCTTCTCTGGCGCAGCCATGACCTCTGCCGCTTTACGGCACAGCGCCTGATCGCCGTGCCGGGCGGGGAATATCTGGAGGCCGCCCGCCTGACGGAAAGTGAGGACGGACGTTATACGGCACTCTGGCAGGATGCCACCGGCCGCTGGTACACCGCCTGCGCCGCTACTTTGGATGAGCTGGCGGACGCCGAAGCGCAGGCCGCGGACGCGCCCGTATCCGGCAATACCGTGGAGCTTTCCCGGGCAGAATATGACGCCCTTCTGACCTATTGGTCGCCGCTGACCCATACGGCAAACGACGTGCCGGAGACCATCACGGCGGCATCCGCCGATGAACTTGCCGCCATCCGCGTAAACGCGGTCTATTCTGACGGCAGCACCCACGGAAAGTGCGTGGACTGGGATCTCAGCGGCGTGGATTTTGCAAAGCCCGGCGCTTATCCCATCCGCGGCCGCATGACGGCCCGCAGCTTCCGCTTCCCGCTGGTGGAGAATTTCGCCGACCCGGTGCTCTTCCGCTGGGAGGGAAAGTATTACTTCATCGCCACCAACGACGGCATGAACGACGTGGGCCTCTATGCCAAGGAGGCCGACACCATCGAGGGCCTCTTCCGCGAGGACTGCCCCTTCCATCTGATCCTGCCCTATGATCCCGCCCGTCATCTGATCCAGACCTTCTGGGCGCCGGAATTCCACGTAATCGGCGGCGAGCTTTATATCCTCTTTGCCGTGGGCGGCGAGAAGTGGGCGCCGCAGTGCCATCTGATGCACCTGAAAAAGGGCGGATCCATCATTGATGAGAATTCCTGGGAGGATCCCATCCGCGTCCTGCTGCCGAACGGAGAGAATCTCACGGACGACGGCATCTCTCTTGATATGACCTACTTCGAGGCCGGCGGCACGCCCTATGTGTGCTGGTCCTATCGTTTCGCCATCGGTACGCCGCTGGACTCCGGCTCCATGCTCTATATCGCAAAGGCCGATCCCGCCCGTCCCTGGCAGCTTGCAAGCGAGCCGGTGCTGATCTCCCGCCCCATGTACGGCTGGGAAAATGTGCAGGGCACCATCAATAACGAGGGTCCCTACGCGCTGGTGACGGAGGATACCGTCTATCTGACCTATTCCGGTGGTGACGCCCGGGGATACAAGTACGTTCTGGGCTTCCTGACCGCCGATCCCACGGCCGATCTCACGGATCCCGCCGCCTGGACGAAGTCGCCCACGGCCATGCTGGCCTTCCCGGATGTGCCGGGACAGTACGGCTGCGGCCATCATTCCTACTTCCGCGACACGGACGGCACCCTCTATATGGGTTATCACGCCGCCACCGGCTATACTGCGAAGATTGCGATGTCCAGCTTCCGCCGCGTACAGATCGACTGGGAGGGACGCCCACGCCTCGACCTCTCCGCGGAGCGCGACCTGAACCCGGCGCTTGCCGAAATCCGCACCACCCTCATCGTCCCGGAGGCATAAGGCCCCGGGCAATCACCAGGTATCAAAACTCATGGATAAAGGAGCGAATCTTATGAAGAAACAGGCATTCAATCCCTATCTGCCCTCCTGGGAATATATCCCGGACGGGGAACCCTACGTCTTTGACGGACGTGTGTATGTCTATGGCTCCCATGACCTCTTTAACGGTCATGTGTTCTGCCTGGGCGACTATGTGTGCTGGTCTGCACCGGTGGATGATCTGGGGAACTGGCGCTATGAAGGCGTGATCTATGAAAAAACCCAGGATCCCTTAAACGCCGACGCCTCCATGTGTCTCTATGCCCCCGACGTGGTGGTGGGCCCGGACGGCCGGTATTACCTCTATTATGTGCTGGATCATGTGGATGTGGTGTCTGTGGCGGTGTGCGACACGCCGGCGGGCAAGTATGAGTTCTATGGCTATGTCCACTACGAGGACGGCACGCGCCTGGGCGAAAAGCCCGGGGACGAGCCCCAGTTCGATCCCGGCGTGCTTCTGGACGACGACGGCAAGATCTACATGTACACCGGCTTCTGCGGCCGCGGCGACAAGTCCCGCACCGGCGCCATGTGCACGGTGCTCCAGCCCGATATGCTGACGGTTCTCGAGCATCACAAGGCCGTGATCCCCGGCGGCGCCTATTCCGGCGGCACGGAGTTTGAAGGCCATGCCTTCTTCGAGGCCCCCTCCATCCGCAAGATCGCGGGACAGTATTATCTCATCTATTCCTCTCAGGTGATGCACGAGCTATGCTATGCAGTGAGTGACCGTCCCACCGAGGGCTTCCGCTATGGCGGCGTCATCGTATCAAACTGCGATATCGGCATCGATACCTATAAACCTGCGGGCAAACCCGCGGCATTCGGCTCCAATAACCACGGCGGTCTCGTGGAGATCGAAGGGCAGTGGTACATTTTCTATCACCGCCACACCAACGGCACCTGGTACAGCCGCCAGGGCTGCGCCGAGCCGGTGGAGATCCTCGAAGACGGCAGAATCCCCCAGGTGGAGATCACCTCCTGCGGCCTGAATGGCGGCCCGCTGGTAGGTCGCGGCGAGTATCCGGCCTACATTGCCTGCCACATTATGCTGGAGGGCGGAGAAGAGGATGAAAACCCCATGTGGAGCATGCTGCGCCGCCTGCCCACCGCACCCCGTGTCACTCAGGACGGCCGCGACGGTGACGAGATCCCGGCACATATCATGAACATCCAGAACGGCTGCACCATCGGCTTTAAGTATTTCGAGATGCAGAACGTCACAAAGATCACGGTCACCACCCGCGCCTATGCCGGCGGCCACTTTGAGGTGAAAACCGCATGGGACGGCGAAGTGCTGGCCACCATTCCGCTCCGGAACGCCAATGTCTGGACGGAGTTTTCTGCCGATGTGGCGATCCCCGACGGCAAACAGGCGCTTTATCTCACCTATCGCGGCTTCAGCAGCCCCCAGCTTAAGAGCATCACGCTGGCATAAAAACCGGATGATTGGATAAAAGGAGAATTCATTATGAAAAAGCAGGCATTCAATCCCTATCTGCCCTCCTGGGAATATGTTCCGGACGGCGAGCCCTATGTGTTTGACGGACGTGTGTACGTCTATGGTTCCCACGACTTCTTCAATGGCCATGCCTTCTGCCTTGGCGACTATGTGTGCTGGTCCGCACCGGTGGACGACCTGGGGAACTGGCGCTATGAAGGCGTCATCTTCCCGAAAGACGGCGATCCGCTGTCTCCCGATGACTCCGGCTGCCTCTATGCCCCGGACGTAGTCAAGGGCCCCGACGGCCGTTATTACCTCTACTATGTGCTGAGCCATCTGTCCGTGGTTTCCGTGGCGGTCTGCGACACCCCTGCAGGCAAGTACCAGTTCTACGGCCATGTCCATTACGCCGACGGCACCATGCTGGGCGACAAGCCCGGCGACGAGCCGCAGTTTGACCCGGCAGTGCTCTTAGACGACGACGGCAAGGTCTATCTCTACACCGGCTTCTGCGCCGAGGGTGATAAGTCCCGTCATGGCGCCATGTGCACTCAGCTGGCCCCCGATATGGTGACTGTTGTGGAAGGCCCGAAGTTCATCGCCCCCGGCTTTGAATACGCTCCCGGCACCGACTTCTACGGCCACGCCTTCTTCGAGGCACCCTCCATCCGTAAGATCAACGGCCGCTACTACTTTGTCTATTCCGGTCAGGGTATGCACGAACTGTGCTATGCCGTCAGCGATAAGCCCGACGCCGATTATACCTACGGCGGCGTCATCGTCTCCAACTGCGACCTGAATATCGATACCTATAAGCCCGCCGAGAAGCCCATCGCGTTCTCCGCCAATAACCACGGCGGTTTAGTCGAGATCAACGGCCAGTGGTACATCTTCTATCATCGCCATACCAATGGTAACTGGTTCTGCCGCCAGGGCTGCGCCGAGCCGGTGGAGATCCTCGAGGACGGCTCCATCCCGCAGGTAGAGATCACTTCCTGCGGCCTGAACGGCGGCCCGCTCCTCGGTAAGGGTGAGTACCCGGCATACATCGCCTGCCACATCTATGGCGAGGACATTGTCTCCCGTGCCGAGATGTTCAACTTCTTCCCGCGTTCTCCCCGCGTCATGCAGGACGGCCGCGACGGCGACGAGATCCCGGCCCATATCGACAACATCCAGGACGGCTCCGTCATCGGCTTTAAGTATTTCGATATGCAGGACGTGACCAAGATCACCCTCACCACCCGCGCCTACACCTACGGCTATTTCGAGGTCAAGACCGCCATCGACGGCGAAGTGCTGGCCACCGTATACCCGAAGAACTGCAGCGTGTGGACCGACTTCTCCGCCGATATCCAGATGCCGAACGGGAAACAGGCCCTCTACCTCTGCTACCACGGCGGCGGCGCCCCGCAGCTGAAGAGCATTACGCTGGAGTGAGCATCCACATAAAAAAAGAACCCCCGAAGGGGTTCTTTTTTTATTCCTTCCTTGCTTTCCGATACTCATTCCAGATCTCGTACATGGCGGAGGGCAATCCGTCCGTGTGGTCGGAGACGATATCGAAGTGGTCGGGGTTCTTTTTCGCAATCGCCTTGTCCAGACGTTCTTTCAGCTGATACTTCCGGTCAAAGCCGCCCTGGGCGCGGGTGAGGAGGTCGATGATGCGGGCGTAGTAATCGGAATCATCGGCAAGTGCAGCGCCGGTGATGGTCACGACTGCACCTTCCGCGGCGGTCACGCCGGAGAGCGTGACAACGTATGTGTTAGTAGCGGCGTCATACTGGGCATCAAGCGTCTCGCCATTTGCGGTAAAGCCGCAGCCTGCGGCGAGGCCGATGAAACGCAGGGTGTAGATTCTCTCGCCGGGCACCAGATCGACGTGACCGCGGACGGGAGCGATAGTCAGGGTTTTCTCGCCCCAGCTGAATGCATAGGGCGTCTCGGCATAGATGCCCTGCTCATAGGCCAGGGTCTCGCCGTCGTCCTCATAGAGGGTAAAGGCGCCGCTGCCGCCGGCGGCGATCCAAAGCTCCATGCGCTCGCTGCCGCCCAGATCGTTTTCATGGGCGGTATGTGCCTGCAGCGGCACGATGGCGCCGGCCTTTAAGAAGAGGGGCATCTGCTCCAGGGGACGATGGGCGCGGAACTTGCCGCCGCGATAGACATAGCCCGTGAAGGCATCCACCCACACGCCCTCCGGCAGCCACACATCTGTACCGCCGAGACCCGAGACCGCATCCGCACGCTCCGTAATGGGCGCGGCCACCATCTGATCGCCGAACCAGTAGACATTCGGCACCTCGTATGCGGCGCGCTCCTCGGGGCTCACATGATACATGGGGCGCAGCAGCGGGATCAGATCCTTTGCGTTTCTGCGGCACATGGTGTAAAGATAGGGGAAGAGGCGATGACGCAGGCGCATAAAGTCGCTCATGACGGCCTCTGCCCGAGGATTATAGGTCCAGGGTTCGCGGCTGGCGAAGATATTGGCGGTGCTGTGGAGGCGGAAAATGGGGGAGAACACGCCGAACTGGATCCAGCGGGTGGTGAGCTCGTCATCCCGGTCGCCGGACATATGCCCGCCGATATCGTGGCTCCACCAGCTATAGCCAATGTTCGTGGCCGTAACGGTGAAATAGGGCTGGAATTGTAAAGATTCCCAGGTGATGACGGTATCGCCGGAGAAACCGATGGGATAGCGCTGGGAACCAAGGCCCGCGAAGCGGGAGAAGATGAAGCCCCGGCCGCCGTGGCGGCGAGCCGCCAGATAATGCATATGGTTCAGCATCCAGAGAGGCGTCAGACAGGTGAGGGGATTCTCCCCGGTCTCCGGGTTCCAGGCATAGTCCGTGCCCTGCTGCCAGTCCATCCACCAGAAGTCCACGCCGTCGCGCTCATAGGGGAAGTGCAGCACTTCAAAGTATGCCCGCCAGAAGTCGGGACTCAGACAATCGAAATAGACCGGCGTGCCGTCTGCCTTGCGGTCCAGAGCGGCAGCCATTTCCTCATACTGTGCCTCGTGATCCCGCACGCCAAGAGCGGGATGGAGATTCAGCGCGGTTTTCAGATTGCGTTTTTTCAGTTCCTTTAAGAACTCCTGATAATCCGGGAAATAGTCCTCGTTCCAGGTGTATCCCGTCCAGCCATCGGTCCAGTATTCCCGGCCGTCGCCCTCCGTCAGATGCCAGTCCATGTCCACAATGCCAACGCTCAGGGGCACATCCTTCTCCTGGAACTTGTCCATAAGGGCCAGATACTCCCGGTCGCTGTAGCGGTGATACCGGCTCCACCAGTTGCCCAGCACATAGGCGGGCAGCATCTGCGGCGCGCCGGTGAGGCGGTAATAGTCCTGCACCGCGGCGGTATAGTCATGGCCGTAGCCAAAGAAGTAAAGATCGAGGATTTCCGCCTCTCTGGGCAGGAACCAGCCCTCGCCGTCCATGAGGGCCGTGCGGCTGTCGTCGATCAGGGCATAGCCGTCGATGGAGCAGATGCCGCCCGCGATCTCCATAGAACCGTTCACGCGGTCCAGGGTCTCCATGGTGCCGCCCAGGTTCTGCAGCGGCTCCTCGCCATAGTGCCATACGGTATACGGGCGGGAGAGCAGCGCGACCGAAAGCGTGTCCGCGGCAAAGGCCGCGCCCACGCGGTAGGTGAGTTTCAGGTGTTCGGTGGTGATGGTGAGCACGCCGTCCTGCTCTTCGGCAGTAAAGGCAGGGGCATCAAAGCGGCGGTTGAGCACAGTGAGGGTGGCGCGGTCGGTGACACCGCCGCACTCCATACGGATCAGCCGGGACGACAGCACCGTAAAGCGCACGTTGCCGGCCGTAACGATCTGCTCCGGCCGCGCCGCAGCATCGGGGGTGGGGAAATGCAAATATTCAGGCAGCATAGGAACGTCCTCCTGCAAAATGATCTGAGTTTATTATACTGCCGAAAGCAGGGAAAGTCCATGAGATGTGCGGAAAATTGTGGGTGGTTTTCTACGGAAAACTGTGCTATACTGGAGAAAACAGAAAATATGTGGAGGGATGGTCATGAAAAAAAGGCTTCTTTTATGCAGTTTGGCAGTTTTGATACTGCTTGGCTGCTTTGCCCTGTGGCTCTTCGCCGCCGCGCCGGAAGGGGCATACGCCACCGCCTCCCAGGCGGAGGAGAACGGGTATCTGGTGGTGCGGGATCTCTATGACGTGCGGAACCTCCACCAGTGGCACCGTTTCCGCATCCGGACGAGCTTTGGCATCCCGTCAGAGCTCTTGGTCGTGCAGGACTTTGGCACGGAGGATGGACGGATCTTCCAGACTGCGGTTTTGCGCTATGACCGCGACGGATATCACCTGACGGACGAGGAGGGCAACGAGACCTCCGCCCGGTATCTCGTCCGGGAGCGCTATCCGCTGGGCGACAAATGCCGGGTTTCTTCGGTGGTTCTGAAGAATGACCGCGACATGGATCATGATGCGTGGATGGAAAAACTACTAAGTTCTACGCTGCCGCCCGCCGACCCGGAGCAGTCCACGCTTTACAAGGTCGCCTTCTCCCGAATGGGGCGGCGTAGTCTGAAAACCATGCGGGCAAATACCGAATATACCGAGCATATCGGCGGCATCGAGCCCCTGTATGCCTGGTACCCCGAGACGCTTGCGGATCTCTGCGGGATGTCGGACACCATCGTGCGGGCGGAATATCTGGACTGTGAGGCCTCCGGTATTTATAAGGAATGTCATCGCTTCCGGGTGCTGACGGATTATACCGACAATGCCGGGCAGATCATCCATGTGATGGAATCCCGTGGCACCACCTTTATCCCCGGAAAGACCTATTACCTCTTCCTTGGCGGCATCAACCGCCAGCTCTATCCCGATATCACCTATTACCGCGTTTGGTTCAATTTCATTCTGGGCGAGGACGAATCCGGCCTGACCTATCTGGGGCGCTCTTCCTTTGGGGTAGAGAACATCCCGGACATGGACGAATGGATCCGCGACGTGGTGAAGGCGGGCGGATATGATACCGCGGGAGAAATGCTGCGGCAGGAGGACGCCAAGACTGCGTACCATAACGCCGATCATGTGTGGCTGGTCACGGTGGAAGAAGATAAGCGTATTCTGAATCCCTATACGAAATATGTAGAGTACCGGGTAGAGCAGGTCATAAAAGGCGAGTCTGCCGAGATCTACCCGCCGGAGTTCCCCGCGGATGCCAAACCGGGCGAGCAATACATCCTGCTCTTCCGGCAGGACGAGGATCGTGTCCGCGAATATTCCCCCGCGAACTACCTCTATCCCGCCGATAGCCGCGACGGGCGGCGCATCCTGCGCCTGTGGGAGCGTGATGCAGGATGATGGTGTATCTATCTCTGCTCTCAACCCCCGAAGAGCAATCGAAATTCGCGGCGCTCTACGAACGATACCACCTCCTGATGCTGCGCGCCGCCAGACGTCTGCTGCCGAGTGAGGCGGACGCGGAGGACGCGGTGCATCAGGCGTTTCTCTCCGTGCTTTCAAATTTAGAGAAAATTTCCGAAATCGACTGTCCAAAAACCCGGGCCTATCTCGTTATCATAGTAGAGAGGAAGGCCATCGACCTCCTGCGGCAGCAGAAGCGCGTGACGGAGCTGGACGATTCCGTGCCGGGACTTCATGTTCCGCCGCCGGGGGACGGGGGCCTGGCGGACGCCATGGCGTCCCTCTCCGCGCCCTATCGGGAAGTGCTGCTCCTGCGGTATTATCACGGGTACTCTGTCCGGGAGATCGCGGCGCTCCTGCACGACCGGGAGAGCGCCGTACAGAAGCGCCTGCAGCGGGCGAAAAACGCTCTGCGGGACAAACTGCGGGAGATGGAGGAAGTATGAAAAATTATGACTTATCCGACCGCGCCCTGACTCTGGCCGCCCATCAGACGGCGGAGGCCATGCTCTCGGGGCTGGGGGACGCGGCGAATGAAGCGCCGCCCTCGGAGCTTTTCACACGGAAAATGCAGCGCCTGATGGCGAGAGAGCGCCGCCTGCACACGCTGCGGCAGATGGCGCGGAGCGTCGCCATGCTGGCGATGGCGTTTATCGCGGTGGGCGGCATCTGGCTGGCGGTGGACGGGGACGCGAGAGCGTTCTTCAACAGTTGGGTGCGGGAATTTTACGCAAATTACGTGGAATATCACTTCGAGGATCAGGGCGAGTGGCCGCATCTGCAGCACTACGCGCCCGGCTGGCTGCCGGCGGGATACGAGGAAGTGTCCCGGGACGAGGGCCATTTCGGCGTAGAGCTGCGCTATGCCCGCCCGGATCGGGAAGAGATCATCATTTTCAAATACATCGTGGCGGATGATGACTCCTACGCCCAGGTATTCGTAGAGGGTGGGGAAGCAGAGCCGGATACCGTGGGCATCTACACCGCCTCCGGCGAGATCCTCACCGGCGACTATTATGCCGGCACGGAAGAGTCCCCAGAAAACACCCTCATCTGGATGAGCGAGGACGGCAAAATGGTGCTGGGTATCAACTCTGCGCTGGAGGGCAGTATCATTCTCCGCATCGCAGAAGAAATCAAGGCCGTGCGATAAATTTTTTTCGAAACCCCTGTCCAAAATGATCCCCCTTTCTCCGTTATCCTAATAGAAGGGTAAAAAGAGAAAGGGGGATTTTTATGTGGAAGAAGATTGTGATCGCGCTGGTGCTGCTCCTGGTGGGTGCGGCAGAGCTGGCGCTGGCGTTCGCGTTCTTCTGGCGCGTACCGGTGGCGTATCGGCCGTTCCGCTTTGACGCGGAGGAAGTGGAGCGGGTGTCGATGTATTGGGTGGAGCGGGACGAGGCGGACAACGTCCATTACACCTGCCGCGATATCGTGAAGCCGGAGAAAGTGCGGGAGCTGGGCGCATATTTTCAAAACCTGCGGCTTCTGGAAGCGAAGCGCAGCTTCCGGTATGGGTACGCAGAGTATGGACGGGACGAATATTATATCAATATTGCGCTGAAAGACGGCACGCTCTTCAAAATGGCGATGAGCAATTATGATCTTTTGCGGTTGGAAGTCAGAGGATGGTTTTCAACAGATCAGGAAATGATCCTCTATGAAAGCGACTGTTGGGGACTGCGGAACAAGATCGAATCCTACATAGACGGCGCGGAAGTGCGGCAGTTTGCGGCAACGCAGGCAGCCAAGGATACGTTTGCGCCCAGTACATACCGGATGAAGCTGCCGATGGAAAAACGGGGGTGAGGACATGAAACGGAGAAGGAATCTATCGTGGATTTTCTGGACTCTCTGCACAGCGGTGCTGGCGTGCGAGCTGGCGGCGGCGGGATTTTTCCTGTATCGTGCGCCGTTTCTTCAGCAGCCGGTATGGCTGAACCATGAGGAGATCGCCTGCGTCTGGCTGGAGGAACATGGGGGCATGTACCCCATTGCTGAGAAGTATATCGGTGATGCGTATCGCATTCGGGAGCTCTGCGGCGTCATGAATCGTATCGCCGCGCCCCGGGAGCATAAAACCCATGACGGTCGCTATTCATTGATGGGCGGCAGTCTCTATATCTATCACTTTGTGGCGCATGACGGCAGCGAAACCGTAGTGACCCTCGACGGACAAACTCCGATTGCCTATATAACACGCCCGGGAAAGGAAGAACGCGTGCCCTACGCCTTCGGCATGAGACAGATCAATCATTTGGAATCGATCTTCCGGGAGGAGATTGAAACGTCGTTCTGGTATCAGGAATGAGGAGGTTGTGAAAACGCGTAGAATTTTGGGAATCTATATCGTGATATTGTCGCTTTTCTTGCTCACTGCCTGCAAACAACAGAGCATTTTCGGGCCGAAAATGGTGTCCTTTTCCGATCCTGATCTTCTGGAGGAGCTGCGCAGAGACGGAGTGGCCGTCGCCGCCATTCCCGGTGAAATGCCGGATTTCTATTCCTACGAGGGCTATCAATGGCGGGAAAAGACGGGAGAATATGTACTCCATTGGGATGCGCCGCTGGAACATGACGTTTACGAACTGGAGCGCTGGATCAGTCTGCGAATCAATCCCGGTGAGGAAACCATCAGCGTTCCACACACAAGCTATCGGGTCGAGAACTATATCTCCGAGGAAACCGGGATCACTTGTTATGTGCTGCATGAACAAGGCACGATTCAGGCCTTCTGGGTATACGATGGCACAGCATATTATCTGGGCGGCAACCTCGAAGAGGAAGAGCTCTATGCCATTCTGGATACGATTGTGATTACATAAAAAACTCGCCGTATGGGATATCCCATACGGCGGATTCATTATGCTACTAACTTAATAATAAATCTTTGCCAGTTCCTTATACTCGAGCTTGAGGGCCTGGTAGAGGCGATCGTAGAGGCGGAAGTAGCCGTCATAGATCTTGGCCTGGTCGGCGTCGGGCATGAGGGGCTCATTGGTGCGGATGATGGCGTCGCAGGCTTCCGGAACGCTGGAGTACAGGCCGGTGCCCACTGCTGCCAGGATGGCAACGCCCAGAGCGCCGCCCTCGGAGGACTGAACAGTGGTGATGGGTGCGTTATAAACGTCGGCCTGGATCTTACGCCACAGCTTGCTCTTGCCGCCGCCGCCGGAGGCACGCACTTCGCTGGCGCTGATGCCGAAATCGCGGAGGATCTCGAGGCTGTCACGCAGGGAGAAGGCAACGCCTTCGAGGACGGAACGGATGAAGTGAGCGCGCTGATGCTGCAGGTTGATGCCGAAGAAGACACCGCGGGCATCTGCATCGCAGTGGGGAGTACGCTCGCCGATGGGGTAGGGCAGGTAGATGAGGCCATTGGAGCCGGCCTGGATCTTGGCGGCAGCCTGGTCCATCAGATAGTAGGGGTCAACGCCCATGACGTTGGCAACATCCATCTCCGGGCCGCAGAATGCATCGCGGAACCAGTGGAGGGAAGCGCCTGCGCCCTGGGTGCAGCCCATCAGGTGCCATGCACCGGGAACTGCGTGGCAGAAGCTCTGGATCACGCCGGAGGGATGAACCTTCACGGTGTCGGTATGAGCGAAGATGGTGGCGGAAGTACCGATCATAGCGGAAACGACGCCCTCGCGGACGATACCGTTACCGACTGCACCGGCAGCCTGGTCACCGGCGCCGCCGGCGATGGGAGTACCAGCCTTCAGGCCGGTGAGAGCAGCGGCCTCAGAGTTCACCACGGAGGAGATCACCGGGGACTCGTAAACAGGGGCCAGCCAATCCTTGTCAACATCAAGCTTCTCAAGAACTTCGTTGGACCAGCAGCGGTTTGCCACGTCCAGATACAGCATACCGGAGGCGTCGGAAACTTCCGTTGCGAACTCGCCGGACAGCTTATAGCGGATATAGTCCTTGGGCAGCAGGATCTTTGCGATCTTTGCATAGATTTCCGGCTCGTGGTTATAGACCCAGCGAACCTTGGGGGCGGTGAAGCCCACGAGAGCGGGGTTAGCGGTCAGCTCGATGAGATGCTCGGCGCCGATGATGGAGGTGATTTCCTCGCACTCGGCCACGGTACGCTGGTCGCACCACAGGATGGCGGGACGGAGCACCTTGCCGTTCTTGTCAAGGAGCACAGAGCCGTGCATCTGGCCGGACAGGCCGATGCCCTTGATTTCGGAAGCGTCGATATTTGCGGTGACCTGCTTCAGGGTCTCGCAAACGGCGTTCCACCACAGCTCCGGATCCTGCTCTGCCCAGCCGTTCTGGGGCTGTGCCATGGGATACTCGCGGAGTGCGGAAGCGATGGTCGTGCCGGCCTCGTCAAAGAGCACGGTCTTGGTGCCGGACGTACCGATGTCAATACCGATTAAGTATGCCATATGGGGTTCCTCCTATAAGTATGGTTTATAATAGGTCATTTTTGCGTCAAAAATCGGGGAGGGGCGGCTTTCATCCCGCTTCGTCAGGATCCCTGCGGAAGCGGCAAAAAGCGCATACTCTTCCACTGGTGATTATAGCACAGGCCTTTCCCGCTTTCAAGCATAATTTCCCAGAGAAGAAAGCTTCCTGGAAAATTCCGGGAAACGGGGTTCCGATTTCCCCGCCGCCGGGAATCGATACCGGAAAAAGCGGAAATTCGGCTTGAAAGCCAGGCGTTCCTATGGTATAATATCATGATATAAAAGACTTCGTATGCAGGGTATCCATAGGTGCGGCAGGACGGGGAGCATCCCCTGGCAGATTTGCCGCCGCCCCCTATGTTTTCTTGACACAAATTCGGAGAATGGAGGATTCAATGAAACAGGGAAAAAAGTGGGTTTTCTCCGAACAGTATTCCGAAGAAGCGGCCGAACGCATCGCCGCCGAGACCGGGTATTCCCGGCTGGCCTCCCGGGTGCTTGCGGCCCGCGGCGTCACCGACCGGGCAAGCGCCGAGGTATTTTTATCCAAATCCCCGAAGAATCTCTTCGACCCCATGCTGATGCCGGACATGGAGCGCGCCGTCGCGGTGATCCATGACGCACTTTCTAAGGGCGAGAAGATCGCGGTGTACGGCGACTATGACGTGGACGGCGTGACGGCCACTTCCATCATGATCAAATATCTCCGTGCCGAGGGCGCGGACTGCTGCTATTATATTCCCGACCGCCTGAATGAAGGCTATGGCCTCAGTGCCTGCGCCATCAGGAAGCTTGCAGACGACGGCGTGCGCCTGATCGTCACGGTGGACACCGGCATCACGGCGCTTGAGGAAGTGAAGTTCGCTCACGAACTGGGCCTGCGGATCGTGGTGACGGATCACCATGAGTGCAAGGAGGAGCTGCCGGAGGCGGAGGCCGTGGTGAATCCCAAGCGGCCTGACGGACAGTATCCCTTCAAGGAGCTGGCCGGCGTGGGCGTGGCCTTCAAGCTGATCTGTGCCCTGGCCGGGCCGGAGCGCTTTGACGAGATCTTGTGCGATTATTCCTCTCTGACGGCTCTTGGCACCGTGGCGGACTTGATGCCCCTGGTGTCGGAAAACCGGGCCATCGCCTCTTTCGGCATGAAGATGCTGGAGGCCGATCTGGCCCCCGGGTATATCGCCCTGGCCCGCCACTGCGAGCTTGACGAGCACAAGCGCTCGAGTGCTGTCTCCATCAGCTTTGTGATCGCCCCCCGCATCAATGCGGCGGGACGCTTCGGCTGTGCGGAGAAATCCGTGGAGCTCTTTTTAACGGACGATCCCGCCCGGGCCGATATCCTGGCCGGGGAGCTCTGCGCCTTGAACCGCCAGCGCCAGAGCATGGAAAACGACATCCGGGATCAGGCCCTGGAGAAAATCGCAAAAGAATGCGATATCGATAACGACCGGGCGGTGGTGCTCTGGAACGAGAACTGGCACCACGGCATCATTGGTGTCGTCACCTCAAAGCTGGCGGACACCCTGGGCAAGCCTGTGATCCTGCTCTGTGTAGAGGGGGACGAGGCCCGCGGCTCCGGCAGAAGCGTCGAGGGATTTAATTTATTCGGCGCACTGCAGGCCAATTCCCAGTATCTTCTGAAATTCGGCGGCCACGAGCTGGCCTCCGGCCTGACCATCAAGACAGAGAATCTCGAGGCATTCCGGGAGGCCTTCCTCCGCTATGCCAATGCAGAGCTGAAGCCCGAGGAGTGCGTGCCCTCCATGAATGTGGACTGTGAGGCGGAACCTGCGGATTTCACCCTGGATTCTGTAGAGTCCCTCTCGATATTGGAGCCTTTCGGCATGGCGAATCCCCAGCCGCTTTTCTGCCTGCGGGATCTCCGGGTGGTGTGTGTGTCCTCCATCGGGGGCGACCGCCACACCCGTCTCATACTGGCCTCCGGCCCCATGCGCTTTGACGCGGTGCATTTCGGCGCCTGTGCCAATGATGCCCCCTATATCAAGGGCAGCAGCGTGGACGTGGTGTTCTGCGCGGATATCAATCTCTTCCGGGGCAGAAGCGTCCAGTTCATCGTCCGCGACATTCGCCTGACGGAGAATCTCCGCCAGTGCAACGCCCGGGATATCTCCTATTATCAGAACTTTATCGACCGCGGGGAGATCACTGCCCGCCAGGCCAACCACATCGCGCCCTGCCGCAATGAGCAGATCGCCGTGTGGAAGTATATTTCCGCAAATGCCGTAGACGGCAAGTTCCGCCGCCCGCCGGAGGACGTGGCCCTGCGCATCCGGGCAGAGCGGGGGATTCCCTTAAACGCCGGAAAGCTTCTGGTCTGCTGTGCGATTTTCCACGAGTTCGGACTCATGGATTTCCGCTATGACGGCGAAATTATGAAGATCCGCATTCCGGAAAACTGCCCCAAGCGAGACATCTCCGGCTCGAAGCTCATGGCAAAGCTGAGAGCACTGGCGGCACTTACCTAAAAAAAGGACACCAATCGTCTGACAATCACCCGGACAGGGGGAGCCTATGAAAGAACGTATTGAAGCGATCATACAGAGAATCAATTGCTCGGAGGCCGACGCCGCGCGTATCCGCGACGCCTTTGAGACCGCCGACGCCGCCCACAAGAGCCAGCTGCGCTCCAGCGGCGAGCCCTATATCATCCATCCCCTGGCGGTGGCAGAGATCCTCAGCGAGCTGGGTCTTGATCCCGACACCATCATTGCGGGTTTACTCCACGATATCATCGAGGATACCGAGTTTTCCTATCAGCAGGTGCGCCAGCGCTTCGGCACCTCGGTTGCCGACATGGTGGAGGGCGTCACGAAGCTGACCCGGATGGATTTCTCCAGCGCCGAGGAAGAGGAGGCGGAGAACATCCGCAAGATGTTCCTGGCCATGGCACGGGATATCCGCGTCATCATCATCAAGCTCACCGACCGTCTCCACAATATGCGGACCCTCATGTACCGTCCGCCCCACAAGCAGCGCAACAAGGCCCTTGAGACCATGCAGATCTACGCGCCCATTGCCCATCGTCTGGGTATGAACAGCGTGAAGGTGGAGCTTGAGGATCTTTCCATCATGTATCTGGATCCCGTGGGCTATGAGGAGATCCAGGAGTACCTTGAAAAGAATAACCAGGAAGGCCGCGCCATGCTGAACCGCATCATGGCCCGTATGAAGGAGCGCCTGGCAGAACACGAGATCGAGGCAACGGTCTCCGGCCGCGTGAAGCATACCTACGGCATCTACCGCAAGGTCTATATGAACGGCCGCGATATCGACCAGGTGTATGATATCTACGCCATGCGCGTCATCGTGGACACCATCCCCCAGTGCTATAACGTGCTGGGCATCGTGCACGAGCTGTATCATCCCATACCCGGCCGCTTCAAGGACTATATCTATACCCCCAAGCCCAATATGTACCAGAGCCTGCATACCACCGTGGTCGGCCGCAGCGGCCAGCCCTTTGAGGTGCAGATCCGCACGAAAGAAATGCACAAGATGGCGGAATACGGTATCGCGGCCCACTGGAAGTATAAGCACAATATTACGAAAAACGGCGACGAGGCCCTCTTTGCCTGGGTGCGCCGCTTCATCGAAAACCAGCAGGAGACCGACAACGAGGAATTCATCTCCGATCTCCGGGTGGAGCTTTTTGCCGACGAGCTCTTCGTCTTTACCCCCAAGGGCGACGTGATCAATCTGCCGGCAAACGCCACGCCCATTGACTTCGCCTACGCCATCCACTCCGCGGTAGGCAACCGCATGGTGGGCGCCAAGGTGAATAACAAGATCGTCCCCCTGGACAGCAAGCTCACAAACGGCGATATCATCGAGGTCCTGACCTCCAATTCTGCCCGCGGCCCCAGCCGTGACTGGCTCACCATCGCAAAAACCGGCGAGGCCAGAAACAAGATCAAGCAGTGGTTCAAAAAAGAGCGCCGGGAAGAGAATATCCAGCTGGGCCGTGCGGAATTCGAGGCGGAGCTCCGCCGCAATCTCCTGGCCCGTGCCTTTGAAAACGAGGAATTCCGGGCAAATATCTTAAAAAAGCTGGACTTCCAGAACTTAGAGGATCTCTATGCGGCCATGGGCTATGGCGGCATCACCGTGCGGAAGGTCATCAACCGCATCGCCGACGAGCATACCCGCCAGGAGAAGCAGGCCCGGGGCCTTGCCCGTCCCATGCGGGAGACGAAGCCCACCTCCGGCGTCATCGTGGAGGGCATTGATAACTGCCTCGTGAAGTTCGCCCGCTGCTGTACGCCCATCCCCGGCGATCATATCATCGGCTTTATCACCAAGGGCTATGGCGTCAGCGTCCACCGCAGCGACTGTCCCAATATCGCCGGGATGCTGACGGATCCCGCCACGCAGGACCGGATGATCCGGGTCTCCTGGGCCTCCGCACCCTCTGAGCTTTATCAGACCGCATTACAGGTCATCGGCCGCAACCGCATCGGCATTCTGGCCGACGTGGCCACCGCCATCAGCGATATGAATATCCAGATGTCCTCCGTCTCCGCCCGGGCAAACGGCGGGGATGAGTCCATCATCGATCTGGTCATCAACCTCCGCAACGCGGAACAGTTGGGCTCCGTCCTCCTGCGCTTAAAGCGCATCGACGGCGTCAGCGACGTGACCCGCGTGGTGCGATAAGGAGTATTCCCCATGATTGCAGTGATCCAGCGCGTTTCCCGCGCTTCCGTAAAAGTAGAGGAGAAGATCGAAGGGGCCTGTGAAAAAGGCTTTCTGGTGCTTCTGGGCGTCAAAAAAGGCGACACCCGGGAGGACGCCGACCTTCTGGCCGATAAGATCTGCGGCCTGAGAATATTTACCGACGAAAATGATAAAATGAATCTGGCGCTTTCTGACGTGGGCGGCACGATTCTCGCCATCTCCAATTTCACCCTGCTGGCGGACGCCTCTCACGGACGCCGCCCCAACTTCATGAATGCAGAGCTGCCCATCCAGGCGGATGAGCTTTACCGCCACTTCGTCCGGGCCTGCCGCATCAAGGGCATCCATACAGAGACCGGCGTGTTCGGCGCGCATATGGAGGTGGAGCTCTTGAATGACGGCCCTGTCACCATCCTCTTGGACTCCGAAAAACTCCGTAAGAAAGGATAAGATATGAAGATCCTGACATTTGTGGTAGGCATGGTGCAGACCAACTGCTATCTGGCCTTTGACGAGGAGAGCCGGGAGGGCTTTCTCGTGGATCCCGGCGACAATGCCCCCGCCATCCTCCGGGCCATCCGGGAGCATGGCGTGAAGCTCCGCTATATCCTCCTGACCCACAGCCATTTTGACCATATCATGGCCCTCGCCGCCGTCGCCGCCGAGACCGGTGCGGAGATCGCCGTCCACGAACTGGAGGCAGGGGAGATCGAATCCCCCAGCGCCCAGGTGCTGCGCTCTCTGGGCCTGCGCGGCACCAGGATCCAGGCCACCCCGGTGGCCATCCGTCTGAAAGACGGCGATACCCTGACCTGTGCCGGGGAGACGCTCACCATTCTCCACACCCCCGGCCATACCGTGGGCTCTATTTGTATCGATACCGGGAAGGTGCTTTTCTCCGGCGATACGCTTTTCGAGGACGACTGCGGCCGCTGTGACCTGCCCGGCGGGGATTATCAGGTGATGCTGCGCTCTCTGCGCCGCCTGGCGGATCTCCCCGGCGACCGGATCGTTTATCCCGGCCACGATGTTTCCACCACCCTGGCCCGGGAGCGCGTCGCCAACGCGGATATGCGCCGCGGCATGGCGCTGTCCTTATGAGAATTGAGATCACGGGCCTTGACGCCCGTTATACCATGGAGCAGCTTTGCTCCATGCTGCTGCCCGGCGCGGACGGGGACTGTGTCTGCCGTGTGACGTGCCGGGATAACCGCCGCAGCGCCGCGGTGCGCCTCAAAGTAGGGGAACGCACCACCCGCGGCGCCGCCCGCTGTACCGTGCCGCCGGATCCCCACACCGCCGTGAATTTAGAGCGGCGCATGGTGGCCCGGGCGACTTACCGCGCCATCTGCGACTATCTGGAAGAGCGTCCCCAGTGGGGCATGCTCTCCGGCGTGCGGCCCGCGAAACTGGTGCGGGCGCATCTGGAGCAGGGCGGCAGCGCCCGGGGAGCCGCAGGCTTTCTCCGGCGGGAATATGACGTGTCGCCGGAAAAGGCGGCGCTTTGTCTCGAGACCGGACGTGTGGCGGCGGCGCTGAACCGCTCCTTCCGTCCGGGAGATTTTTATCTCTACGCCCATGTGCCCTTCTGTCCCACCCGCTGCAGCTATTGCTCCTTCATCACCGCGGCAGGGGATGCCTTCGCCCGCTGGGGCGGGGACTATTTCCGCCGGCTCCTTGACGAGCTCTCCATGCTGCGCCGCCTGACGGAGGCGCGGGGGATGTACGGCCGGGGCATCTATATCGGCGGCGGCACCCCCGCCATCTATTCTCCGGAGGAGCTCACTGCCCTCTGCGCGGCACTCACCGCCGCGTGCGGCGGAAATCCGGAGGAATTCACCGTGGAGGCCGGACGGCCCGACGCCATCACGGCGGAGAAGCTCTCCGCCCTGCGCCGGGGCGGCGTCACCCGCATCTGCGTGAATCCCCAGACCATGAATGACCGCACGCTCACCCTCATCGGCCGCGCCCATACGGCGGAGGACACCCGCCGGGCCTATCTGCTGGCAAGGGAGGCGGGATTTTCCACCATCAACTGCGACCTGATCGCCGGTCTCCCCGGCGAGAGCGTCGGGGACTTTGGCGAAAGCCTTCAGGAGATCCTGTCCTGGGATCCCGAGAACATCACCGTCCACACCCTGGCCATCAAGCGGGGCAGCAGCATGAACGCCGCCGGCGTCCGCCAGGCCAGCCCCGAAGAACTGCGGGAAATGCTCGCCCTCACGGAAGATACCCTCCGCGCCGCGGGATACACGCCCTATTATCTCTACCGCCAGAAGTATACCGGCGGCGGCTTTGAGAACATCGGCTGGGCAAAGCCCGGGCGTATCTGCCGCTATAACGTGGCCATGATGGAGGAGATCGGCGATATCTTCTCCGCAGGCGCGGGCGCCGTCACAAAGCTCACTTCCCGGGAATTCGCCCGGTTCTCTAATCCCAAATACCCGGCGGAATATCTGGCCGCAGACGGCTTTGACGCCCGGTATCGGGAGCTTTTGGCCTATTACGGGGACTGATGCCCCCGTCCCGTTTCCGAAAGGAGGCACCATGCGTCACATCCATATTGCTTATGAAAACTACCGGGAACTGTCACACATGAATGCCCGGGCCGCCGCCGACCCCGCCGCCTTTGTTGAGGAGTGTGAGGCCGAGTATCAGGCCGGGATCCTTCATGCCGCGGCGGTCATCGCAGAGCGGATGGCGGTCTCCCGGGTGGTACTGCTGGCGGGTCCGTCCTCCAGCGGCAAAACCACCACCTCCCACCGGCTCACCGACGCGCTGGCGTCCCGCGGCATCGGCGCCCATGTCATCAGCATGGACGACTATTTCCTCACCATGGACCGGGAGGACCGCAGCCTGGACTATGACGCGCCGGAGCGCATGGATATCCCGCTTTTACAGCGGCACATTGCCGCCCTGGAGGCGGAGGAGACCATCCTCATTCCGCATTTTGATTTCACCACCGGGATCCAGACCCCCGCCGTGCGCGCCCTTTCGCCCCGACAGGACGAAGTGGTGATCTTTGAGGGCATCCATGCCCTGTCGGATCTCTTCTGCGAGATTGGGGATCCCACCGGCGTGTATCTCAGCGCCCGTATGCGCGTCCTGCGGGACGGCGCGCTTTTCATGCCGCCGGAGTGGCTGCGCTATGTCCGCCGCAGTGTGCGGGATGAACGCTTCCGGAATTCCTCCTTCCTGCGCACGCTTGGCCTCTGGCGGAATGTCCGCCGGGCGGAGCTTCGGCACATCCTGCCCTCCAAGGAAAACGCCCATGTCCAGCTTGACACTTCTCTTGCCTATGAGCCCTGTTTATTCGCGCCCTATGCCATAGCGGGTCTGCGTGCCCTGCCGGAGGCAGAGCTTGCGGCCCAGGGGCTTTCCGGCATTGTGGAGGCACTGGAGGCATTTGCCGTGATTTCGCCGGACTATGTGCCGGATGCATCCCTTTTACGGGAGTTTATCGGCAAAACCGCCCCGTAATTCACGAAAGATTTACGTTCTTTCGACTTGCCATTCCGCATAAAGTGTACTATAATCAAATCAAGTAGAAAACCCCGTTTTTAGAAGAAGAACGCCAGTATTTGACAAAAGGAGCGTGTGTCACATGGATGCAAAAATCCGCGAACTGTTTGGTAAGGTAAAATCCTCCGCCGCCGATGTGAGCCGCAAAACCGGCAAGGCGGCCTCCGGCCTCATGAACCAGGCCAAGCTGAACCTGCGCATTGCAGAACTGAACGCCGGTATCGACGCCAATTATAAGGAACTGGGCAAGCTGCTCTATGCCGTGCATAACGGTGTGGAGATCCCTGCCGACGCCATCGACGCCGCTTTAGAGGAGATCGACGGCAAGCTTGAGGAAATCAGCGCCCTCCGCGACAGCCTCCATGCCGCCAAGGCCGACGTGACCTGCCCCGTGTGCGGCAAGTATGTTGGCAAGAAGGCCGCCTTCTGCTCCGCCTGCGGCGCCAAGATCGAGCGCACAGTGGAGGCAGAGCCCTGTGAAGAAGAAGTCACGGACGCCATCCCCGCCGAATGTGAGTGCGAATGCGCCTGTGAGTGCGAGGAAGCCGCCGAGGCATGCTGCTGTGAGACCGAAGAGGCCTGCTGCTGTGATGCCGCCGAGGAGTCCTGCTGCTGTGAAGAAGAGGCCGAGGAAGCCTGCTGCTGCGAGACCGAGGAGAAACCGGCCGAATAAGCATACACCAAAAGAGATCAAACTGGTTCAGCCGACTGAGCAAAACGGTCGGCTGAATCTTTTGTATGAAACTTTTTTCAGTACGGAGAAATCAAATGGATACTTTGTTTCAGAATATCACGGTCATCACCATGGATCCCGCCTGTCCGGTGATGGAGCATGCATACCTGGGCGTCCACGGCGAGAAGATCGTCTGGCTGTCGAAAGACGCCCCGGAGGAGCCGTCCGCCCATGTGATCGACGGCACGGGAAAGGTGCTGATCCCGGGCCTTCAGAACACCCACACCCATATTGCCATGACCGCCCTGCGGGGCTATGCCGATGACCAGACCCTGACGGAGTGGCTCTTCGGCAATATCCTGCCCGCAGAGGCCAAAATGAACAATGATCTGGTGTACCACGCCGCCCGTCTGGGCATTTTAGAGGCGCTTGCCTCCGGCACCACCTCCATCTGCGATATGTACTTCCATTCGCCGGAGATCGCCCGGGCCGCAAAAGAACTGGGTATCCGCGCCCACGTGGGCAATCCGCCCTTCGAGCTGGGCGATGGATTCAGCATGGAGGATCGCTCTGTCCTGGAGACCGAGGAATTGATCCGCGACTACGCGGACGATCCCCTCATCACGCCCACCATCGGCGTCCACGCCATTCATAACTCCAATCCCGCCGTATGGCGCTGGGTGAACGACATGGCGGAGCGGCATGATCTCCCCGTGGTGCTGCATCTCTCCGAGACCATGCCGGATGTGGAGTCCTCCCTTGCAAAGTACGGCAAGACCCCCACGGTGGCCCTCAGGGATTCCGGGATGCTGGCGCGCCCGGTGACCGCCGCCCACTGCGTCCATCTCACGGACGAGGATATCGCCATTATGAAAGAATACGGCCTCTCCGTGGCCTCCTGCCCGGTGAGCAACTTAAAGCTGGCCTCCGGCATTGCGCCGCTTGCCCGCCTGAAAGAGGCCGGCGTGAATATCACCCTGGCCACCGACGGCGTGGCCTCCAACAATACCCTGGATCTCTTCGAGGAAATGAAGCTGTCGGTACTTTTACAGAAGAATCTCACCGGCGACGCCTCCGCCCTTTCCGCCTGGGACGCCCTGACTTTTGCCACCGTGAACGGCAACATCGCCATGGGCAGGGGAGAGCGCTGCGGACGCCTGCTGCCGGGATACGAGGCCGACCTTGCCATGCTGGACTTCACCGCGCCGCACCTCAATCCCTGTCATAACGTCATCTCCCATGTGGTCTATGCCGCCCACGGCTCTGACGTAGAGCTCACCATGGTGCGGGGCCGGACGGTCTATGAAAACCGCCGCTTCCCCGGCATCGACATGGCGGAGGAAATCAGACGCGTCAACGAACTAGTGGCAAAGTATCTGGCCTGATGCGGAAAACCCGCAGGTAGGAGGACATTTTTTGAAACAGAACTCCCTTCATTCCCGAAAACAAAGCTTTTTAGAGGGCGCCCTGATCCTGATGGCGGCCAATCTCGTCATCAAACTCATCGGCGCCATCTTCAAGATCCCCTTAAAGAACCTCATCGGCGCGGACGGCATGGGCATTTATAACACGGCCTATACGCCCTATGCCTTCCTGCTCACCGTGGCCACCGCCGGTATTCCCGTGGCGGTGAGCCGCATGGTGGCGGAGGCCGCGGCCCGGGGCGAGAGCGGCGAGATCCGCCGCATCTTCCGAGTGTCCACGTCGGTGTGCCTGGTAGTGGGTGCGGCGCTCTGCGCGGTGCTTTTCTTCCTGGCGGAGCCCTTTGTCAACTCCATCCCCAACACCCGGGCGCTTCCGGCGGTGCAGGCCTTTGCCCCGGCACTTTTCTTCTGCTCCGTCATGTCCGCCTATCGGGGCTATTATCAGGGGATGTCCAACATGGTGCCCACCGCCATGTCCCAGCTTGTGGAGGCGGTGGCCCGTCTGATCTTCGGCTATGCCTTTGCCTGGCTTGCGGTGCGTATGGGACACCCGGTGGAGACCGCCGCCGCGGCCACCATCCTGGGTGTGGTGCTCTCCACCGCCGCGGGCATGCTCTATATGCTCCTGCGGGAGGCACGGCACAAAACGCTGCACAGTCTGCCCTCCGCGGCCAGAACGCCGAAAAAGCAGGTGGCGGGGGATCTCCTCCGCATCGCCCTGCCCATTACGGTGGCGTCGGGCGTGGTCACCATGACGAACTTTATCGACATGTACGTCATCCAGAACCGCCTGCAGGCCATCGGCTATACCGAGCAGGGGGCCAGCACCCTTTACGGCATTTATGAGACCATGTGCGTGGCCCTGATGAACCTGCCCCAGACCCTCATCGCCGCCATCACCGTGAGTCTCGTGCCCATGATCGCCGCCGCCGTTGTCCAGGACAACAGCCGCCGCGCCCGCCAGACCGTGGAGAGCTCCATGCGTCTGGTGTCCCTGATGGCCTTTCCCTGCACCGTGGGCCTCTTGACCCTGACGGAGCCCATTCTCTCGCTTTTATTCCACGAGGATGTGGCCGCGGCGGTGCCGCTTCTCAAAACGCTGGCCATCGGCACGGTCTTCATGTCCTTTGTCTCCATTACAAACGCCATTCTCCAGGCCATGGGCCGGGAGAGACTGTCTTTGTGGAGCATGCTGGCGGGATCGCTTGTAAAGCTCATTGTGAACTATGTCCTCATCGGCACGCCGGAGATCGGCATTCACGGCGCGCCCATCGGCACGGTGCTCTGCTATCTGGTGATCATGCTGATCAATCTCGTTGCGGTGCTCCGCAGTCCCCAGGTGGCGCCAAAGCGCTGGGGCAGCATTCTGAAGCCCGCCCTGGCCGCCGCCCTGATGGGCGCCTTCCTCCTTTTGACCCATCCCTGGCTCTCCGCCCGGCTCGGGTCCTCTATCTCCACGCTTCTCCTGATCGCCGCCGGCGCGGGACTTTACTTCCTGACGCTCTTTGCCGTCCGGGGCGTTTACCGGGAGGACATCCGGATGCTGCCAAAGGGCGAAAAAATAGCGGATTTCCTGAAACTCCCAAAAGAAAATTGAGTTTTCCCCCTTGCATAAATACCGGAAATGTGGTAATTTTAAGTAAGAGAGGAAAATCACATGGTTTTTCCTCCGGAATTTGGGATTTCTGCAAAAAATCCCTGGTAAAGAAGCCCGTCTTTGGGGCGAAGAACGATGGAAACGAAAGGACTCTGCGTATGAACAGAAGTGATATGGTGGCGATCCTTGCAGAAAAAGTCAAGTTTTCCCGGAAAGACGTCGAGCTGATTTTAACGGAATGCAATAACCTGACCATTGAAACTTTGGCCAAGGGGGAGAAGGTGGCCTTCTCCGGCTTCGGCACCTTTGAGCTGCGTTCCCGCGCCGCTCACACCGGCCGCGATCCCCGCACCGGCGAACCCATCCAGGTGGCCGAGACCAACACCGTGGCCTTCCGCCCCGGCAAAGCTCTCAAGGCAGCCATTACGAAGGAATAATATGCGACTGGATAAATATCTGAAAGTTTCCCGCCTCATCAAGCGGCGCACCGTGGCAAACGATGCCTGTGATAACGAGCACATCATGGTGAACGGCCGCCAGGCCAAGGCCTCCTATCAGGTCAAACTGGGCGACGTGATCGAGATCGGTTACGGCAACCGGATGCTGAAGGTGGAGGTCACCGCCATTGATGAGCACGCGAACAAGGCCGCCGCCGCGGCCATGTACCGCGAAGTGGCGGAATAATCCGCCGTCTCCCGGCATAGGTATGACTATCTCGAAAAGTAAGGGAGTGCCGCTATGCCGCAAGACAAACTGAATCAAATGATCTCCCATCATCTGATCCTGCAGAACCGGGAAAAGCTCTCGGTGTCGGGGGTGGAGGATGTGGAGAATTTCGACGACCGGGAGATCGTGATCGTCACCTCCCACGGAAAGCTCACCGTCACGGGCAGCGGCCTCCACATGGGACGGCTCTCCCTGGACGAGGGGGAACTGGCCATCGAGGGTATCGTGGATACGCTGGAGTATTCCGCGGACCATGACCGACGGGGCTTCCTGTCCCGCTTATTCGGATGACGATCCCCATGGATCTGCCCCTGGGGGAGCAGTGTGTCCAGTTTTTGTGGGCCGTCCTGACCGGAGTGGCCATGGGGCTGCTATATGCCCTCTGCCGCCATTTCGGCCGGCGGGGACACGGCTTTTTCTGGGATCTCCTGTTCTCCATTCTGGCGCTTGCCCTTGGCATCGCCTGTTTTCTCTTGGTCTGCCGGGGATGGCCCCGGCTCTATCATCTCTTCGGCATTGCCCTGGGCGCGTGGTGCATCCGCCGCATCCTGCGGCAAGTTTCCCGGCACCATAGGAGTACGCATGAATAAAAAGAAATCCCATCTGTTTCTCAAGGCATTTCTCCTGATCTTTACGGTTTACGCCCTTTTTCATCTCATTGATCTCCGGGGAAAGATCTCCGACAAGCAAGAGGAGATCGAGGACTTAAACCGCCAGATCTATGAACAGCAGGTGCATAACCAGCAGCTGCGGGAGTCCGCCGACGAGGAACTCACCGAGGCGGAAATCGCCGACATCGCCCGCCAGAAGCTGGGCTATGCCTATCCCGGCGAGCGCGTGTTTATCGATATCACCGGCAAGTAAAGAAAATCCCGTTACATAGGAGGATCGCCAAGAATGGCCATCGACGTGGGAACCATCGCAGAAGGAAAAGTCACCGGCATCCAGCGCTACGGCGCCTTTGTCACGCTTCCCGACCAGACCGTGGGAATGGTGCATATCTCCGAGATCTCGTACCAGTATGTCCAGGACATCCACGAGGTTTTGGAAGTGGGGCAGCAGGTGAAGGTGAAAGTGATCAACGTGGACGAAAACGGCCGCATCAGCTTTTCGATCAAGAAGGCTGCGCCGCCGCCTCCCCGTCCTGCCCGTCCCGCGCCGCAGCCGGAGCGCCGCGCCGCTCCCCAAAAGCCCGCCCCCCAGGAAATGAGCTTTGAAGATAAGCTGAAGGAATTCATGCAGGTCAGCGACAGCCGTATGTCCGATCTTCGGCATTATACCGACCGGAAAAACGGCTCCCGCCGCGGCAGAAGATAAAAAAACGCGAAGCCTCCCCGAGGATCGAGGAGGCTTTCTCTCATGTTCGGAGGAATCCATGGTAATTATCAATGCAAAACTCTATCCCATCGACCGGGATCCCATTCCCTGCGGCTTTGTCCGCGTGGAGGGAGAGCGGATCGCGGAAGTGGGGGAGATGTCCGCCTATCGCCCCGGCGACGGGGACGTGATCGACGCCGCCGGCGCCTGTCTCCTGCCGGGCTTTGTGGACGCCCACACCCATATCGGCATCTGGGAGGAGAATCTGGGCCTTGAAGGCGACGACACCAACGAAAGCTCTGACCCCGCAACGCCCCATCTCCGGGCCATTGATGCCATCAATACAAGAGATCCCGCCTTCCGCACCGCCCTGGAGGGCGGCGTCACCACCGTGGTGGTGGGCCCCGGCAGCGGTAATCCCATCGGCGGCCAGTGCGCCGCCATCAAAACCGGCGGCAGTCTCTGGATCGACGACCGCATCGTGGCTGCGCCCCTTGCCATGAAAATGGCCTTGGGCGAGAATCCCAAGCGGGAATACGGCGACCAGGACGAGACGCCCATGACCCGCATGGCCACCGCCGCCATCATCCGGGAGAATCTCCAGAAGGCCGTGGAATACCGGGACAAACTGGCCCGGGCGGAGGACGAGGACGACGAGCCGGATTATGACGCCAAGCTCGACGCCCTGCTTCCGCTCCTCGCCGGGGAGATCCCCGCCCACATCCACGCCCACCGGGCCGACGATATCGCCACCGCCGTGCGCATCGCCGAGGAATTCGGCCTGCGCTATGCCATTGTCCACGCAACAGAGGCGGATCTGGTGGCGGAGCCGCTGTCCCGGCTTGGGGACCGTTTCCTGGGCCTCATCACCGGCCCGCTTTTCAGCACCCGCACCAAGCCGGAGCTCTCCCATCTCTCCTTTTCAGCGCCCGGCATTCTCCGCCGCCACGGTCTCGAGACCGCCCTCTGCACCGATCATCAGGTAGTGCCGGAGAATTATCTCCTGCTCTGCGCGGCGCTGGCCGTGAAGCACGGCATGACGGAGGCGGACGCCCTCTCCGCCGTGACTCTCTCCGCCGCAAAGCTTTCCGGCATCGAGAGCCGCGTGGGTTCTCTCACCCCCGGCAAGGACGCCGACCTGGTGCTCCTGGATGGTCATCCCTTCGATCTCTTCACCAACGTCACCCGCGTCTTTATCAACGGCGCGTGCGTGTACGGGAAAGAATAAGCATTCCGCCCGGTTTCCCGGGCGGATTTTTTATGTTCTGCCCTTTGATCCTCCCGCATAAAGTATACCATCATGTTACCGGGGAGGTGCGTCGGATGAGGCGGAGGCGTCGGGGAAGAGTGCGCAGACCCCATCGGCGGGGGCGCGGCGCGCTTTTTCTGCTGTTGCTGCTCTTCTGCGCCCTGGGCTTTCTCTTCTTCTCGGGAAAGCTGCGCCCCGTGATCCGGGAGTATGCGGAGAGCCGGGCAGTGAATCTGGCGTCCGCCAGCATCCACGACGCGGTGGAGGCGGTGCTGTCGAAAGGCGAGATCGGATACCGGGATCTCATCACGCTGGAAAAAGACGCGGAGGGCCATGTCACGGCGCTCCACACCAATATCGTGGCGGTGAACCGCCTGAAGGCGGAGATCGCCTCGGCGGTCATTGCCGATCTCTCGTCCATTGACACCGCCGCCCTTGCGATCCCCCTGGGCACCGTCACGGGGATGGAACTGCTATCGGGACTGGGGCCCCGGCTGCGGGTGGAGCTGGTGCCCTTGGGGGAGGCCTTCGCCGCCTTCGGCAGCCGCTTCACCTCCGCCGGCATCAACCAGACCCGCCACTCCATCGTCATGGAAGTCACCGCCGCCGTCACGATCCTCCTGCCGGGGGAGGAGATCCAGGCGGAGGTGCGCTCCACCGTGGACGTGGCGGAGACCGTCATCGTGGGTGTGGTGCCGGATTCCTACACCAATGTGGAGGACCCCGACGGCAGCAAGACCGACCTGATTTTTGACTTCGCCCAGTAATCTTTCTTTTCAAAAGCCGGGAAATATGGTATACTGAATTTATCTATAACACCCCGGAGGCAGGTATGGATGCAAAAGAACGCGCCGCTCAACTTCGTGAGCGGCTTCAGTATTACGCAAAGCTTTATTATGAAAAGGACGCGCCGGAGATCTCGGACTATGAATACGACCTTCTGATGCAGGAGCTTCGGAAAATCGAGGCCGCGCATCCGGAGCTCATCACTCCGGACTCTCCCACCATGCGGGTGGGCGGCGCGCCGGTGGAGGGCTTTGCCCAGTACCGGCACGAGGTGCCTCTACAGAGCTTAAACGACGTCTTTTCCTTTGAGGACGTGGAGGCCTTTGACCGCCGGGTGCGGGAAGTGATCGCCTTCCCGGAATACGTGGTGGAGCTGAAGATCGACGGCCTCTCCGTGGCGCTTGCATACCAGGACGGCGTGTTTATGAGCGGCGCCACCCGCGGCGACGGTCAGGTGGGCGAGGACGTGACCGGAAATCTCCGCACGGTGAGGAATATCCCCTTAAAGCTTGAGGGCGTTCCCGGCCGTCTGGTGGTCCGCGGCGAGGTGTATCTGAACCACCACGCCCTGGAGGTCTTAAACGAACGCCGGGCCGCGGCGGGAGAGCCGCTTTTCGCCAACTGCCGCAATGCCGCGGCGGGCAGCCTGCGCCAGTTGGACAGCCGTGTGGCCGCCGCCCGGGGCCTTGATATCTTCTGCTTTAACGTACAGCAGGCCAGCGACGTCGCGTTTTCCACCCACAGCGAGTCACTTGATTTCTTAAAAGCCCACGGCTTCCCCGTGAGCCCGTATTACGAAACCTTCACGGATATCGCCGACGTATGTGCGGAGATCCGCCGCCTGGGTGAGATGCGGGGCGAGCTGCCCTTTGATATCGACGGCGCGGTGGTGAAGGTGAACAGTCTTGCCGACCGGGAGCTCCTCGGCACCACTTCCAAGGCCCCCCGCTGGGCGGTGGCCTATAAATATCCCCCGGAGGAGAAGGCGACGGTCTTGCGAGATATCGTCATCACCGTGGGCCGTATGGGCACGCTGACGCCCAATGCGGTGCTGGATCCCGTGCGGGTGGCGGGCAGCACCGTCTCCCGGGCATCCCTTCATAACGAGGCCTATATCGCGGAAAAGGATATCCGCATCGGCGACACCGTCCTGATCCGCAAGGCCGGGGACATCATCCCAGAGGTGGTGAGCGTGATTGCGGATCTCCGCCCGGAGAATGCGGCGCCCTTCCGGATGCCGGAGACCTGTCCCGTCTGCGGCGCACCGGTCTCCCGCCTGGAAGGCGAGGCGGCACTGCGCTGTACCGGCGCGGAATGCCCCGCCCAGCTCCAGCGGAATATCGAGCATTTTGCCTCCCGGGCCGCCATGGACATTGAGGGTCTGGGCGAAGCCGTGGTGGAACAGCTCATTGAGGCAGGACTCGTGCACACCTACGCAGACCTTTACGATTTAACCAAGGAACAGCTTCTGTCTCTGGACCGCTTTGCGGAGAAGAGCGCGGAGAACCTGATCCGCGCCATTGACGAGAGCCGCGCGCGGCCGCTTTCCCGGCTCATCACCGCCTTTGGCATCCGCCAAGTGGGGGAGAGCGCGGCCCGCACCCTGTCGCGCACCTTCGGCAGTCTGGACCGTCTCATGACCGCCACCCGGGACGAGCTTCTGGCCGTGGAGGATATCGGCGGCATCACCGCGGACTGCATCCTCGACTGGTTCGCCGGAGAGCAGTCCCAGGATATCATTGCCCGCCTTCGCCGGGCAGGCGTGAATTTCCAGTCCGACGAAGCCCCCACGGATCTGCGCTTCGCGGGCATGACCTTCGTGCTGACCGGCACGCTCACCCGCTTCACCCGTGACGCGGCAAAAGCGGAGATCGAAAACCGCGGCGGCAAGGTCTCGGGCTCTGTCTCCAAGAAAACCACCATCGTGGTGGCCGGCGAGGCCGCAGGAAGCAAGCTTGATAAGGCGAACGCTCTCGGCATCCGCGTCATCGACGAGGAGGAATTCCTCACCCTGATCGCGGATTAAATCCCAAAGTACGCAAAAACTCCCCGAAACCATCTCGGTTTCAGGGAGTTTTTTTCTTAGAACAGATGCACGAAGAGATAGATCACCATGATGAAAATGCCGATACAGGTCATCATCATGGCGTATCCCATGCTGCGGGTGATGATCCGCTTTTCACCGGCGAAGATCTCATAGAACTTGGAGACCCGGTAGATATAGGGCTTTGCCCGGCGGGTCTTATGGGTCACGGCGCAGTAGGAATCCGCAATACGGTCGAGTGTCGTGCCCAGCAGATAGGTGAAGCGGTTGCCGTATTCCGGCGCGGGCTTATAAGTGAGATCCTGATAGCAGGTGGCGCGCAGGAGCGCAATGGTGGCATCCATAAAGGAATCCGCCGCCCGGGCCAGGGCGCCAAAGACGGTCAGGAGCAAGGCGAAGAGGGGACGATAGCCATAGCGCTCAAGATCCAACCACTGGGGTCTTGCATTCACATAGGTCTTTCGTCCGTCACGCATCCGCAGACAGGCAGGGCGCACCACCAGGAAGTAAAGCGCCGCGCCAATCAAGAGCGAGATCACCGCGCCCTTCAGCTCTGCCCAGTGATAGCAGTCTGGGGCATGGAAATGCTCGATCAGGAAGAAGTCCATGGAGGCGGTAATGATCCGGTCGGTGGTCTGCCGTTCAAACAGACCCAGGATGAGGATCAGCGCGGCCGGCAGCAGCACGGCAAAGCCGGTGGCCGCAGACATGGTGCGGCCATGCGCGCCGGCCTTTTCGGGCTTTTCGAGGAAGAGCACCACGAAAAGTTTTGTCATATAGGCGACGGTCAGGCCGCCGGAGAAGAGGAACAAAAGCTCCGACACGCGGACAAACGCAGGGGAGAGCACCTCGGCACACTCAATGACCGCCTCGTGCAGCAGGGTTTTCGAGAGATAGCCGCTGCCGCCGGGCATACAGGTGATGCCCCAGGTGCCGATGAGGAAGGCCAGGAAGAAAATCGGCTTTCCCCGGCCCCAGCCGCGCAGCTTTTCCAGAGACAGGGTGTGGGCATTCATATACGCAATGCCCGCACAGGTGAAGAGCACCAGCTTGCAGAGCGTGTGGTTCAGCATATGAAGCGCCACGCCCTCCGCCGCATGGGCACTCTCCGGCAGGAGCGTCAGCGCCGCACAGCCCGAGAGAATGAAGCCGATCTGGGACACGGAGGAACAGGCCAGCGTCCGCTTGATGTTATCGTCAAAGAGCGCCAGCACGCCGCCCGTCACCATGGTAAAGAGCGCGATCACCATCATGAGAACGCCCCAGGCCGCGTCGCCGGACATGATCTCACAGGAGAGGAGGATCACGCCGAAGATACCGGCCTTGGTGAGGACACCGGAGAGCAGGGAAGAGGCCGTGGCAGGTGCCGCGGCATGTGCCTTGGGCAGCCAGATGTGAATGGGGAACATACCGGCCTTGGCGCCAAAGCCCACGAGCAGGCAGATGGCGGCGGCCAGAATCCGCCCATCCCGTCCCGCGGCCCGTGCCGCAGAGACCGCGACCTTCAGCTCGTCGATCCGAAGAGTACCGGTGACGGAATGAAGGAGCCAGATCCCCATGAGCGCGGCCAGACCGCCGATCACGGCCACGGCCAGATAGGTGGCCGCCGCGGACGCGGCGAACTCCGTCTCCTCATGCGCCACCCAGGCGTAGGAGGACAGGGACATGATCTCGAAGAAAATGAAAGTGGTGTAAAGATCCGCAGACAGGAACACGCCCACGGTGCCGGATAAGGTCAAAAGCAGGAAGAAGCCATAGCGGGCCTGATTTTCGCCGTGACGCATATAGTCGCCGGTAAAGAGCGCGGACATCAGCCACGCAAACACGGTGGCCAGGAGATACACGCTGCGGAAGCCGCCCACCTGGAAGCTGAGGCCCAGGCCGCAGACCCCGGGGAAGGATACCTCCCTCGCGCCTGTGGCCGCCACGGCCGCCAGAATCAGCTCCAGTCCGCAGACCACGTTCAGAATGCCGAAACAGAGCCGGGGATGGTTTTTTCCAAAGAAATAGGCCGGGAATGCGCCGAGGATCGGCAGCACCAGGAGGAGCAGCACCAGAATCTTCATCATAAGGCACCTCCAAAGCAAGCCGCCGCAATGCGGGAAATGATCGCAAAAATCTCATCGGAACACACGCCGAGGAGCACCGTGACAAGGGTGGTCGCCACAATGGGAAAGAGCATATACCAGTTGGGGTCCCGCACACCCACAGAGGGCAGGGGCGCCTGGTTCTGGGGCAGGAAGGCGTGGATCGCCGGCTGCAGCGCGTAAATCGCGGTGAGCAGTGCCGAGGCCAGCAGCACCGCAAGGCCGATGACGCCCATCACGCTGCCGCCCGCAATTCCGGCGGAGCCCAGAAGGAACTTGGAGTAAAAGCCCGAGAGGGGCGGAATACCGGTGAGTGCCAGCGCGGAGACCGTATAGCACACGAAGGTGACGGTCATGCGCCGTCCCAGACCATCCAGATCCGCCACATGCTCGCGCCCCATCTGGTGCAGCACCGCACCGGCGCAGTAGAAGAGCGTGATCTTCATAAAGGCATGGAACAGCATGTGCATCATGCCGGCGCCGAGTCCCTCCGGTGTCAGGAGCAGGAAGCCGAACACGATATAGCTGAGGTTCGACACGGTGGACCAGGCAAGGCGGCGCTTGAAATGCCGCTCCCGTGCCGCAATGGAGGAACCGTAGAGAATCGTAAAGAGCGCGATGGAGAGCGCCGCATACTGTGCCCAGCTTCCCGCGATCAGAGTCGGGCCGAAGGAGAAATAGGTCATGCGGGCAATGGCAAAGACGCCGGATTTCACCACCGCCACGGCATGCAGAAGCGCCGTCACGGGCGTAGGCGCCACGGCAGCGCCGGGCAGCCAGGAATGGGTGGGGAAGAGCGCCGCCTTCACGCCGAAGCCGCAGAAGGCCAGAAGATACACCACCTGCATCAGCGTACGCTCACGGCCCACGGTGAGGCCCAGTACGCCGCCGGGGAGAAAGGCGTCTCCGCCGCCGTACACGATGATGAACACCAGCCCGATAAAGGCCAGCGCCGTGCCGCCCAGGGAGAAGTAAAGATACTTCCGGGCGGAATACACCGCGTCCCGGGTCATGGGGAACATCACAAGCGGCACCGTCACCAGCGTCAGAAGCTCATAGAAGAAATAGAGCGTCAAAAGGTTTCCGGCAAAAGTGATGCCCAGGGTGATGCCGTAGGTCATGGTGTAGAAGAGGAAGAAGCTATCGGTGCGCTCCTCGTGGCGCATATACTCAAAGGCATAGATGGTGGCAATGGGCCAGAGGGTGGCCACAATGGCCGCAAAGAATGCGCCGAAGCCGTCAAGCCGCAGGGTGATGGAGAGATTGCGGGTGAAGCGGAAGAGCATGAGGCCCTCCTCCGGCCGGTGCAGGATCAGCACCCAGACCAGCACGCTCACCGCTGTGATGGGGAGCATGAGGAAAAGCTCTCTGGCCCATTTTTTCCGGAAATGCACCAGTTTCGAGGCCGCGCCGCAGAGAATGGGCAGTAAAATCGGCAGCAATAACCAGATAGAACTCATATTCTGCCTCCTTTTAGAGAATCATCTGCGAGAAGAACCGGATCAGCGGCTCCGCATAAAGGCCCAGCACCAGAGAAAGTCCGGCAAATACCGCCGTGGGGATCATCATGCTGCGGTGATCCTCAAGGCCGTGGAGGGGCTTGCGGTCAAAGTTCCGCCCGGGGAAGAAGGCCCGGACGGATACGGTGAGGAGATACCCCGCCGTAAGCAGCGCCGAGACCAGTAAAATCACAGTGGCCAGCCAGGACAGCACCGCGGGCAATCCCGTCTGTCCCGCGCCGAAGGCCAGCGCGCCCTCCGCCAGATACCACTTGGAGAGGAAGGCCGACGTGGGCGGAATGCCCACAAGCGACAGTCCCGCAATGGTCCAGCACCACATGGTCACCGGCATGGAGAGGCCAATGCCCCGCAGATCGTCCACCCGGGTATTACCGGTATTGTGGATGATAGAACCGGTGGCCAGGAAGAGCGTGCTCTTTGCCGCCATGTGGAACACCACATGTAAAAGCGCACCCAGCACGGCCGCCGGAGTCATCAGCGAGAGACCCAGGAAGATATAGCTCACCTGACTGATGGTGGAGTAGGCCAGACGCTTTTTGATGCCATGCTCCCGGTAGGCCATCATGGAGCCCATGAAGATGGTGAGAAGCGCCAAGCACATCCACGCGGTCTGCACCCAGGTACCGGTGAGCAGCGCCGGCGAGGCGATGAAGTAAACCGTCCGGATCACGCAGAGCACGCCCGCCTTCGTGATGACGGCGGAGAGCTGTGCGGAGGCGGGGGCCGGGGCAATGGGATGGGCCGAGGGCAGCCAGGCATGCATGGGGAACATACCGCCCTTGGTGCAGAAGCCCACGATCATGAGAAACACCGCAGTGAGGAACAGGGGCTCCTTCCCCGCGATCATGGCGGCATCCAGCACGCCGCCTTTCCGGAACATCAAAGGATCCCCAAAGGTGGACAGCACGATAAAGCCAAACAGGCCGAAAAGCGCACCGGCCATGGAATAGAAGAGATACTTCATGCCCGCGTACACCGCTTCTTTGGAGCGGATGTGCAGCACCAGCGGCATAGAACAGAGGGTCATCAGCTCAAAGGTCAGGTACATGGTGAATAAGTTCGCCGCCGTGAAGAGGGCATTTAAGAAGCCGATCACGATGAGATAAAAGGCATAGAAGCGGGGATGTTCGTCCTCGTGCTTCATATAGCGGCAGGAATAGACCGCCGTGATGCACCAGGCGGCGCTGGCAATCAGGGAGAAGAAGCGGGCGGTGTCGTCCATCCGGAAGGTGATGGCCATGACGCTGCCCGGCGAGAGCAGAGTCACGGTCTCCGTGGGCAGGACGGCCGCGAGAATCGCCGAGAAAAGCGTCAGGAAGGACGCGGCGATCATAAAGGGATACAGCGCCCGATCCCGCCGGAAGCAGGGCAGGAACCCCGCCAGGAGTCCCGCCGTCACCGGCAGGAGGATCGGGAGCAGCAGAATCAGCTCAGACATAAGCTTCCTCCGAAAAAGTCGTAATCAAATCAGGAAAAGAGAGCGAGACCTTCCTGCAGGCCGTCGGTGATATACCCGGAGAGTAACCCCAGCACCAGATTCAGCGCCACAAAGGCGATCATGGAAAAGACGAACACGCGCTGTTCCCGGAATCGGATCCGCCGCCCCTGCAGCTGGTCGGGCGCGGCCTTGGTATAGATCCGGATGACGGTGCGCAGGAAGTACACGGCGTTTAATACCGTGGACGCCGCCAGCACGATCAGCGTGGGCAGCATTTTCCCAACGCTCACCTCCACCGCAGCGGTGGAGAAGAGGAGCTTTGCAATAAAGCCCGAGAAGAGCGGCATACCCACCATGGAGAGAGAGCCCATGGCAAAGGCAAAGCCTGCCCAGCGGTTGCGGTATCCGGAGCCCTGGAGGTCATGGAAGCGCACACTGCCGTCAGACGCATCCACAAGACCCGATGCCGAGAGGAATAAAAGAGGCTTCGTCACCGCATGGCAGAGGATGTGGAAGAGGGCGGCGATGAGGCCGGCCTGGGTGCCGAGACCCATGCCCATATAGATATAGCCGATCTGCGCCGCGGAGGAGAAGGCCACCATGCGGCGGATCTCCTTCTGATGAATGGCGCTGATGGAACCCACGATCATGCCGCAGAGACCAAAGACAAAGAGGATATTGGCAACGCCCGTGGCCACCATGTTCTCCCATCCGATGACCCGGCAATAGATCTTGATGAGGATGAAGATGTATCCCTTGGAGACAAGACCGGAGAGGATGGAGCCGGAGGTGGGGGTAGAATAGCCATAGGTATCCGGCACCCAGAAATGGAAGGGGAAGAGACCGCTCTTGATGGCAAGACCCAGGGTGATGAGACCGATGGATACCGTGAGCGGGATCATCACCAGATCGGA
>SVLW01000018.1 GCA_015067705.1 Oscillospiraceae bacterium
ACGGCTTCCTGAAATACCAGTGGCTGAATGATTTCGACCGGGATATGGTGGCCGTCACCAAAGAAAACGAGATGTTCCGCCAGCAGATGGCCGACCTGATGCTGATGAAAGCGCCGGAACAGACCTGCGCCTTCTATCGCGGCGGCCTGCTCTTCGTCTTTAACTGGCACCCCACGAACAGTCTCGAACATGTGCTCATCCCCGTGCACCAGCCCGGCGAGTACACGGTGGTGCTGTCCTCCGACGATCCGCAGTACGGCGGATTCGGCAACGTGGAACAGGCGACCTACTCCTCCAAGCTCTTCGAGGGCCGGCACTATATCGAGCTCTACATCCCCGCCCGCACCTGCTTTGTCCTGAAAGAAAAAGTCATCCTGCCGGAATAAGAGGGCTGCTGTTTCAAAAAACGTATCAAAAAAGAGCGATGTCGCATGACATCGCTCTTTTTTTCTATCTCAGGTTTACTCGCCCAGAAGCCGATAAAGGAAGGCGGCAAGCTGGGCGCGGGTGCAGGGCGCATCCGGGGAGAAGGCATCCTCGGCAGTGCCGGACGTGATGCCGTTCATATAGCACCAGGCGATTGCTTCATATGCCCACTCCGGAACATCGGTAAAGGGCAGACGGAACATCCACGCGCCGGTGAATCCGCCGCCGCGGGACTGTTCAAAGCGATAGAGGAAGGCCGCCATCTGGGCACGGGTGCAGGGCGCATCCGGGCTGTAGCCCGTGTCGGAGGTGCCCAGCGTGATGCCGTTTTCCACAGCCCACTGTACCGCCTTGGTGTAATAGGCGTCCAGTTCTACATCGGCAAACACAGCCGCGTCGCTCTCGGGCTCCGGACAACCGGCGGCGCGCCAGAGGAAGACCGCCATCTGGGCGCGGGTACAGGGTGCATCCGGATCAAAGCGCGTGCCGTCCCCGACACCTGCCGTGATGCCGTTCTCCACGGCCCAGAGCACGGCGTCCTGATAATATGCATCCTCCGGAATATCCGAGAAGGGATTCTCCACAGGCTTCGGCGCAGGATCCTGCTCCGGCGCGGAGGCAGACGGATCCCCGCTCTCCGGCTCTTCATCCGGTACAGGCGCGGCAGTCGGAGGCGTCACTACGATCACCGGCGGCCGGGGTGCCGGCGGCGCGGGCGGCAGTTCCTCCTGTGCCTCCACCGTCAGGGTGTAGCTGGCCGTGGCTTCGGGGTAAATATCGTATGCAGACGCGGTGGCCGTGATCACGGTCTCACCGGCCGCGAGAATCGTGACCTTACCCGTCCCGTCCACCGTGGCAACGGTGGGATCGTTGCTCTCATACGTCACGGTGCTGCCCTGGGGCGCACCAGTCACCAAAACCGTGAAGTCTGCATCACCCACGGTTTTACTCACGCTCGACTGCTCGAACTGGAAGTCATATTCCAGCATGGCAAAATCACTGAAACTGTCGATGACGAAGGTGGCGCGATAGCGGCTCTCCGTTTCTTCGTAATAGATATTGGGACGAATCTGCTCTACGGTTTTCTTGTCGGAAAGCAGATGGAGAATCACCAAAAAGTCCGGGTTGATGCTTGCGGGTACCGGAATATCAATCACGATGGGGACAAATAATTTCTGACCCGCATCCTCCTGCTGATTTCCGTTGTTCCCCGATTCCTCTTCCTCCACATAATTCACCGCACCTTTCAGCTTCAGAGAGAACTGAATGGCGTTGTGCTGCTGTTCGGGGATCACGATACCCTTCTTGGGTTCGTCCACCACCAGCGTGACGGTAGGCGTTTTCCCGGATTCCGGATGCGCGTCCTCCCAGTTCAGCGCGGCGCCAACCATCTCGATATCGCCCGCGATCGCGGCGATTTCTTTGTTGGCCTTGTCGTGCACTTCCACTTTCTGATCCACATTATCCGCGACCTCTTTTTCCAGTTCGCGGATCTTCTCAAGCGTACCGGAATCGACGCCGCCGGAGATGGACTGATCCGCCGTCATGGCGGTGCGCAGCTCTGCAGTGGAGTCCTTGAGTGCCTCCTGTACCTGATCCAGAGTCAACTGCGGCGCGCTGCCGCTCTGATCCGGAACGGGCGTCAAAAGCTCATCCAGCTTTTCATTCACCTGATCGGTGATGGAACGGGTGTCCAGCGCAGGGCTAAGCGCGGAAAACTCGCTGAGCTGATACTTTGTGATATCCTTCGGAACCAGGCGCACCTTGAAATAATACTTGGTGTTGCCGTGGCGTTCCAGAACTTCATCCTGGATGGGCTCGTAATGATACCCATCTTCATTCCAAAGATTGCCGTCAAAGTTGCCGGCGTCATCCACCAGTTTGCCGGTCTCCTGCTCCTCGTGGATCCAGCGGATCTCATAGCGATCCTGACCCTCCTGCGTCGGCACCTGCCAGTATGCCATGTACCGGCCGTCCCGCTTTTCCCAGCGGAAGGTCGCGGCATCCGGTGCCGCCAGCTTTTCCGTGGGTTTCGTATAGGTAAAGGTCCCGGACAGCTCGCTCCATTCGCTGTCGCGGTATTCTACGCCATCCGCCTCCGCCTTGATACGGAAGCGATAGGTGCCGCTTTCAAACTGCTCATAGATAAAGTCCGATATGCTGAAATACGAAGAGTGGTTCGTGTCGCCAAAGCTCCATCCGCCTTCATGCACCAGCACGTCTTTGCCGTTTTCCACCCGGTAAATCTCCACGGCAATGCGGTTCTGCCGCAGCTCGCCAAAGCGGAAGCTCATGCTGCCCATGCGTTCTTCATACGACACATCGGTTTCGTCGCCCCAGTAATACTCCCGGTGCCAGGTGAGTTCATAGGGCGTGGAAAGCTGGGGCAGGTCACCGCGGATCAGGCGGAAATCAAACCGATATCTGCCGTCGTTCTGCGTGGTAATCTCGATCTGATACCGACCGCCCATGGGGAAATTGCCCTGCTTCATCTGAAGCTTTGCGGCCTCGCCGTCGCTTGCCAGTGTGATGTCAAACTGCCCGCTGACATCCTCCTGCCAGTTGCTGAGAACGCGGATCGACCGGATCGTCTGTTTTCCGCCCGCCAGCACATAGAACACATCGTCGGTATCCGAAAGCATCACTTCGTCGTCGAGATAATTCGCCTCAGTCGCCGTGTCAGCGCGATAAAGGCCGAATTCCGGCTTTTCGATCACCACTTCCATCTGCCCCAGTACATTCTGGGTATCAGGATCCACGTACGAAATCACGCCCTTGCCTTCATAGGCATCGGCACACAGGTGATCTGCGTCGTTCCAACGCTTTATAGAAACCAGATCTTCCGGAAGCGTCAGGTCAGAAAGTGCCACCGGCGTCATGTTCTGCGACGTGCCAAAATAGAACTGCAGCACCGTAGAATTGCCGGACTGCATCCAAAGCTGGGATCCTAGGCGCTCGCTTTCGTCCTCGTAATAGGTCTCGGTTTTCTCGTCCCATCTGAGCCAGCGGTACATGAGCGTCGGGATCGTGCTTTCCGTATCCATCCAGATGTGCCGATCGTCCTCCTCCCACCGATTATGGTCGAGCCGCTCATAGCACACCTTCATGCCGATCTCACTCGTGGGAACGACTTTGCTTTCCTTGACCTGCACGGTCAGGTACGGCATATTCGCGTTGGCAGGAGTGACTTCAAAGAGGGCGGCATATTCTTCATTCGCCCATTTTTCAAACGTCAGATTGCGGAAGGAAACGGTATTCCGCAGACAGACATAGAAGGTATCGTTCTCCTCCGTCTGCACGAAGGGATGACCGGTATAAAGATACGTTTCCTCGCTGGGCGTCGGTGCGGAATAGAAGCCGACATCGGGCAGCACCGTTTTGGCAGACAGCAGCGATACGTCGTCGTCCGGCAGCCGATACGAAATACCCGCGGCATCCGTCGCAGCGGCGAAGCGCGTGACCTTCAGCTCAATGGCATTTTCCGGAATGACCAGATCATTCTCTTCTTCCCAGAGCTCTGCCGTCACCCACGCGGGGAACTCCAGCTGTGCCGGAGACAGCGGCTGTGCCTCGCCGGCGCGGATCTCACTCCGGGCGGCATAATAGAAGCACACACGCCAGATATCGCCGGGAACCGGGCTCCAATCTGATGCCGGATATTCCCGATTGACCGTCACTTCATCCCGGTTCTGATTGATAAAGCACATATATAAGCGGGGCATATCGTTTTCGATCCAGACCGTTCTGCCCCGGATATCGCCAGATTCCTGATCATTCCGATTTTCCAGTTCTGCTTCAAAGTGATAGGCTTCCTGCGCCGTGGGATCCGTAATGGTCACCGTGGCATAACGACCCTCAGAATCCAGCACCACATTACCAATCGTGGTCACACTGGCATGCCGGATTTCATCGCCAAAGGTCTCGTGAACCGTCTGCATACGGGTGCTCCCCGCCACTTCCGGAGACAGGGCGATATAGAAGGTCTTGCTGTCCTCCCGCAGAGTCACCTCTTCCATCAGACTGCTGCCGTCAAAAATCCCGTCGGCAGTATAGGGAACAGCGCTATATAGGCCCAGATCCGGCACCGTAGAATGCAGACCAACTGTATAGGTCGTATCGCCGACCGTATAGCAGATCTGGCCGTCACCCAGCGCATTCATATGAAGATCAAAGCGACCGGTCTTCTGGTCCACATGTTCCAGTTTCGCAAAAGACGGAAATTCCAGCAGTTCCGGCGAAATCGTTTCCGTGCTGCCGTCCGCATGATGCAGCACGGCCCACATCTCCATCCCACCAAACACCTGACACTCCACATCGGTCAGTTCCGCTTCCCATTCCTCGTTGGGATTAGAACACATCATGTGAAGCTTCAGCACATCTGTCGCCGCGGACTCCCCCTCGGCATATGCAACAGCCGGGAACATCGCCAGCACCATGCATAACGCCAACAAAAGGGAAACGATCCGTTTTTTCATATTGCGCCACCTCTTCCTTTTATTTTCACGCCAAAAACACAGGGTACACTCTTCATACCCCCAGAATTCTCCAGTATATGGAAATTATAGCGCATAAAAGCAAAATTGTCCATCCGAAAAACAATCTTGGAAGTCTTTCTTCCAAATTCCTGCCAGAGAATTGACTTTGTGACAAAAAGCGGTATAATAATAGTATCTACGCGTACAAAGAAAATGGAGGAAAAAACCATGAAAAAGTTTCCCGTGAAAACCATCGTTGCCATCGGCATCGGTGCGGCTCTGTTCTTTGTTCTGGGTCGCTTCGTTGCGATCCCCAGTCCGGTTCCCAACACCAACATCACTGTGCAGTATGGTCTCCTGGCCTTCATGTCCGTGGTCTTTGGCCCCATCGCCGGTGCTCTCATCGGTCTGATCGGCCATGCCCTCATTGACTTCAGCTATGGCTGGGGCATCTGGTGGAGCTGGGTCATCGCTTCCGGCGCATTCGGCTTCCTGGTGGGTCTTGCAGGCAAGGCACTGAAGCTCCGCGGCAGACTGAACGGAAAGGGCATCCTGAAGTTCAACATTGCCCAGATCATCAGCCATCTGATCTGCTGGATGGCAGTGGCTCCTGTTTTAGACGTTTACATGATGGGCGAGCCCTGGGACAAGCTCATTGTGCAGGGCCTCATGGCCGGCGCCGGCAATGCCGTCACCACCGCCATCGTCGGCACCCTGCTGCTCCTGGCCTATGGCGCCACCCAGACCAAGGCCGGCAGCCTTTCCAAGGAATAATTCCAAAAACGAACCCTATCGCAAAGGCAGGCCTCGTGCCTGCCTTGCTTTTTGAGGAGGAACCCCATGGCGCAGGATATCCTGATTTCCTTTGAACACTTTGGCTTTCACTACACCGCTCAGGCGGAGCCTACCTTATATGACATCAATCTGGACATACGCCGGGGCGAAAAGGTGCTGATCGTGGGGCCCTCGGGCTGCGGCAAGTCCACGCTGGCCCATTGTCTGAATGGTCTGATCCCCGCCTCCTATCCCGGCGAGATCACCGGAAAACTCACCGTCGGCGGACGGGACGCCCGGGAACTGGGGCTTTTCGGCCTGTCCCGGATGATCGGCACCGTTTTACAGGACGCGGACGGGCAGTTCATCGGCCTGACCGTGGCCGAGGACATTGCCTTTGCACTGGAAAACGACTGCATCCCCACAGAGGAGATGCACCGGGAAGTGGAGCGCGTGGCGAAGCTTGTGGATGTGGAGCGCGTGCTGCATCACGAGCCCCACGAGATCTCCGGCGGCCAGAAGCAGCGGGTGTCCCTGGGCGGTGTCATGGTGGGCGACGTGGACGTGCTGCTCTTTGACGAGCCGCTGGCCAATCTCGATCCCGCCACCGGCCGCCAGGCCATTGCCCTCATTGATGATATCCAGCGCCGCACCGGCTGTGCCGTGGTGATCATCGAGCATCGTCTGGAGGATGTGCTCTATCGCAGCGTGGACCGCGTTGTGGTGATGCAGGAGGGCCGCATCGTCTATCAGGGCGACCCGGATCGCCTGCTCTCTCTGCCGCTTTTACAGGATGCCGGTATCCGCGAGCCGCTTTATGTCACGGCGCTGAAATACGCCGGCCTTACGATTTCGCCCGATATGCACCCGGCAGAGCTTTCAAAGCTCGCACTCTCAGACGCGCAGAAGGCGCAGGTGCGGGACTGGTTCCGGGCGCTGCCCGCCGCCCCCGCGCTGCCGCCGCGGGAGCCGCTTCTCACCGCGGAGGGCATCGATTTCACCTATGAAGGCGGGCATCACGCCCTGCGGGGCATTGACGCCTGCATTCGCCGGGGCGAAATGCTCAGCATCGTGGGCACCAACGGCGCGGGCAAATCCACCTTCTCCAAAATCATCTGCGGCTTTGAGCGGCCGCAGGCCGGCGCACTCACCTTCGCCGGGCAGGATCTCTCCGCCCTCTCCATCAAGGAGCGCGCCGACCGCATCGGCTATGTGATGCAGAACCCCAACCAGATGATCTCCAAGGTACAGATCTTTGACGAGGTGGCCCTGGGACTCCGAAACCGCGGCGTCGCGGAAGAGGAGATCCGTCCCCGGGTGGAGGAGGCCCTGCGCATCTGCGGGCTCTATCCCTTCCGCAACTGGCCGGTATCGGCCTTAAGCTACGGCCAGAAAAAGCGCGTCACCATTGCCTCCATTCTGGTGCTGCAGCCGGATATGATCCTCCTGGATGAGCCTACCGCCGGGCAGGATCTCCGGCACTATACCGAGATCATGGACTTTTTAGAGGAATTAAACGCAAAGGGCATCACCGTGGTGCTGATCACCCACGATATGCACCTGATGCTGGAGTATACGCCCCGGGCGCTGGTGTTCCACGAGGGACAGCTCATTGCCGACGCCTCTGCGGCAGAGATCCTGAACTCCCCCGAAATCGTGGAGACCGCCCATCTGAAGGAGACCTCTCTTTACCATCTGGCGCTGCTCTGCGGCATCGCCCAGCCGGAGGAATTCACCCGGCGATTCATCGCCCATGACCGGGAGGTGCGGAAATGACGAATCTTTTCAATTATATCGACCGCCCCTCTCCCATCCATCGCCTCACGGGTGCCGCCAAGCTTCTCTGCCTGGTGGCGTGGAGTGTCGCGGCCATGACCAGTTTCTACACGCCGCTGCTCCTTCTGATGACGGCGGCCGCCTTCCTGCTCTTCCGCATGGCAAAGCTGCGCCTCCGGGACATTTCCTTTGTGCTCAGTCTCATGCTCGTGTACGTGGTGATGAATAATCTTCTGATTTATCTCTTCTCTCCCGACCACGGCGTGACTCTTTATGGTTCCGAGACGGTGCTGCTGCCCCTTTTCGGCCGCTATCGCATCACGGCGGAACAGCTTTTCTATCACCTGAATGTGGTGCTGAAAAACGCCTGCACCATTCCCATTGTGCTTTTATTTGTCTGCACCACCAATCCTTCCGAGTTTGCCGCGTCCTTAAACCGCATCGGCGTCAGCTATCGCATCAGCTATGCGGTGGCTCTGGCCCTGCGCTATATCCCGGATATCCAGCGGGAATACCGGGACATTTCCCTGGCACAGCAGGCCAGAGGCGTCGAGATGAGCAAAAAAGCGCCGCTGGTCAAGCGCCTGAAATCCGCCGCCGCCATTTTGATCCCCCTGATCCTCTCCTCCATGGACCGCATCGAGACCATTTCAAACGCCATGGAGCTCCGGGGATTCGGCAAGGACAAACGCCGCAGCTGGTACTCCGGCCGCAAATTCTCCCGCGCCGACACCCTCTTCATGGCAGGCTCCGTACTTCTCGCCATCCTGTCCTTCGTCATCACGATCTTAAACGGCAGCCGGTATTTTAACCCGTTTGTGTGAGTCCTCGCCGTCTCGCCGTACGTCATGCAGAATCGCAGGTCACGGGCAACCAATGGTCACCCCTACGAAAGCCACCAAACATAGTGCAAACCCGCCCGCGGACACCCGGGGGGACGGGTGTCCCTACATCCAACCCATGACAGTTCTCTGACCCGTCCACGGGACGATATGGGCATCGTCCCCTACGAAGAAGGAACGACATCCTGCGGATTCCAAATCCGTCGGGCCTGGCCCGACTCCATCATTTTCAACTGTCAATTTTCAACTGTCCACTAAAAAAAGACCGCCTCTCGGCGGTCTTTTTTTACGCTCAGTCTTCCTTGGTCTGGTTTAAGAGCCAGGACATGATGCCGTATTCGTTTTTGTAGGTGGGGATCCAGCTGGCGTGGTTCTCGCTGAAGAGTCTCGGGTAGGGCAGGTCGGGGGTGATGGCCACGTCGTACTTTTCAAGATCCTCCGGGGAGAAGAGGGTCAGGTGGGCGTTGTTGTTGCCGATGTCGCGGAGATTCATGACGGCGTCCACCAGATATTTGTGACGGTAAAGGGTGTGGTCGATATAGGCGGAGGTGACCCACACGGGACGGTTCATGGTCTTGAGGATCGCAAAGGTCTCCGGCGTCATAGTGGGGCAAACCGGCACGCAGGCGGCGAAGAGATCGCTGCCCACGCTCATAGCGCGGATGGTGCCTGCGCCGCCCATGGACATACCGGTGACGTAAATGCGCTTGCCGTCCACCTTACCCTCGGCCACCATGCGGCGGATGATATCGCACACCAGGCCCAGATAGTCGCGGCTCCAGCCATAACCCGGGACATTGTTCATATCACTGGAGGCAAAGCTGCGGTTCATGTTCATCTTCCGCATATCCCGGCGGGCCTCCACGCACATGGGCGCCATGACGTAGAGATCCGGATAGTCCTCGGCAAAGTTCACGGGGCCGTAGTCCGTGCGGATGTGCTTTTCGTTGTCCCGCTCGCCCTCATAGCCGCCGTTGCCGCCGCCGTGGAGGAAAAGGATCATGGGACGGGGGCCCTTTGCCTCGGGAGTATAGAGACGATACATGACGCGGCCCTCTTCGATGCGGGCAAACTTGTCGTCCATGGTGCGGGTGTGCATGGTGATATCGGCCTTCTCATAGGTCTGGCCAGCCACAGTGATGGCATAGTCGGCGCGGGTGTTGAAGGGCTGCACCTCGATCTTCAAAAGGCCGTCCTCCACCTTTACATCCAGCACTTCGCCGGGGGCAACGCCGCGGGTTTCCTTCAGATAGCGGCTCTTGTCGGACTCTACCGTGGGGCCGGAGACCGCAATCGCATCCTTTGCCGGTGCCTCGCCCTCCCAGGGCAGCTCAAAACGGGAAATTTCCTGGCCAGACCAGGCAATGCATCCATAAGCATCCATTTTCATTTCTTGGTTCTCCTTTCTCTTGTTCCGTATCTGTTCTGTCGCCGCGGCCATGACCGCGGCGGGCTTTCCTCTGGGAATAGTGTACCACGGGCTTGGATATTCCGCAAGAAGATGCGGAGATATCAAGCGATATTTTAGCAGTTTTACCCAATTTGGCACCAAAATCGGAAAGTCTGTCACAAGATGCCGCGCAGGGCGTTTTTCATTGTACGGCGGCGGAGAATATGGTAAAATCAGGATAGCAAAGGAAAGGACGGTATACACGATGTTTGAAACGAATGCGATTGATCTGACCAGGATCGGCTATGCCCGCCGGGGCAGTACCTTTTATCTCAGCAAGTGGATGGAAGAGGGAGCCGAGCGGCTTTATATCTGTGCGTCCCTTGCCGGCCTTGACCAGTCCTTCCGCCAGGGGCGGCTCTTCCCGGTGGTGATCCGTCGGGACGGTGCAGCGCTGCCCTATCATGCCGAGGCCACGCCCGCCTGCGTCACACTGACATTTGACGGCGGTTCCGCCCGCCTGTGTATGCAGGAGGATAATATCCTTCGCATGGAGGCCGACGGGGCCGAGGTGGTGCTCTCCCCGGATCTGGCGCCCCATGAGATCGCCAAAACCCGCAATGACGGCAGCTGGGAAGTGCTGATGAATCCGGTGCCGAAGCTTTTGCTCTGCCCGGTCGTGGGCGAGATGGAGGTCACCACCGGCTTTAATGTCATCAACAGTGTGCCGGAGGACACGGCATTCACCTTCCGCCCGGACGAGGATGGTCATCTGGATCTGGCCATTCATCTCTATCTCTCCAATGGCTGGCGCATGAAGCAGTATCCCGCGTTCCAGCGCGTGGTGGACGAAACCGTGCAGGACTTCGCGGACTATCTTGCCACGGTGCCCGCCATGGGCGAGGAATTCTCGGACGCCCGCATCCTCTCCTCCTATCTCATCTGGTCCCACATTCTCTATATTGACGATCTGCCCATTATTTACATGAACCGCGGCGTCCATCGCTGCACCTCCAACTGGCAGCAGTGCTATCACGCCATGGGGCAGTACCAAAATCCCCGCTTCGCCTGGGAGCTTCTCTTATCCATGTTCCGGTATCAGGACGAATTCGGGATGCTGCCGGATATGATCACCGACGCCACCCGCAGCTTTGGCGGCACTAAGCCGCCCTTCCACGGCGTGGCCCTGGAATTTCTGAAAGCCTACACCGATTTCTCCTTTGCCTCCCGGCGGGAGCTGAACACCCTCTATGACGGACTCTCCAAGTGGGTGTTCTGGTGGATGTCCTATCGGGACACCGACGAGGATGGCATCGTCCAGTACGACACCGCCGACGAATCCGGATGGGACGACAGCTCTTTCTTCAAAATGGGCGGCCCCACCGCCGCGCCGGATTTGGCCACTTATCTGATCCTTGCCATGGATAATCTGGCGGATCTGGCCGAGCGTCTGGGCAAGAGCTATGAAAAGCGCGAATGGCGCCGCCGCGCGGACGAGATGCTGCGCCTGACCCTGGACTTCTTCTGGGATGGCCAGCGTTTTGCGCCCCGGGTCAGCGGCACCCATGAGCGCGTGGACTGCGGCTCCATCATGTCCTTCATCCCGCTCCTTTTGGGCAAGCGTCTGCCGGAGGAGATCATTGAAAAGATGACCGCCGCCCTGATGGAAGAGGGCAAGTGGCTCTCCCCTTACGGTCTGGCGGGCGAGCGGATGGACAGCGATCATTACCACGAGAGCGGCTGGTCCGCCGGCCCGGTCCTGGGCCCTGCCCAGCTTCTGGTCTGTCTGGGACTGCACTTCGCAGGCCGGGACGAGGAGGCGAAGGAAGTCTCCCTGCGCTACTGCCGCGCCCTCAAAAACGCCAACTTCCCCATGGTCATGAGTCCCAAGACCGGCCTCGACGTCAGCGAAGGCCGCTGGGGCGCGAAGTACCCCAACCGCATGGCCTGGACCGCCTGTGTCTTCAACGTGCTGTGCAGCCTCTACTCCCTCTGAAACGCAAAAAAGCGCCGCAGGCGATTGCCTGCGGCGCTTTTTTCAGTTCATTTACTTGGCGAAATGCTTCAGGATCACCAGCGGGGAGGTCTTGCTGTTATTGACGTAGGTGATGCCCTTCGCGGCCACGTCGGCGGCAACGAAGAATTCGTCGTCGGAGAGCTGGCCAAAGCGGAGGATGTTGGGGCTCTCAACGGCCACGCCGTTCATGCTGCCGTGACCCTCCACCACGATGCAGCCAAAGGCGCCGTCATCGGCGATGGTGACGGTCTGGCCGGGCAGGATGGTGAGTTCCTTGGCGCTGAAGTGGCCCTCGGTCTCATAGACCACCTGCTTCTCAATATAGGCGTCGCAGGCATGGTTCACGATGGGCGGACGGAAATAGTGCTTTTCGTACGCGGGATCCAGATTGGCTTCCCAATCGGTCATGTTCACGATATAGTCGAGATCGTCCTGATGCTCCTCCGGCACATTCTCCACCAGAGAATGACGGCCATAGACCTGACCACCGGTGTAGTTTTCAAACACAGAGTTCACGTCGCTGTTCCACTGGGGCTCATAGGTCAGGACAGATGCCGGGGCGTGCAGCACGCCGGGGGCGGTGTACCAGCCGGTGCCAAGCGTGACACGATAGGCAACGGAGAGATCCGTGATGTGGTTGTCGGCGATGTCAAAGAGCTCCAGACGCTTTTTGACGTCTTCCTTCGTCACGCCGGGCTTGAAGCCGAAATAGGTGGCGGGCATGGTGCCCTCGTGGGGGTTATACTGTGCCGGGAAGAAATAGGCCTCCGGCTTTGCATTGCGGCCCACCTTGGCGGCGTCCTCTGCCTTTAAGTGCATATGGAAGAAGAGTGCCTCGTTATAGTCAAAGAACTTGGCAAACATGGGCCAGGTGCCGTGCTTGGCAAACACATCCTCGCCCACAAGCTCTGCACCCAGCTCCTTCACGAAGTCGGCAAAGAGGATCTTGTCCTCGGGATCGTCGGAGCAGGAGACATAGCTCATGCCCTCGTTTTTCGTGGCAAGGGGGCCGTTCATGGCCTCCACCACAGAGGAGAACCAACGCTCCTTAATGGCTCCGCGCTCCATACCGAAGGCGAAGTAATCATCGGGATGCAGACGCATCCGGCGACCGGCGGTGCCGAAGGGACGGGGAACGAAGTTGGGAACCATGCGGAGGATTCCGCCGTTTTCCGCAAATACTTTTCTGATCTTTGCAGTCATATCACTCATAAATAGAAAACGCTCCTTTCCGAAAATCGTTTCGCTGTATTCATTATGACAGATTTTGCTTCGTTTGAAAAGGCTTTTGGAAAAGAAACCGATATTTTCCCAGTCTTTCCGGATGGTACAAAAATCGATATGAATTTTCAGAAGAGAATTGTCAAAGCGGGCGGATCCATGCTATACTGGAAAAAAAGCCAAAACCGGCACAAAAGGAGGAACCTCCATGCAGATCATCAACCCTGTGATCTGGGCGGATTATCCCGATCCCGATCTCATCCGTGTGGGCGACGCCTATTACATGGTCTCCACCACCATGTTCTTCATGCCCGGCGGCCCCATTCTCAAGTCCTATGACCTGGTGCACTGGGAAATCGTCAGCTATATCTTCGACAAGATCGAAGGTTATGAGACCAATGTGGGCGCGGGCTATGGCCGCGGCCAGTGGGCCACCAGCCTGCGGGAGTATCACGGCAAGTTCTATGCCTTCTTCACCTGTCTCGATCTGAAAAAAACCTTCCTCTACTGTACCGATGATATCGAGCGGTCGGGCTGGGACCGTATCGACTTCGACGGGATGTACCACGATGCTTCCCTGCTCTTCGTGGAGGATCGCGGCTATCTCTTCTATCAGAAGGGCGGCGCCGGCGACGTGTGGCTGGCGGAGTGGAAGGAAGATATGTCCGGCTTTGTCCCGGGCAGCGACCGCATGATCTTCTCCCCGCCCAGCGAGGGCATGGCCCTTCGCTGTGAGGGCTGCCGCGGACTTTATAAAGACGGCTATATTTACCTCTTCTTTATCGATATCCCCAAGGGCGGCGGCCGCCGGGAATGGGTCTATCGCGCAAAAGACGTGGATGGCCCCTACGAGTCCCGTCTCATCGCCGACTCCACCTGTGATATGTGGAATATCGGCGTGGCCCAGGGTATGCCCATCGACACGCCGGAGGGCGACTGGTACATGATCCTCTTCGGCGACTGCGGCTCTGTCGGCCGCCTGCCCTTCCTGTTCCCGCTTAGTTGGGAGGATGGCTGGCCCGTGGTGGGCGGCGGCGCAGGGATGCGCCGGGACTATGACCTGCCCCTCCGGGACGCCGGACGGAAGCCCATGATCTATTCCGACGACTTCAACCGCGCCGAAAACACCCTGCCCTTCTTCTGGCAGTGGAATCACACGCCGGATGACAGCCTCTGGAGCCTGACGGAGCGCGCCGGTTGGCTGCGCCTGCAGGCCAGCCCCGCCGCAGAACTGATGACCGCGAAAAACACCCTGACCCAGCGCACCTGCGGCCCCACCTGCTCCTTTACCGTGGAGCTGGACGTATCCGCACTGGCCCCCGGCGGCCGTGCGGGACTTGCCGCCCTCCAGTGGGACTGCGCCATGGTGGGCGTACGCGGGAATGCCGATGGCTCCCGCAGTCTCTTCACCGCCCGCCGAGAGGAAGGCGATCCCCGCATGGGCCCCGCCACCGCCCAGACCGACCGCTGGGAAGCACCGCTTGCCGCCGACACCCTCACCCTCCGGGCAGACTTCGACTTCCGCCAGGGCATCGACACCGTGCAGTTCTCCTATCGCCTGCCGGACGGCGAATGGCTCCCCTGCGGAGAGCCCATGGTGACCCACTTCAACCTCCGCTATTTCTGCGGCACCCGCGCCGCCCTCTTCTGCTACGGCGCAGGCCAGGCAGACTTCCGCAATTTCACCGCGGAACAGGAAATCTGGAACTGAATCAATATATTCTCACCGCCCCAGAGGAAATCCTCCGGGGCGATTTTCTTTTTTGCAAAGTACACTTGACAAATTATGCAAAGCGTGCTATGCTGATTATGCAAAGCAAACTTTGCATCACGAGAAAGGAGGACGTGATATGCAGACTCGCATCCGGGAGCTGCGGAAGGCGCGTAAGCTCTCTCAGGAGGAACTGGCCGAGGCCGTGGGCACTACGCGGCAGACCATCACCTCCATCGAGGTGGGCAAGTACACCGCGTCCCTGCCCCTGGCCTATAAAATCGCCCGCTATTTCGGGCTGAGCATTGAAGAAGTATTCGATTTTTCAGAATGGGAGGACGACCATGAATAAGTTCCGTGACAAATTGGTGATCCAGAATATCTGCATCGCTTTTTACTGTTTTCTCCTGACGGTGGTATCCATGCTGGGTGCCCTGGGCATTTTTACGCCGGTGGGCAACGCCCGTTGGGGCGATTTCTGGAACGGCATGCTGACCGGCGCCAGCTTTGGCGTCATCGGCGTGATGCTGGCCTTCCTCGTCCGGAATATCCTGGCGCTCCGCAGGGAAGAACGCCTCAAAAAACTCTACATCCGCGAGAATGACGAACGCACCCGGGCCATCTGGACGGATGCCCGCCGCACCGCATATCAGGTCATGGTTCTTGCCCAATTGCTCGCTGGCCTCATCGCCGGTTATTTCAGTATCACCGTATGCATCACCCTGGTCGCCTCTTCTACGGTGTCCAGTTTTGTGGGACTGGGATTTGTGCTTTACTATTCCCTGAAATATTAACGTCCGGGATCCCCCGCCGATCGCTTCCATACCACCCCGCCATGCATGACATGGCGGGGCGACTTGCATTTTGTGGAAAAAAGGGGTATGCTATAGAGGAAAGAACGATTAGGAGGGTATCCGTTTTGAGAAAGAGCAGCACCAATTTGACTACCGGAAACATCACAAAGCAGATCTTACTGTTTGCCATCCCCATTTTCGTGGGACAGCTGTTCCAGACGCTTTATAACAGCGTGGACGCCATTGTAGTGGGCAATGCCGTGGGCACCACGGCTCTGGCCGCCGTATCCGCCAGTGCGGACATTTCCCATCTCCTGGTGGGATTCTTCACCGGTCTCTCCACCGGTGCCGGCGTGCTGTTCGCCCGCAGCTTTGGCGCAGGCGATCACAAGAAGCTCCATAACGCCATCCACACCACCATCACGTTTTCCCTGATCCTGGGCACGCTCATTGCTGCGCTGGGTATCATTTGCTCCCCCCTGCTTTTGCGGATCGTGGATTGTCCCGCGGACGTCTATGAGGAGGCGCTTCTTTATCTCCGGGTCTATCTCATCGGCGTGCTGTTTACGGCGCTTTATAACGTGGGCGCCGGTGTGCTGCGTGCCGTGGGCGACTCCCGCAATCCCCTTTACTTCCTGGTGATCTCCAGTGTCACCAATATCGTACTGGACGTGTTGCTGGTAGTGGTGCTGCCTCTGGGCGTCATCGGCGCGGCGCTGGCCACCGTCATTTCCCAGTTTGTCAGCGTGTTCCTGGTGGTACGCAAGATGCTGCGCACCACGGACGTCTATCGTCTGATCCTCCGGGATCTCCACATCGACCGGAAGCTCCTCTTTGAGGTACTGGATCTGGGCATCCCCGCCGCCATCCAGGCCAGCCTCATTTCCATCTCCAATCTCTTCGTCACCCGCTATATCAACAGCTTCGGCTCCGCCGCCATGGCGGGCATCGGCGCCGCCAAGAAGATCGACCGCTTCGCCGGTATGGTGGCGCAGTCCCTGGGTCTGGCCACCTCCACCTTCGTGGGCCAGAACGTGGGCGCAAAGCGATTCGACCGGGCCTTCCAGGGCATCCGCATCTGTCTCCTCTCCGCGTTCCTCTATGTCGCCGTGGTGGGCACCCTGATCTACTATAACGCCGAGACCCTCACCCGGGTCTTTACCAACGACCAGGAGGCCATCAGCTTTGGCGTCGCCATGATCACCACCATGATCCCGCTTTATTTCTTCCAGGCCTGCAACCAGATCTTCGCCAATGCAGTCCGCGGCTTTGGCAAGAGCCGCGTGGTCATGTTCTGCTCCATCGGCGGCATGATCGTCTGCCGCCAGATCTTCCTGGCCATCACCATGCATATCGACTGGAACGTGCGGAATATCTATTATGGCTATCCGCTGGGCTGGGCCTGTGCGGCCATCGCCGTGTTCGTCTATTATCTCTTCGCGATCCGCCGGCACTATCCGGAGGAGGCGCGCATCCGTCTCCCCTTCCGCAAAAATGCATAAGTCTAGCGGCAGCAGGTTCATTCTGCTGCCGTTTGCGCTTTTTGCACGATGGATGCTGCAGGAATTTCCCCAAACTCCTGCAACATGACAAGGAGTTCCATTGACAAGTGCCCCCGGAACGTATATGATGAAATCATCAAACAAAACTTTTTCGAGGAGGATCTATCATGCTGAGAATCACCAAGACGGAAAACGGTATGGTGCGCGGCCTGCCTGCCGCCGACACCTGGATCACCGCCTTTAAGGGCATTCCCTTTGCCGCCCCGCCTGTGGGCAAAAACCGCTGGCGCGTGCCCCAGCCCGCAGAGAACTGGGAAGGCATCCGCGACTGCTTCCGCTTCGGCCCCATCCCCATGCAGGATGTCCCCAGCGGCAACGGTTTTTATGACAAGGAATGGCACAACGATCCCGCCCGTGACTGCATGGCAGAAATGAGCGAGGACTGCCTGTACTTAAACGTCTGGACGCCCGCGAAGTCCGCCGAGGAGCGCCTGCCGGTTATGGTATGGATCTTCGGCGGCGGCCTGAACTGGGGCCATCCCCAGGAGATGGAGTTTGACGGCGAACGCATCGCTCGCCGCGACGTGGTCATCGTCAGCGTCGGTTATCGTCTCAACGCTTTCGGCTTTATGGCTCATCCCGAGATCACCGCAGAAAACGGCGGCGTGAACTGTGCAAACTTCGGTCTTTATGACCAGAAGGCCGGTATCGACTGGGTGCGCCGCAATATCCAGAATTTCGGCGGCGATCCCGACAACATCACCATCTTTGGCCAGTCTGCCGGCGGCCGCAGCACCCTGTGCCAGATCCTGACTCCCCTGAATGAAAATAACGGCATCACCCACGCCATCACCCAGTCCGGCGGCGGCCTGAGCTTCCATTCCGGCAACTTCTCCGGCGGCTATCCCACTCTTGCAGAAGCAGAAGAGGGCGGCGTGAAGTTCTTAGAGTACCTGGGCGTGAAGAATATCGAGGAGGCCCGCCAGATCGACGCCGAGACCCTCCGCGATAAGGCCAGCGCCTTCCGCAATGCGGGCATCCATCGCTGGGGCCTGTGCGTGGACGGCACCTTCCTGCCGGACCAGCCCAATAAGATGCTGGCGGAAAACCGCCGTCTCCAGATCCCCGTCATGGTGGGCAACACCGACGACGAGTTCCGTGATGTGTTCAATACCGAGAATCCCGAGGCCTTTGAGGCATCTGTCAAGACCGTTCTGGGCGAGGACGCCGACGAGTTCTTCCGCCTCTGCGGCTATCCCGAGGCAGACTTTGCCGAGGTGCAGAAGGCCGCTAAGCTGAACGGCTCCTGCTTCGGCGCACGCCTCCTCAGCATGCGCGGCGCAGACGCCGGCCTGCCCATGTATTTCTATTCCTTCGGCCCGGAGATCCCCGGCGAGGATCACCCCGGTGCCTTCCATTCCTCCGAGCTGTGGTTCACCTTTGAGACCCTGGCAAAGTGCTGGCGTCCGTTTGTGGGCAAGCACTATGACCTGGCCCGCCAGATGTGCAACTACTGGACCAACTTCGCAAAGACCGGCAATCCCAACGGTCTGGACGCCGACGGCACGCCCATGCCGGAGTGGACGCCGTTCACCAAGGACGCCCCCGAAGGCATCACCTTCCGGGAGAGTTCCGCTATGGACACCGCCGCCCGTCATCCCGCCATTGACTTCCTCTACGAGACCGCTGCCAAGCGTCTGTGGAGAAAATAAAGTCCCAAAATGCAGAGAACCGCGCAGTGTCCATGGACGCTGCGCGGTTTTTGTGGTATACTGGGTACCATCTTAGAAAGACGAGGACGGAAGCCATGGAAAAAATGCGGATCGATCGATACCTGGTGGAACGGGGACTGGCGCCCAGCAGAGAGCGCGCCCGGGCCATGATCCAGGCGGGGCAGGTGTATGTCGCCGGGCGGCAGATCACCAAGCCGGCGGAAGCGGTCGCAGAGGATGCCGTGCCGGAGATCCGCGGCGAAGTGCTGCCCTTCGTCAGCCGCGGCGGTCTGAAACTGCAGAAGGCCGTGGCGGCGTACGCTCTCGATCTCGCCGGGCGGGTGGCCATGGATGTGGGCTCCTCCACCGGCGGCTTCACCGACTGTATGCTCCAGTCCGGCGCCGGAAAGGTCTATGCCATCGATGTCGGCACCGACCAGCTCCACCCCTCCCTGCGGGAAGATCCCCGCGTGGTGGTCATGGAACAGCGCAACGCCCGGGAGATGACGCCGGACTGGTTCGACGAGACGCCGGATTTTGCCGCCACGGACGTGTCCTTCATCTCGGTGCGGCTGATCCTGCCCGCCATGTATGCCTGTCTTGCCCCGGGCGGCCAGGCCGTGATCCTGGTAAAGCCCCAGTTCGAGGCGGGGCGCAGCCGGGTGGGCAAAAACGGCGTGGTGCGGGACAAACGCGTGCATCAGGAAGTCCTGACGGAGACCGCGCAGTTTGCGGCGGCCCTGGGCTTTTCCGTCCGGGCGCTGGATTATTCCCCCATCACGGGGCCGGAGGGAAACATCGAATTCCTTATGCTGCTGGAAAAGGGCAATGAAACCGCGCTGTCCATCCCCGACGCCGCCGCCCGCGTGGTAAATGCGGCGCACGAAGCCTTATAAGAAGAAAAGCAGATGGTTTTCACCATCTGCTTTCTTTTTTAGTACGATATTTCTCCGCCGCATGCGGCAAGATACTCTGCCCACCCGGCATCGTGGTAGTGGTGCCGCAGATAGCGGATGCCGCCGTGTCCCAGGACGGGATGATAGGTCTCCGTCACGAAGGAAACCCGCGGAGACAGGAGCGACAGAGTGCCGCCCTGCAGCATGGGGATATAATCCGTGCTTGCCAGAATCGCGCCCTCCATGTCCGCCAGAATGGCGATGCGGGTGTCCGGATCGGCCGCGCCCGGGCCGAAGCACCAGGTCACGCCATTCACTTCCACCTCTGCGCCGTTCAGTGCGTCGGACCACTGGCGGAGATTCATGGTGAGATCCGTGCCGTCAATTTGCAGGGTCAGCGCTTCCTCCTCGGCATTGAACCAGTCGGCGTCATACTGCTTGGCGGGATTCACATAGAGATCGGTCAGGGCATAGGGATCCAGCGCCTCGCCGGGCCATCCGGCCAGCACCGCGTCCGCCATGCCGGACTTCAGCTGATTCGTCCAGTCATTGCCGTAAGGCACGGACTTCACATAGCGGATTTTCCCCGCAAAGGGCGTGCCCGCGGTGATCTCATGGGTCTTTTCGTTGAGATAAGCAATGGTTTCGGTCAAGAATTCGGAATCTACGGACAGCACATATTCGATCTGTACGGTCTGGTCGGAGATGCCGTCGCCGTCTAAGTCCGTGAGATACCCGGCGTCCAGCGCCTCCTCATAGGCCTGTGTGAAAAGCGCCTTTGCCGCCTCGGGATCACAGCCGGTAATGGAGGAAACCGCCGCGTCCAGATCGGCGTAGGCACTCACGTCCACGCCATAGAAGTCACACAGTACCTGCTTCGCCGGTGCGGTATCCCGGTAAAGGAGTCCGGTCTCCGGATCCGCCACATAAGCGGCGCCAATGAGGCCAAAGCCCGCCGTGCGCTCCGGAGAGACCGCGGCGGCGAACTGCGCCCGATCATAGGAGAGCGACAGCGCCCGCCGGAAAGACGGCAGGGACAGGGTCTGGAGATCCAGTACCGCAGCGTCAAAGTCTTCGGCGGCCTCCCGCTGGTCCATGGCGGCGCGGCTGCCGTTATAGATCAGGAAATAGCTGGTCTCGGACGGCACGGCATAAGAGAGGGCGCTGTCCCGATATGCGGCGGCTTCCCCGGCCTGCAGGGAATCGCCCATGAGCTCGCCTTTCAGGAACAGCTCCCGCCGGGTTTCCGCGTCCCGCACCACCCGGCACTCGATCACATCCGTCTGGTACATGGGATAGGTCTCCCCATCCGCGGGATCCACGTACTGGTGCAGCCCATCGGAATAGCCGTACCAGCTCTCGTTGCGCGCCAGCGTCAGGGAGCGGCCGGCCTGATACGCGGCCAGCCGATAGGGGCCGCAGGACATGGTGGTCCCGACATCGGTGGCGTAATCGGAGTGCCAGACGCCGTCCGTCTCGGTCAGGGTTTCTTCATAATAGGGTTCGTAGACAATCCAGTTCCGGGTGAGATGGGAGAGCAGGGCATAGCCCGTCAGCGGCCGATCCAGCACCAATGTGATCTGGTGCGTCCCGGACTGGTAAAGGCCCACGGTGCCGTCGTATTCCGCTTCCGGATACGCCGTACCGGAGACAAAATAGTGGGGCAGGTCTTGCTCCGTCTCGCCCCAGTCGGTCACCCCGGTGATCACCGGCGCAAACAGCGCCAGATTCTCCTCCGTCAGGGGGATCAGGCCGTTTTCGTCGGCCATGCCAAGGAGCGTCTCCCAGTTGGACAGATCAAAATAGGTCTCACCGTAGGCGTCCACATAGGCCTGCAGGCTGTCGCCGCCCAGCCATTCCAGAGGAAACGCCAGGCCGATCCACAGGGATTTTCCCTCCGCCGTGCGGTACTGTCCGGCCTCATCCGCCGTCAGATCCTCCATGGCATAGGCACCCAGGGTGTCGGCATAGGCGGTGCGTCCGGCGTTTGCATAGGCCTCGGCCCCCGCGATGGAAAAGTCCCCGGCATAATACGCGGCGGCCCGGGCATTCCGAAGCGCCGGATCCAACAGCCGCCTCATGGAATAGACATAGGTTTCGGCGGTGATGGGGGTGCCGTCCTCCCACACCGCATTGGGATTCAGGTCGATCCGGTAGGCATAGCCCGCCGCGGCATCCTCCGGGATGCCGAATTCCGGATGCTCCGCCCGCACGTCTTCCGTCACGTCCTCCGGCATGGCCGCCGCCATCTCGGGAACGATCTGATACCCGGAGAAGGGTTCGATTCCCGGGACCGGATGCAGCGCGTCGTTATAGACAACGCTATAGAGTCCCGCGCTCAGATATTCCGCCGGATAGGCCTCCTGCACCGCCGCGGTGTGGGGGTTCCAGCTCTCCGCCAGAGCGGTGACGGCATCCCGATAGGTATAGGCGGTGGAGGGTTCCCCGACGGTTTCCCCGTCCCCGACAGAATCCTCCGGGGATTCGACGGGAACCGAGTCCTCCATGCTGTCTTGCGCCGGATCCTCTGCGGGATCCACAGGCGGCTTTGCAGCGCATCCCGCACACAGGGAAAGCAGCATTCCGATTGCCAAAACCCATGCAATCGTTCGTTTCATCGGGAAACCCTCCTTCCAAAGATTCCAAAAAACAATCAGACAATGCCGCCCAGATCAAAGGCCTTCAGCCAGTTCTCGGCAGTCTCGCATACCGTGCGCAGACAGCTCTCTTCAAAGGGCGTGGTGAGTCCGGCATTCTCCAGAAGCTCGGTAAACACGCGGCTGCCGCCCTGCTTGGTATAGGCCATATAGTGGGCCCAGGCGTCCGCAGCATCCTTCTCCTGCATGGCCCAGATCTGCAGGGCCACGGTCTGTGCCAGACAGTAATCGATATAATAGAAGGGACTTGCATAAATATGGCTCTGGCGCTGCCAGCCCTCGCCCTCTGCATAGAAGGGGATCTCGCCGTCCAGCTTCATCCAGGGCATGTAAACGCCCAGGAGTTCACGCCACACCGCATGGCGCTCCGCGGGAGTCATGTCGGGCTTTGCATACACCTCATGCTGAAAATGATCCACCATGGTGCCGTAGGGGATGAAGGTCAGGGCGCCGGAGAGATGGCTGTAGTAGAACTTCCGGGTGTCGTCGCCGAAGAATTCCTTTGCCCAGGGCCATGCCAGGAACTCCATGGACATGGAATGCACTTCACAGGCCTCCATGCTGGGCCAGACGGTGGAGGTGGGCACGCGATCCACGTTCATCCAGCAGGCAAAGGCGTGGCCCGCCTCATGGGTGACCACTTCCACGTCGTGCTGGGTGCCGTTGAAGTTGGCGAAAATGAAGGGCACCTTATAATCCGGGATACCGGTGCAGTAGCCGCCGCCGGCCTTGCCCTCGGTGGAGAGCACATCCATCAGCTCGCCGTCCAGCATGGTGCGGAAGAAGGCGCTGGTCTCGGGGGAAAGCTCGTCATAGAATTTCTTGCCTGCGGCCAGAATGGCGTCGGCATCACCGGCGGGCCGGGGATTGCCGCTTCGGAACTGCAGGGCGTTGTCGGCAAAGCTCATGGGATAGGATTTCCCAAGGCGCTCTGCCTGGGCGCGGTAAATGGCATCTGCCACCGGCACCAGATACTTCTGCACGGCGGCGCGGAATTTCTCCACGTCCTCCTTGCCGTAGCAGTTGCGGCCCATGCGGTAATATCCAAGGGTGGTATAGCCCTCATAGCCCAGTTTTTTGCCCATGGTGTCGCGCAGCTTCACCAGCTTGTCATAGATCTCGTCAAGCTCTGCCTGATGGTCCTTATACCACTGACCCTCTGCCTTCCAGGCGGCCAGACGGCGGGCGTCGTCGGGATCGTTCTTGAAGGGCGACAGCTGGGACAGGGTATAAACGCCGTCCTCAAAGGGGATCTGGGCAGAGGCAATGAGCTTGGAATACGCCTGGGTCAGTTCGTTCTCCTGCTGCAGCTCCGCAATGATCTCCGGGGAGAAGGTTTTCAGAGCGATCTCGGCATTCCGGAACATCAGGTCGCCGTATTCCGCGGCGAATTCTGCCCGGAAGGGAGAGGCCAGCATGGCCAGCGTCCAGTTCTGCAGATCGTTCTGCAGCTCCGGCTGGGCCACATTCCAGAAATTCTGTTCTTCCTCATAGAAGGGGTCTTTCGTATTGATGGAATTGCGGACATAGCACAGCGTGCCCATGGTCTCCACATGGGCGGAAACCTCCTCCATCTTCAGGAAAATGGCGCGGGCCTCCTCATAAGTGGCGGCAGCCGCAAACGACGCGGTCAGCGCCGCGATTTCTTTCTTCACCTCGTCCAGATTGGGACGGGAATACTGCATTTCAGAAAACTTGATCATCACGACGAACTCCTTTATCATTCGTTAATACCGTTATTATAGTACGCTTTCCCCCGCCTTGCAAGGGAAACGCCCCGCTGAAATCCGGGAGAAACAGGAAAAAACCGACGGTCACGGAAGAATCCGGGAACCATCGGTTTTTTCATCACAAGGAATCTCAAGCAAACATTCATCCCATTTTACAGGAAGGCGCATCCGCAAAACGCGATGAACAGAAGAGACTTTAGAAAGTTGTTTTACTGACTTTAGGAGGGTCGGCGGCTGTGCCGTATGGCGGGGACACAGCCGCCCATGGGTCAAAAATTAGGGAGGGAAGGAAATAAATAGGAGGGACGCCGCGGGGCTTCCGCCTCCTGCCTTCGCGCCGGTACGCGGGCCGCCGGGCAGGGCCGCTTGGTGTACAGCCGCCCGGACAGAGGAAGAAGTGCGGCGGATTCTTTCGCATGAATCCTCGTTAGTCATTGCTAACTTGTGAGTATAGAATACCATGCATATCCTACTTTGTCAATAGGTTTATGAAAAATATTTTTTGTATTTTTTCATTGCTCTGCCTTGTGCGGGATGCGGGGCTAATTTATAATAAGGGAAACGAAGAAAAAAGGAGCGCGCGATGCGGATACTGGTTTTTTCTGACACCCATGGCAGTACCTCTGCCATGTTTCAAATATTGGAACAGACGCCCTGCCATATGGTGCTGCATCTGGGGGACTGTGTGGCGGACTGTGAAGAGCTGCGCTGGGTCTATCCCCGACTGGATATCCGCCAGGTGGCGGGCAATGATTACCGGGATCTGATGTCCGGCGTAAACCCCTATGACGTGATAGACGCCGACGGCGTGCGGATCTATCTGGTGCATGGCCACCGGCATCAGGTGAAGGCCGGGCCGGAGACCCTCTGCGCCTGTGCCGCCGGGCAAAAGGCACAGCTGGCCCTTTATGGCCACACCCATGTGGCGGCCATGGGAAAAGTGGGCGAGGTGACTTACCTGAATCCCGGCAGTCTCTCCCGCCCCCGGGACCGGGGCGCATCCTATGCCGTCATCGAGATCCATAACGGCAGCTTTACCTGTGAGGTCAAGAGACTATGAACGAAAGCTTTACCTATCTTGCGGAATACCTTTCCGCGCTGCATACCCGTGAGCTGGGCCGGGCGCCGGAGCTCTTTGATACCCTGGATTCTACCAATGCCTATCTCAAGCGGGAGCATACTGCGGGCCGGGCGCCGGCCGGCGCCGTGGCCATTGCCCTGCGCCAGACGGCGGGGCGCGGCAGACTGGGCAGGACCTGGGAATCCATTCCCGGCGCAGGGCTCTATTTCTCCCTGCTGGCGCCGCGGCTGCCGATGGAGCGGCTGTCATTGGTGCCGGTGGCGGTGGGCGTCGCGGCGGCGGCGGCCCTGCAGGAGATCGCGGAGGTGACGGCGGGTATCAAATGGCCCAACGATCTGATCGTCTCCGACCGCAAGCTCTCCGGCATTCTCTGTGAGGGCGTGCTGGGCCGGGCCGTGTGCGGCATCGGCGTGAATTTACTGCAGGACGCGGCGTTCTTCGTCCGGGCAGAATTGCCTCACGGCACCAGCCTTTTGCTGGAGACCGGGCGCGTCGTCTCCGCCCCGCGTCTGGCGGCGGAGATCGTGAACCGGCTGGAGCCCTGGCTGGACGAGCTTTCGGCGGGCAAGATCGATGCGCTGATCGATCGGTTCCGGGAAAACTGCGTCAGCATCGGACGGGAAGTCCGTGCCATTTCCCCCACCGGGGAGCTTGCCGGTATTGCTGTTGATGTGGATGCCGAAGGCAGACTGGTCATCGAGCATGCAGACGGCTGCACGGCGGTATCTGCCGGTGAAGTCCAGCTTCGCACCGTGCGGGGCTATCTCTGACGGAGATTCCTGACAGATTCGATTGACGAAATCCACGAATATGGTATAATAAACTCACAAGAACCAAATACACTCGGGAGGTTATCTCATGAAAAGTACCAGAGAGAGAGCCCTGTGGGCGCAGTTTGACGCCCTGCAGATGGGTTCCCGTTTTACTTATGACGATGTGACAAAGCCCCAGATCATGATCGAGGACGTGTTCGGCGACTCCCATCCCGGCAGCGTCCACTTAAACCAGCTCACCGACCAGGTGCGCTTCGGCGTGTTCCAGGCCGGCGGCGTGCCCTGTATGTATCACACCACCGACGTGTGCGACGGCTGTGCCCAGGGCCACGACGGCATGAATGTGATCCTGGCCTCCCGCGAGGCCATCTGCGACATGGTAGAGGTCCACGCCTCCGCCGTTCCGTGGGACGGCATGGTGCTGTCCTCCTCCTGCGACAAGTCCATCCCGGCCCATCTGAAGGCCATCGCCCGCATGAATATCCCGTCCATCTTCCTGCCCGGCGGCTCCATGCGCCCCGGCCCCTATCAGACCACCTCTCTCGTGGCCGGCACTCTGTCCCTGAAGTCCCGCCGCGGCGAGACCACGGAAGAGGAGCTCCGCGATTATAAGCTCACCGGTTGTCCCTCTGTGGGCGCCTGCACCTTCCTGGGTACTGCCTCCACCATGCAGTGCATGGCTGAGGCCCTGGGTCTCTCCCTGCCCGGCAGCGCTCTGGCTCCCGCCACCATGCGCGACATCATCGATTATTCCCGCGCCACGGGTCTTGCCATCATGAATCTGGTGGAAAAGGACATCACCCCGGACAAGATCCTCACCCGTGAGGCATTTGAGAACGCCATCGTGGTGCACAGCGCCATCGGCGGCTCCACCAACGCCACCCTGCATCTGCCCGCTATCGCAAAGGAATTCGGCATCACCCTGGAGCCGGAGCTCTTTGACGAGATCAACCACAAGATCCCCCACATGGGCAACATCAACCCCAGCGGCCAGCATCTCACCGAGAGCTTCTGGTTCGCCGGCGGCATCCCCTATGTCCAGCTCCTTCTGAAGGATCACCTGCATCTGGATGTAATGACCGTCACCGGCAAGACCCTGGGCGAGAATCTGGAAGATCTTGAAAAATCCGGCTTCTTCACCCGCAATCTGGGCTATCTCGCCAACTACGGCCTCACCCGGGACGAGGTCATCTTCCCGCCGGAGAAGGCCGAGGAAATCGGCAGCATCGCCATCCTCCGCGGCAACATCGCCGAAGAGGGCAGCGTCATCAAGTATAGCGCCTGCGTGAAGGAAATGCTCCATCACAAGGGTCCCGCCCGGGTCTTCAACAGCGAAGAAGATGCCCATCAGGCCGTTGTGGATCACAAGATCAACCCCGGCGATATCATGGTCATCCGCTATGAAGGTCCCCGCGGTTCCGGTATGCCGGAGCTTCTCATGACCACCGAAGCCATCGTCTGTGACGAGGCACTCAACGGCACCGTGGCTCTGGTCACCGACGGCCGCTTCAGCGGCGCCACCCGCGGCGCCGCCATCGGTCACGTCTCCCCCGAGGCCGCCCGCGGCGGCATGATCGCCTTCATCGAGGACGGCGACATCATCGAGTACGACGTGGAAGAGCGCCGCCTGAACGTGGTGGGTATCGCAGGCCATGAGTGCAGCGCCGAAGAGGTGGCCGCCGTCTATGCTGAGCGCAGTCTGGCCGGCATCCGTCCCGCGCCGCTCCGCCGCGGTCTCCTCGGCCGCTATACCAGCGCAGCCTCCTCCGCCATGGAAGGCGGCACCTATTAAATTCCGCATTCCCAAAAGCGTCCGCAGAATTCCTCTGCGGACGCTTTTTTGCGTCACCGCGCTAAAACTTTTTTCAAAAAAGCACTTGACAAGTGAAATGTCTGGGCGTATAATGCAATCACAATTTGAATATCACAAAAACGACTATGACGAAGACGGTCGGAAGCTATCGCGTCTTACAGAGAGTTGGCGGTTGCTGCGAGCCAATGACCAGGGTTTCCAATGACTTATCCCTTCCGAGTCGAAGGACCGAACGCATTTCCTGCTAGTAGACTCCTTCCGTAATGCTGCGTGAAAGCAAAAGGCTTGGTAGAGCCTGGAGAGTGACGGAATCGGATCGATTTCGTAATTTGAGTGGTACCGCGGGTTATTAACTCGTCTCAAAGCAATTTGAGACGAGTTTTTTGTTTTATTCAAATCCGTCAATTTGATTGATGCCGCATTATGCGACGGAACTTTGAAAGGAGCAAACACATATGGAGTACAATCTGAAAGAAGTCGCCGGAAGAATCCGGGATCTGAGAGAAGCAAAGGGCTTTACCCCCGAAGAGCTGGCACACCTCACCGGCGTCAGCACCGAGGACTATCTGGTTCTGGAACAGGGCGAAACGGATTTCAGCTTTACCTTTATTTATAAGTGCGCCAAGGCCTGCGGCGTTGAAGTGGTGGACCTTTTGGAGGGCACCAGTTCCACGCTGACTTCCTTCGCCATCACCCGTAAGGGCGAAGGTATGCCCATTATCAAGAAGAAGGGCTTTGTCTATAACAACCTGGCTCCCAAGTTCCGCGACAAGCTGGCAGAGCCGTTCCTGGTCAAATTCCCGTATCTGGCCGAGGAACAGAACGCCCCCATTCCCCTCAATTCCCATAACGGTCAGGAATTCGACGTCATCGTGAAGGGCTCCCTGAAGGTGCAGGTGGGCAATCATGTGGATGTCTTAAACGAGGGCGACTCCATCTTCTATAACAGTCTGATCCCCCACGGCATGATCGCCGTCAGCGAGGGCGGCTGTGAATTCCACGCCGTGGTCCTGAATCCCCAGGATGGTCAGGTCAGCGAAGAATACCCCGAGGCACCCTTCATCGCCGCCAAGGCCAGCGTCGTTTCCGATCATTCCCCCACCACGGTGGCAGACAAGTATGTGGAGTCCTTCTATGACGAGCACGGCGTGTTCTGCGGCATTCGTTATCGCTATGAGGACAGCTTTAACTTCGCCTTTGACTGCGTGGACGCCATCGCAGAAAAGGCCCCGGACAAGCTGGCGATGCAGTGGGTGGCAAACGACAAGACCGACCGCCGCTTCACCTTCTCCGATATGAAGAAATATTCCGCCAAGACCGCCAACTACTTCGAGTCTCTGGGCATCAAGCGCGGCGACACCGTCATGCTGGTACTCAAGCGGCACTATCAGTTCTGGTTCTGCATGCTGGCCCTTCATAAGATCGGCGCCATCGCCATCCCCGCCACTAACCAGCTGGTGGAGCATGACTTCACCTATCGTTATAAGGCCGCGAAAGTGAAGGCCATCGTCTGCACCGCCGACGGCGACGTCTCCAACGAGGCCGAAAAGGCAGCCGCCGAATTCCCCGGCATGCTGAAGATCCTGGTGGGCGGCAAAAAGGACGGATGGAACGACTTCAATGTGGAAATGGAGCGCTTCAGCACCCATTACGACCGCAAAGAGGACACCCCCTGCGGCAACGATCCCATGCTGATGCTCTTCACCTCCGGCACCACCGGTTATCCCCGCATCGCAACGCATTCCTACAAGTATGCACTTGGTCATTATCCCACCGCCAAGCATTGGCACAATGTGAATCCCGACGGCCTGCACTTCACCATCTCCGACACCGGTTGGGGCAAGGCCCTCTGGGGTAAGCTCTATGGCCAGTGGCTCTGCGAAGCAGCCGTGTTCACCTATGACTTCGACCGCTTCCATTCCGAGGACATCCTGCCGATGTTCGCGAAATACCATATCACCACCTTCTGCGCCCCGCCCACCATGTACCGCTTCTTCATCAAGGAAGATCTCTCGAAGTATGATCTCTCTTCCATCGAATATGCCACCACTGCCGGCGAGGCACTGAATCCCGAGGTCTTTAACCAGTTCAAGAAGGCCACCGGCCTCACCATCATGGAGGGCTTTGGCCAGACCGAGACCACGCTGTCCATCGCAAACTTCGTGGGCTCCACGCCGAAGATCGGCTCCATGGGCAGACCCAGTCCCCTTTACGACGTGGTGGTGCTGGATCCCGACGGCAACGAGTGCAAGACCGGCGACACCGGCGAAATCTGCATCCGTGTCAAGGACGGCGAGGCACCCTGCGGCCTGTTCATCGGCTATTACCTGGATGAAGAAAAGACAAACGAAGTCTGGCATGACGGTTATTATCATACCGGCGACCAGGCCACCATGGACGAGGACGGCTATCTCTGGTATGTGGGCCGTATCGACGACGTGATCAAGTCCTCCGGCTATCGTATCGGACCGTTCGAGATCGAAAGCGTCATCATGGAGCTGCCCTATGTGCTGGAATGCGCCATCACGCCGGTTCCCGATGAGGTGCGCGGCCAGATCGTCAAGGCCACCATCGTGCTGACAAAGGGCACTGAGGGCACCGACGCCCTGAAGAAGGACGTGCAGGAATACGTCAAGACCCACACCGCGCCCTACAAATACCCCCGTATCGTGGAATTCGTGGACGAACTGCCCAAGACCATCAGCGGCAAGGTCCGCCGCGTAGAGATCCGCAAGCGCGACATGGAAGCCCGGAAAAACGCATAACTGAAACAGAAAAGCTCCCGACTTTTGAAAAGCCGGGAGCTTTTTTCCTGCTATTTATTCCATGCGCTTTAAGAATTCCAGGATCAGGCGGGAGAATCTGCCCTTGGCGCGCTCGCCCTCGGCCACAACTTCCTCGCCGGACAGGGGCTGGTCCAGCACGCCGGCCGCCATGTTGGTGATGAGGGAGATGCCGAGGATCCGCATCCCGGCGTGGTTGCCGGTGATGCACTCATGCACGGTGCTCATGCCTACGGCGTCGGCACCCAGGATCCGCATGGCGCGGATCTCCGCGGGGGTCTCGTACTGGGGGCCGGTGGTGTAGTAATAAACGCCTTCCTGCAGGCGCTCGCCTGCGGCCTCCGCCGCCTCCCGCAGGAGCTCCAGATAGCGTCGGTCAAAGGTGCGGCTCATATCGCAGAAGCGGGGGCCGAACTCGTCAAGATTGGGGCCGATGAGGGCGTTGGGGCCGGCAAGCCGGATAAAATCCCGGATGGCCATCAGATCGCCCACGCGGAAGGCCGTATTGATGCCGCCGGCGGCATTGGTGACGATCATGCGGTCAATGCCCAGAAGCTTTGCCACCCGCACGGGGTACGCCGCCTCCGCGGCGGAATAGCCCTCGTATACATGCAGTCTGCCCTGCATCATCAGCACTTTGCGCCCGGCCAGTTCCCCCGCCACAAAGCGGCCCACATGGCCGATGGCCGTGGACTGGCGCATATGCGGCACCTCGCCGTAGGGGATGGAGATCCCGTTCTCCACACTGTCCGCCAAAAATCCCAGACCGGAGCCCAGGATCAGCAGCACCTCCGGCTGAAATGCTCCCAATTTCTCGCGGACCACCGCGGCGCTCTCCTGATACATCTTGTATTCCATAAAATCAGCCTCTTTTCTTTATTCACACACCACGGTCAGCGTGTTCGTCACGCCGCTGCGGTGATTTTCGGTTACGGTATAATTTTGCTCCACGGTTTTGCCGTCCACGGTGACGGTGATGCGATAGTCGCCCAGGTAGGCGTCGGCCATGGCGACACCGCCTGCGTCGGTGACGGCGATCTCGTCCGTCCACCAGATCTCGTGTACCAGGCGGTACCAGGTGTTGGCCCAGGGCATCACTTCCCAGTCATGGCCGAACATGGCGGCGGATTCCCGCCAGTGAGCCCCCGCCCAGAAGCCCCACACCATAAAGCCGTTTGAGGACTCGTGGGAAAAAAGGGCGGTCATCAGATCCCGGGTATAGTCCGACTGGACGCGGTAAGCATCCTCCGTGGGAAGCGCCACCGTGAAGTCATACTCCGTGATCTTCATGGGAAGGCCCGTGGCCGCCCACTGCTCGTCCAGCATCTCGATGACGCGCTCCGGCGCGATCATCTTGTCCGTGCCCACATGGGCCTGTTCGCCATAGCCATCGATGGGCGCGCCCTGTTCCAGAAGATACAGGAAGAGATTCTTCTCAAAAGACCGCACACCGGAATTGGAGAAGAAGTCGTAGTCGTTATAATAGAGCTTCACGTCCTCGCCCGCAAACTCCCGGGCGGTTTTGAAGGCATCTACGAAGATCTGCGGCCGCTCGGGGTCATCGCCCAACGCGGAGGTGACATCCCGATTGACATAGGCCTCGTTGATCACGTCCCACTCAAAGACATGCCCCTGCATGGCCGTGGTCTCCTCTTCGATATGCCCCAGGATCTCCGCGCGCAGGGCGTCGGGATCTCCTGAGAGACTCTTTACAGATGCCGGGGTCTTGTCCGTGTCCCAGCTGGGCCAGAACAGCACATGGCCGCGCAGGGGGATCCCCCGTTCCTCCAGCCAGTCTACTGCCCGGAAGGTGACGGTCTGGCCGTAGTCCGCGCCCCAGTCGCCCTCCCAGGGCGGCCATTTCAGGGAATTTTCCGCCACGACACAGTTGAAATATTCCTCAATGACCTGCTGGTATTTGGCCTGATCCTCGTTGGGGGTGTCGGTCAGATGCCGCATGGCCACTGCCGTGCCAAAATCATAGGCGTGGGAGAGCATCTCCACATGCACGTCGGCACCCTCGATGGGATTGCCGTCCCCGTCCACCACCAGCACTTCAAAAGCGCCCCGGCGCAGCTCCGCGATACGGGCCTCGGCCTCTGCCCGCCAGGGGGCATCCGCCTCCATGCCGCGGTAGTTAAAGCCGATCCGGGTCTCCGGCACCAGTTTGCGGGTGTCTTTGTCCAGGCCGCCGGGCACTGCCACGGCGCTGACGCCGCCCACTTCCAGCACCTGCGCCTTCCATCCGATATCCAGCACCAGTTCCGCGCCGCCGGTCTCATCCGCCGGCACCTGGGCCACCAGATAATATTGCCGCCACTGGCCGGGCTCCGGCATAAAGACATAGCTGCGATCCAGCCACGTCCCGCCGTCCGCGCCCGTCACATCCGCCGTCAGACTGATGCCGCTCTCGTCCTCGCCGGGATCCCGCAGGCAAAAGCTCACCACCAGACTGTCGCCCGGGGCATAGCCCTCCCCCAGAGGGATGCGCAACTCTGCCGTGCGCCGGCCCACGGCCCGCTCCGGCACATCGAGCACCGCATAGGGCAGCGTCCCGGCATCCATCTCCGTCGTCATTTCCATCTGTGCTTCGCCCAAAATATATGCCTTGTCCGGCAGCTCCGCCGGGGAGAGAATGGGCGTCACGCCCGGAAGGCCCAGCGCGTCCGCCGCCACAAATTCCGTTTCAAAAAATCCCGGTTCCACCGGCACTTCCTCCGGTGCTTTCTCCGCTTCCTCTTCCGGCAGTTCCGCCGGAAGCCCGGTTTCGGTCTCCGCCTCCGGCTGCGGCACTTCCGCTTCCTCCTGCCGCCCACAAGCGCAGAGGGAGAAAAGCAGCGAGAGCATCAGAAGTCCCGCCAGACACTTACGCAGGCTCATGGAAAACGCCTCCTTTTCCTATCGTATCCTTTTTCTTTAGTATAGAGGAATCCCGCCGGAAAGGCAAGTTATCCCCTGATTTTTTCGTCAGGGGATCGCTTTTCCCTTGTTCCCGCTTTATGAGAGTGCTATAATAAAGACAGAAATCTGATGATCCGGGAGGAATGCGATATGCCGACCATGAAACTGAAAACCGGTGTGGAGATCTTTTACGAAGAACTGGGCAGCGGCGAAAACTATGTGCTCTGCACACAGGTGGGCCATGCCAAGTATGAATTGGAGCGTTTCCTGCCGGAATATGGCTTTCATGTGTTTCTTTTGACCAACCGCGGCTTTGGCCGCTCCACCCATGTCACCGAGGACTATGGCGAGCATTGGTATGATATGTTCGCGGAGGACGTGGTGGCCTTTGCGGATGAGATGGGCATCGATCGCTTCGTGTATTCCGGCGCGTCCCATGGCGCCGGTGCAGGATGGCATCTGATGCTGAACCACCCGGAACGGGTGATCTGCTTCTTCGCCACGGTGGCGGGGCCCCATAATATCGACGAGGGCAAGGTCTCCGTCCGCGCCCTGGGCCTGCAGGGCAAGGGCATTCGGCATTGCTTCCACTATCCCACGGACGACGAGGCTCTGCTGGCCCGACGGGAAAAGGGCCGTCTTGCCGACGAGGAGGCGCGCCGCGCCCCGGACTATGAGGCGGTCTTTAATTCCCCCGAGACCCAGGCCATCGACTACGGCCGTCCCCTCATGAAGTACGACACGGAGGCAAGAGTCTGCGAGATGCTGCGCACGATCGAGGTGCCCACGCTGCTCATGGGCGGCATGGAGGATACCATCGCCCGTCCCGACCTGATGCTGCGCACCGCCCAGTGTCTGCCCAACTGCAAGCTGGTGCTTTACTCCCACTTCGGCCACAATCTGGATCCCTATGAGGAACTGGCGGAAGAGGCCGTGAATTTCTATCGCAACGTCGTAACCACCGGCCGCGTCTATAAAAAAGTGGACGCAGAACGATAAAGAAAGAGAATATCTGAAAGGAGAATCCCTATGAATCGAGGAATCGGTATTGTCACCACCCGCTATGGCAAGATGCAGGGCGTAGAGGAAAACGGCATCACGTCCTTCCGCGGCGTGCCCTATGCAAAGCCCCCTATCGGTGAACTGCGCTGGCGCGCACCGGAAAAGCCGGAACCCTGGGAAGGCGTGCGGGACTGCACGAAATTCGGCAAGATCCCGGTACAGCTCCACGGCCAGTGCGCCTATGAGGCCATCACCTTAAATGAGCAGAGCGAGGACTGTCTCTACCTGAATATTTGGACACCGGCACAGAATCCCGGTGAGCGTCTGCCGGTTATTTTCTGGATCCACGGCGGCGCATTCCTGGGCGGTCTTGGTCACGACAGCCTGTATCTGGGCAATCCCATGGCCTCCCGCGGCGTCATCGAGGTCACCATCAACTATCGTCTGGGCGCCATTGGCTTCCTGGCCCATCCGGAGCTCTCCGCCGAGAATGCGCGGGGCGTTTCCGGCAACTACGGCATCCTGGACCAGATCCAGGCCCTGCGCTGGGTAAAGGAAAACATCGCGGCATTCGGCGGCGATCCTGAGCGCATCACCGTGGCGGGCCAGTCCGCCGGTGGCATGTCCGTCTGCACCCTGCTGACCTCTCCCCTGACGGCCGGTCTCATCTCCGGCGGCATCATCGAAAGCGGCGGCCCCACTAAGGGACGCGGCGGCAGTCTGAAGAGCTGTGAGGAATTCGGCGAGAAGTTCATGGCAGCCGCAGGCTGCAGTTCCATCGAAGAGCTGCGCAAAAAGGATGCAAAAGAGCTTATCTCCATGCAGGTGGGCGAGGGCCGTATGCCCTTCCAGCCCAATGTGGACGGCTGGGTGCTGCCCATGACCCCCTATGAGGCCTTCACCACCGGCAACATCGCAAGAGTGCCCGTCATGTTCGGCTGCAACACCGAGGAAGGGATGTTCGTCATGGCCCGCGGCAGCTATGAGGAGAAGCTCGCCGCCATCCGCGAACAGCTGGGCGAGGACTATGACGAGTTTGCCGCGCTCTATCCCCTCTCCGAAGACAAGATCGACCGCTCCCTCATGGAAGCCGGCCGCGACGCGGGCTTTGCCAATCTCCGCCGGGTGGCGAAGATCATGGAGGACGTACATCCCGCCCCGGTCTATCAGTACTTCTTTGCTCAGCCCATGGAAAAGGCCGACGGTGAATATATCGGCGTCACCCATTCCGCCGAGCTTTACTATGTCTTTGACAATCTCCAGTGCGTGGGCCGCTGTAACCTGGGCCCCGAAATGTGGGAGCCGAAGCTGGACCACGATGCCTACGAGCTGGCTCACACCATGTGCAGCTATTGGGCAGAGTTTACGAAAAAGGGCGATCCCAATCGTCCCGGTCTCCCGGCCTGGCCCGCCTATGACAGCGAGAGTCAGTGCCATATGTACTTAAAGGGCGGCGAGATCATCGCCCGTCCCACCCAGGATCCCGAACGCATCGACTTCATCGATCGTTTTGTAGCCAAAAACGCCTAAGAGGAGGAACATCTCATGCCGTACATCTCCATTACCACGTCCAAGAAACTCACCGAGACCGTCCGCGAGGAAATCGCAAAGGAACTGGGTGTGCTGATCACCACCATCCCCGGCAAGGAAGAAAAGCACCTGATGATCCACTTTGCAGATGAGCAGGATATGTTCTTCCGCGGCCAGCGCGGCGACTATGCCTTCATCACCGTCCAGCTTTACACCGCCGCCCCCTATGACGCCAAGAGCGAATTCGCCGGCGCCGTGTGCGAGATGCTGGAGGACAAGGCCGGCATCGCCATCCCGGATATTTATCTGAATTTCACGGAATTCCCCAACTGGTGCGCCGGAGGCGCCCTGAAGTAAGGTATATCAAAAGATCCTCCCACCCTGGGAGGATCTTTTTTGTGAAGTGGATTGGCAAGACCAATCCGTGAAGTGCGCCTGACGGCGCGTGAAGCAGGCTGTGCCTGTGAAGTGTTTCCTGCGGAAACGAAAAGGGAAAAAGGCCGGTTTCCGGCCTTTTTATATTTTGGATACATCCCGAAGGGATTTCCTTACCGCGGCCATCGGCCGCACTTCACTTTTCCGTAGGAAAAACTTCACCGGGGGTAATGCGCTTTTAGAGCATTACCCCCAACCCCCAGCCCAGAACTCCCATGGCGAGCCCGGTGGCGGCATAGGGCAGCATCCGCCAGAGACCGTGGGTTTTGCGGCCCAGGGTGTATTGCCGCGCCACGCGGCAGGCTTCCGTCAGGATATCTTCTGCGGTCACGCCGCTCTCCCGCAGCGCATCCTCCCGTAAGATGAAGATCGCCTCTTCAAAGATGCGCTTGTCCGGGGATTTTACCAATACGATCCTGCGCGCCATACCCTTGACCACAAATACCCCTCCCTCATGTTCCCTTCTGCGGACGTCACGCAGAGGGATGCTTGATTCTGAGGATAGTGTGCCCGATTTTGCCCGGATCATTCCTCCTTTCCCTGTTTTTTTCAGCTCCGCATGGCGGAGAGTTTCAATACCAGTACCGTCATGTCGTCCCGGTCACAGCCCCGCGCCTCTCCGGCCTCCAGAATTTCCGCGGCCAGGGACGTGGCCGAGGTGAAGCGGTGCGCGGATAAGTATTCCGTAAGCCACTGGTCGCCCTCGGGCTCTGAGAGCCCGTCCGACACCATCACCAGCAGATCGCCCACCTCCAGCTGCAGTCTGGTGCGGTCGGTCTCCGGCATTTCCTCCGGCAGTCCCACCGGCATGGAGCCGGAGGAGATCCGCCGAACGCCCCGTTCGTCCCGGGCGCATAAGTAGGTGGGCGCCGCGCCGCATTTATAGCAGGCGCTCTCGCCGGTATGAAGATCCACCTCCAGAATATCGCAGGTGGTAAAGCTGTCTCCGCCGTTTTTCACGGCGAAGGCGGGGGAAAGCAGACGCAGCGCCCCATGCACCGACACTCCTGCCCGCAGGAAACCCTCCAGCATCCGCACGAATGCCGCGCTTTCCCGGGCGGCGTGTCCGCCGGTGCCCATGCCGTCCGCCAGAATCAGATAGAGCTTCCCCTCCTCCGTTCGAAAATAGGCCGCGCTGTCGCCGGATTCTTCCTCGCCCCGACGCTGGCGAAGTCCCACGCCCACTACGGCGCGAAGCGTCTCCTGCTCCCGCAGCACCAGGGTCTCGCCGCCGTCATTACAGAAGCGCAGAGGGCGGCCGCACACCTCTCCCGCCAGTTCCTCCAGTTCCTGCAGGAGCATCCGCGGCATTCCCGCCGCCGCATGGATGCGGCACTCCAGGCCCCGGCGGGTGCGATAAAATGCAGCCTGCAATGCGATGCCCCGGGCGGACAGCGCCCGCCGCAGCGCCGCGGTTTCCTCCTCCATGGGTTCCGCGCCTGCGCAAATGGCCGCGGATACCTCTTCCAGCACCTGTGCCATGGCATCATACTGTGCCCGCAGCAGGCGGGTATCGTCCGCCGCGCGGCGGCGATAGCGGCTGCGGGATTCTCTGAGCGCCAGATTTTCATTAACGTTCGCCACAAATTCCGCCAGATTCTCACAGCGTGCCGCAAAATGCGGCGGAAAATCCTCCGCGTGGGCCCGTCCTCTGCGGCGAATCTCCCCGGAAGCGGCGTTCAGTGCGGTGCGGGTCTTTTCATACTCCCGGTTCCAGCACTGTTCGTTCACCCGGCAGTTCCGGCACACCCGCTCCACGGCGATGTCATAGGCGGAAAGCGGCAGATCCTGCACCGGCGCATCCCGGATCCGCACGGCATCCCGCACCGTGCCAAAGGCCTCCGTCAGCGCATGCAGC
>SVLW01000019.1 GCA_015067705.1 Oscillospiraceae bacterium
GAGGGCGGATCAGATCCGCGGTACCACCTCTATTCGCCACGGCCTCACGGCAGTGACCTTAACGGGTACTGACATACCCTGACTCTGTAACGGGAGTTCCCGTCGCCGCCTACTGCACGACGCGTCGTGGTTCAGCGCGAAACTCTCGGAATGTATTCGCCGTATCCTCTTCCCGCGCCTCTCACCATCCGGCAGCTCTCTTTGGGTTCCGATACAGGTACTTCTTTCCGGTCATCGTCTTTCACAAAGAGTAGAATAGCACCAAAGTGCGCAAATGTCAAGGGAAACGCCGAAATAATCCCTGCATTTTCTGACCGTTTTCCCCGCTCCGGATAAAAAACATCCGGGGAGAAAACTTGCACTTGTATCCGGATAAGCGTATAATATATGAAGAGTTTATCGTAGGCGGCATTCGCCTCCAGGGTGCGCCGATCCTCATTATGAGAGAAGGGACCGTATGAATCATCTTCTGACATCGTTTAATGTGGTATTCCCCATGTTCGTGCTGCTGGCCGTGGGATATGTGTTCAAGCGGCTGGGTCTTTTGCACAAGGAACTCTCCTCCGGCATCAACAAACTGATCTTCAATCTCTTCATCCCGGTTCTGATTTTCAAGAATATCATCGACGCCGATCTGGCCACCGCCTTCAGCTGGCGGCTGCTTTTATACAGTGTGGGCGGCACCACGGCGGTGTTTCTGCTGGCCATGCTGCTGATCCCCCATTTTGAAAAGGACAACCGCCGCCGGGGCTCCATCGCCATTACGCTGTTCCGCTCCAACTTTATCATTTACGGCATGCCCTTCGCCACCGGTCTTTACGGCAATACGGCGGGCGCCATGCTCTCCATGCTGACGGCGCTGGTGGTGCCGCTGGCCAGTATTTACTCGGTGCTGGCACTGGAATATTACCAGTCCGGCAAACCCAGCGTCAAAACCATCTGCAAAAACGTCCTGAAAAACCCCTACATTGTCGCCTCTATTCTGGGCTTCCTCTGGCTGCTCACCGGATGGCAGCTTCCTCACGCCATCTATTCCCCCATCGGCAGCATTGCCCAGGTGGCCTCTCCCCTGGCGCTCATCGTGCTGGGCTCCACCTTTGCCTTTGATGATATCCGCAAGTATCTGCGGTACATTATCTCCTGCTCCGCGCTGCGTCTCATTGCCGTGCCCGGCGTATTGGTGACGCTGGCCATCGTCCTGGGCTTCCGGGATGCGGAGCTTGTGACTCTGATGGCGCTCTTCGCCACGCCGCCGGCCACCTCCTGCTATGTCATGGCAAAACAGTTGGGCGGGGACGATGACCTCATGTCACAGTTGGTGGTCTTTATCACGCTCATTTCGATCCTCACCGTGTTCCTCTGGATCTGGATTCTGAAAACGCTGGCATTTATATAAACAAGAAGGAGAATCACCATGAAAATCACCGGAATGCGTATTGAAAACCTCACCACCCGGGATCATGCGCCCTTTGACGGCGTAGGCGCCCAGCGCAGCGCGGCGCCCCTTGACATCTACGAAGAGTACGCCGTCATGGGTGACGGCAGACTGGGCCCCAAGACCCGAAGAGATCACTGCTGGTGGGACAAATCCGAAGACGGGATGTACACCGTGGCCTTCCTGGTCATCGAAACCGACGAGGGCATTGAGGGCTGGCACGGCCCCATTGAGTATCGCAGCCAGCTGCTTGTCGCCATGGAGGGACTCCGGGAACACATCATCGGCCGCGACCCTCTGGAAACCCGCCTGATGTGGGATATCATGTCCCGCTTTGAGCGTCATGCCTCCACCGGCGTGATGATGATGGCGATCTCCGTGGTGGATATCGCCCTGTGGGACTTAAAAGGCAAGATTCTGGGCCAGCCGGTTTATAAGTTACTGGGCGGCGGCAGACCGAAGATCAAGCCCTATCTCTCTACCCTCAGCTTTGCCACCGATGCAGACTCCGTCCGTGCACGGGCCAAACAGTTCATGGACATGGGCTTTGAGGCGCAGAAGTGGTTCTTCCCCTATGGTCCCGGTTCCGGAACCCAGGGCATGCGGCACAATCTTGAGATGGCCAACGCCCTCAGAGAGACCGTCGGCCCGGATTACCCCATCATGTTCGACTGCTGGATGGGATGGGATTATGCCTATGCCCAGGATATGCTGAGAGAGCTGGAGCCGCTGCGGCCCAAGTTCATTGAAGAGCTGTTCCGTCCCCAGTATTTTGAGGCCTATCGCCGCATCGCCCGAGAGACCTCCATCCCGCTGGCCGCCGGCGAGCATTTCTATAACAAACAGCAGGTGCTGCAGTATCTGAAAGAGGATGCCTTTGCCTATATCCAGTCCGATCCCGAGTGGTCCGGCGGCATTACGGAGACCCTGCGCATCGCGGATCTGTGCGAGACCTTTGGCGTGAAGATGATCCCCCACGGCCACAATCTCCTGCCCGCCATGCACGTCATCGCCGCCTCTTCCCCGGAAGTGGCCCCCATGGGCGAATACCTCTTAAACATCAACTACCATAAGACCTGCTTCTTCCGGCGTCATCCCCTCATCGACGGCTATATGACCTTAAACGACACCCCCGGTATCGGCGAGGATATCAACTGGGACATCGTCGAAAAGCGCGAAGTGGTCACCGGATTTACCTTTTGATTTTTGAAACCCGAAAGGAGTTACCGATATGTACGAGTCCATTCATAAGTATTTCAAGATCGGCACCATTCAGTGGATGAGCCATCCGCCTACGGATCGTGATGTGCTGACCTCCATCCGCCAGATCGCCTGCGACGATTTCTTCGACGCCATCGAGGTCTGCAAGTTCAATTCTGATGAAGAACGCGCCCGCGCCAAAAAGATGCTCACCGAGGGTCACATGACCGTGTGCTACGGTGCTCAGCCGCGCCTCCTGGGCCCGAAGCTGAACCCCAATGACATCGACGAGGAAGGCCGCCAGAAGGCGGAAGCCACCCTCATTGAGGCCGTGGACGAGGCCGAATATCTGGGTGCCAAGGCCATCGCCTTCCTGGCCGGTAAGTGGGAGCCCGAAACGAAGGAACTGGCCTATCAGCAGCTTCTCAAGACCACCAAGGCTGTCTGCGACTATGCTTCGAAGAAGGGCATGGGCGTGAATCTGGAGGTCTTTGACTTTGACATGGACAAGGCCGCCCTCATCGGCCCGGCGCCCCTGGCCGCCCGCTTTGCCGCCGATATGCGCACCATGTGCAATAACTTCGGCCTGATGGTGGATCTGTCCCACTTCCCCACCACGTATGAAACCACCAAGTTCGTGATCCAGACTCTGCGTCCTTATATCCGGCACTTCCACATCGGCAACGCCGTGGTGAAGCCCGGCGCCGAGGCCTATGGCGACCAGCATCCCCGCTTCGGTTTCCCGGAGAGCGCCAACGACACCATGGAACTGGTCGATTTCTTTAACGTCCTGAAGGCCGAGGGCTTCTTCAACGCCGCGGATCCCTATGTGCTGTCCTTTGAGGTAAAGCCCTGGGCGGACGAGGATGCCGACATCGTGCTGGCAGGCACCAAGCGTGTCATCAACCGCGCCTGGGCCCTGTGTGAATAAGGAGGATCTCCCATGAAAATTGTCGTTTTAGACGGATATACCGAGAATCCCGGCGATCTCTCCTGGGGCGGCTTTGAGGCCCTGGGCGAGTTCACCTGCTATGACCGCACCCCCGCCGATCTCACCGTAGAGCGCATCGGCGACGCGGAGATCGTCATCACCAATAAGACCCTCATCAACCGCGTGGTGCTGGAGGCCTGCCCCAACATGAAGTATGTGGGCGTGCTGGCTACCGGTTATAACGTGGTGGATGTGGCCGCCGCAAAGGAACACGGCGTGGCCGTCACCAATATCCCCACCTACGGCACCGACAGCGTGGCGCAGTTCGCTTTCGCCATGCTTCTTGAGATCTGCCATCACGTACAGCATCACTCCGACGCCGTGCACGCCGGCCGCTGGGAAAATAACATCGACTGGTGCTTCTGGGATTATCCTCTCATTGAGCTGGCCGGTAAGACCATGGGTATCATCGGCTACGGCCGCATTGGTCAGGCCGTGGGCAGACTTGCCCAGGCCTTCGGCATGAAGGTGCTGGCCAATGACACCTATCAGAATCCCGCGCTTGTAAGCGAGACCTGTCAGTATGTCGATCGTGACACCCTCTTTGCGGAGAGCGATATCGTTTCCCTCCACTGCCCCCTCTTCCCGGACACCGAGGGCATCATTAACCGGGACTCCATCGCCAGGATGAAGGACGGCGTCATCATCCTGAATAACTCCCGCGGTCCCCTGATCGTGGAGCAGGATCTGGCCGACGCACTGAACAGCGGCAAGGTCATGGCCGCCGCTGTGGACGTGGTCTCTACGGAGCCCATCCGCGGCACCAATCCCCTCTTGACTGCCAAAAACTGCCTCATCACCCCCCACATTTCCTGGGCACCCAAGGAGAGCCGCCAGCGCCTCATGGATATCGCGGTGGACAACCTCCGCGCCTTCCTGAATGGGAATCCGGTGAACGTAGTGAACAAGTAAAAAATTTTGCCGGACGCATTACGTCCGGCAATCTTATTCTGAGGAGAATAATCATGCATCTGGATTTTGAACGTGAGCTTTCGGAAAATACCGTTCGTGAGATTCACGTGGGACAAGGCGGCGCACAAGTTTATGTACTCACCGGCGAACGAATTGCCAAACAAATCAGACGGGATCAGATGCCGGATGAACAGCGTTTTCTTTCCTATTTGCGGGAGGCGCAGTTTTATCAGGAAACTGCCGACGCCGGACTGGGATTTCTGCCGGAGGTTCTGCATTGCCGGATCACATCCGATGAGATCGAGCTGATCCTGCGGCAGTATCAGACGATCCCGGTTCAAACGCTGCAGGCGATCTCCCCCGACCGGATCATGGAAACGCTGGCCGCCATTCATCAAATGCCCTGCCCGTCATGTGTTCCCAGGATCGAAAGAACGCCCGTACAGTTTACGGAAGCGGAGCTTTCCGAAGCCTTGAGCGGCTGGCAGAGTATTCTGGAGGAGCACCCCGGGGTATTCTCCGGTCACGTTCTTCGGGAACTTGCAGAATCCATCAATAAACAGAACGCCGCGCATTTCAGCGGCCGAATGGTATGCTGTCACGGGGATTTTCATCTGGATAATCTCCTGACCGACCGGGACGGCAGGATCATTGTCTGTGACTGGCAGGCCGTGTCATGGGGACACCCCGCCGGAGATCTTTCCTTTTTCCTGAGTCGGCTGTCCGACACCGGATATGCCGTGGATCCGGATGCATGGATCGCCGCCTACTGCCGCCATGCAGACGGCGACCTGAGTGAACAGGAAATCCGGGAGCAAATGGCACTTGCCAATTGGAACACCACCTTCCGCTTCTGGCATTACTTCCTGCACGGCGCAGAAGAAGCGCGAGTAAAAGGTATTTACGAGAAAATGCTGGCAGATTATTCTCTGCTGCAGGTATAAACGCATAAAAAAGCGCACCCATGACCAGATGGTCATGGGTGCGCTTTTTATATCACTCAGTTATTCTGAAATTCTTCCGCCATTCTTCTGAGGCCTTCCATCAGCACTTCTCTTGCGCAGGGGACGCAGAGGCGCTGGAACTGGCCGCCCAGATCAGGGTCATGCACGAGGCCGTCCTGCAGGCGCACCTTGGCGCGGTTATAGATCTTATCGTGGATTTCCTCGGCGGAGAGGCCGTAGGCAGAGAAGTCCAGCCACAGGATATAGGTGCCCTCGGGCTTACGCACCTTGACCTTGGGCATCGCTTCAGCAAGATAAGCAATAGCGGCGTCGATGTTGCCCTCGATATATTCGCGGAGATCGGCCAGCCACTCGTCGCACTCGGTGAGGGCAGCGATCAGGGCAGCAATAGAGAACGGAGACAGCAGGCCGCCGCCGAATTCCTTGCGGAAGATGCCGCGGAGGGTGTCGTCCGGGATCACTGCATTGGCGCAGGCAAGGCCCGCCACGTTGAAGGTCTTATTGATGCCGGTGACGAGGATGATGTTGCTCCAGTCGTCGGTGGCCTGGAGGATGGGGGTGTGACGGGCGCCCTTCATCAAAAGGTCACAATGCACCTCGTCTGCCACCAGAATGACGCTGTGACGGCGGGTGATCTCGCACATCCGGGCGAGTTCTTCCTTCGTCCACACGCGGCCCACGGGATTTGCCGGGGAGCAGAGGATAAAGACACGGTTAGTCGGCACGGCACAGGCGGCCTCAAAGGCGTCCCAGTCCATGGTGTAGTAACCGTCACTATTGATAAGCTGGACATTCACGGCCTTGCGGTAGTATTCTTCCTCGATGCAGCCGGTGAAGTGGCCGTATACGGGACGGCAGATGATGACGCCGTCGCCCACGTTGGTAAAGGCCGAGATCGCCGCATTCACGGCGCTCATGGAACCATGGGAGGGAATGATCCATTCCCGCTTCAGCTCGAGATCATATACACGGCGATACCAATTCATCAATGCGCCGTAATATTCGTCCGTAGCGCCGGAATAGCCATAGATGCGATGGTCCGCCACGCGGTGCATGGCCGCCACGATGGGATCCGGGCAGGCAAGATCCATATCCGCCACCTGGAAGGGCAGCGTGATCTCCGGATTCAAATAATCCACGCCATTGCCGCCGGCGCCCATCCACTTGACGCTGTAGGTTCCCTGACGTTCCACGATCTGATCAAAATTCGTTTTCATAACATTTCTCCAATCCACACGCCGCAGGCGTATCATTCTCCGGGGGATCCTGTCGGATTCTGCCATTTCTATCATACCATGATTTTCCATCCTTCGCAAGAGAATCCCAGATTCTTCCCGGTATGGGAAAATGGGCGCAGAACATGTGCGATTTGTTGTCATGGCACACGATTTATGATAAACTATGGATTAGTAAGACAAATTTGGAAGAGACTCCCGCCTTTTTGACGAGACTGCGTTTTTCTCTTTCCAGTAGGAGGAAAAAAATCATGAGACCCACATTCGATCAAGCAAAAGTCATTCTTGCAAAGCACACCACGGAAGCCCATCTGTTCTCCCATGCTCTGGCCGTCAGCGCCGCCATGTCCGCCATGGCAGAGCATTTCGGCGAAGAGCCGGAGGCCTGGCGCGTGCTGGGCTATCTCCACGATGTGGACTATGAGAAATACCCGGACGAGCATTGCAGCCATGTGGCAGAGCTGCTCTCTCCTGAGGGCATGGACGAGGCAGATATCCGCGCCATCCGCGCCCACGGCTATGGCATCTGCAGCGATATAGAGCCCCAGAGCAATCTGGAAAAAGCGCTCTTCACGGTGGATGAGCTCACCGGCATTGTCTCTGCCGCCTCCCTCATGCGTCCGGAGGGCATCACCACCTTAAACCTCAAGAGCTTTATGAAGAAATTCAAGGATCGCCGCTTTGCCGCGGGCTGTGACCGGGAGATCATTCTCCGGGGCTGTGAAATGCTGGGCATGGAGATCCAGGAAGTGGCCGAAATCGTCATCCGCGGCATGCAGGCCGAGACCGAGGCCCTGGGCCTGGGCCCCCGGGAGGCATAAGGCGTGCCGGACTTTTCCCGTATTCTGCTGCTTTATTATCTTGCCGCCAATGTATTCGCCCTGCTGCTCTTTGCACTTGACAAGCACGCGGCAAGAACCAGACAGTGGCGCGTGCCGGAGCTGACGCTTCTGGCCTTCTGCGCCGCCGGCGGCGCACTGGGCGGATGGATCGGCATGCTGTTTTTCCGGCACAAAACCCGCCGCCGTAAGTTCACTGGTACGGTCCCGATTTTTCTGCTGCTGCACGCAGGTTTTCTCATGCTGCTGTGGAAATTCGGGCTGATTTGATCCGATTGTGAGGTGAACCCCGATTTGAAAGTCTTTTTCCGTTACTTAAAACAGGTACTGCCCCTCTTACTCCTGTCGGTCACCTGCATTGCCATTGAGTCGCTGGCCGACCTGATGCAGCCCACGCTTTTGGCCAACATCGTGGATATCGGCGTGGCCAATCATGACCTGGGCTATATCTTAAAAACAGCGGCACTGATGCTGGGCATTGTGATCTTCACCGCCTTTGCGGCGGCGGGACGCAATATTTTCTCCAGTAAAGGTTCCGAGCGGGCCGGCTTCCTCATGCGCCGGGATATGTACCGCAAGATCCAGACCCTGTCCCCGGACGAACTGGATCGCTTCGGCCCCGGCACCCTGATGACCCGTATGACCAACGACATCACCCAGCTCCAGAACCTCTGCCACGGCATGATGCGCGTCTTTATCAAGGCGCCCATTCTCTGCATCGGCGGCATCGTGATGTCCTTCCGCCTGAATCCGAAACTGGCCCTGATCCCCACTATTTTGGTGCCTGTGATCTTCTGCCTGATCTTCTTGAACCTGAAGGTGGGCTTCCCTCTTTATGGCAAGGTGCAGAACGCGCTGGACCGGGTGAACACCGTCATGCGCGAATATCTCTCCGGCATCCGCGTGGTCAAGGCCTTCAACCGCTTCCGCTATGAGGTGCATCGCTTCTCCGGCCCCAATGAAGATCTGAAGCGCACCAGTATCGTGGCCTCCCGCGTCATGTCAATCTTCAATCCCGCCGTGACCCTGATCATCTACTTCGGTATTGTGTTGATCTTCTGGCGGGGCGGCATCAAGGTGAACGATGGCGAGATGCAGGCCGGCGAGATCATCGCCTTCTTCACCTATATGACCCAGATTTTGCAGTCCCTCAATATGTTCTCCATGATCTTCAACCGCATCGTCCGTGCCAAGGCCTCCTGCGCCCGCATCAGCGAGGTGCTGGACTCCACGGACCTGCAGCTGGATCCCGAGAACCCCGAGCCGCTTGATTATTCCGAGGGTATCACCTTCGATCACGTCACCTTCTCCTATCGCGGTAAGAAGCCCGCCCTGCGGGATATCAGCTTCACCTGTAAAGTGGGCGAAAAGGTGGGCGTCATCGGCTCCACCGGTTCCGGTAAGACCTCTCTGATCTCCCTGATTCTGCAGTTCTACCAGCCCACGGAGGGAAAAATCACCGTATTCGGCGCCGATGCCACGAAGTCCGATCCCCGGCTCGTCCGTGACTCTCTGGCCGTGGTGCCCCAGCGCGTGATGCTCTTCACCGGTACGATCCTGGAAAATCTCCTCTGGGGCAAAGAGGACGCCACCCGTGAAGAAGTGGAGGCTGCCGCGAAAGCGGCCTGTGCCCACGACTTCATTGAGGGCTTCCGGGAGGGATACGACACCCTCATCGGCCACAGCGGCGTGAATCTCTCCGGCGGCCAGCGCCAGCGCATCGCCATCGCCCGGGCATTGATCAAAAAGCCGAAGATCCTGATCCTGGACGACTGTCTCAGCGCCGTGGACGCCCTGACCGAGGCATCCATCCGCCAGAGTCTGGCAGAGGAAGCCCAGGAGCGCGGCCTTCTCATCGTTTCCCAGAAGATCAGCTCCATCATCGACTGTGACCGCATTGTAGTGCTGGACGACGGCGCTGCGGCAGGTGTCGGCACCCACGAGGAGCTGCTCTCGAGCTGCCAGGTCTATCGGGACATTTATCTCTCCCAGTACGGCCGCGAGGCACTGGAGGAATTCACTCTGCGAAAGGAGGCGGCGATCCATGGATAAATACCATTCCGATGCAAGAGCCTCCATCGGCGGAATGCGCGGCGGCGGCGGACGCGGCCGGCGCGGCATGCCCCCGCAGAAGGCAAAGGACTTTAAGGGTACCGTGAAGATGCTCTGGAATTATATGGGCAATCTCAAGTGGTATCTCTTCCTCATCGTGTTGATTTCCGCCTGCACCTCCGGGCTCGGCGTGCTGATTCCCCTGATCGTGGGCCGCGTGGTGGACTCCATGGGTATTGTCCCCGGCACCACGGATTTCCCGCTCTTAACCAGTCTTTTGATCATTCTGGCGGTGGTGTACGTCACCGACCTGATCCTGATTTTCATGCAGGGCTTTATCATGGCGGGCGTGTCCCAGCGCTTTGTCAACCGCCTGCGTACGGAGCTTTTTGCGAAGCTGCAGAAGCTGTCGCTCCGGTTCTTTGACACTCATGAGTCCGGCGATATCATGAGCCGCCTCACCAACGACATGGACACTATTTCCGGCACCGTGGCCCAGTCCGCTACGCAGCTGATTTCCGGCGTACTGACGGTGATCGGCACACTGACCATGATGCTGGTTTTAAGTCCCGTGCTTTCTCTGGCGGTGTTTGTGACGGTTCCGCTGATTTATCTCCTGACCAAGACCGTCACCAAGCGCACCGGAAAGCTCTTCCGGGAGCAGCAGGCATACCTCGGCGTCATGAACAGCCACATCGAAGAGACCATCAGCGGCATCCAGACCGTGCGTGCCTATGGCCGCGAGGAGCAGGTGATCCGTCACTTCGATGAAGTGAACGAGACGCTCTGCGACGTGGGCACCCGGGCGCACATCTGGTCCGGTTATATCATGCCGCTCTTAAACGTCATCAATAACTTCGGCTATGTCCTGATCTCCACCTTCGGCGGCATCCTCTGCCTGAATGGCCTGCTGTCCGCGGGCATCATTGCCTCCTTCGTCAGTCTTGCCAAGCAGTTCACCCGCCCCTTAAACGAGATCGCCAACACCTATAACACCTTCCTCTCCGCCATCGCCGGTGCAGAGCGTGTCTTTGAGATCATCAGTGAGGAAGAGGAAGTGGCCGACCGGCCCGGCGCCATTTCGCCGGAGCACATTGAGGGGCATGTGGAATTCCGGGACGTGAGCTTTGGCTACCGCCCGGATGTAAAGGTTCTCGATCATGTATCCATTGATATCAAGCCCCGGATGCGCGCCGCCTTTGTGGGCCCCACGGGCGCAGGCAAGACCACTATCATCAATCTGCTGACCCGCTTCTATGACGTGGATGACGGCGCGATCCTGCTGGACGGCGTGGATCTCCGGGATTATACCCGGGATTTCATCCGCTCCACCTTCGGTGTGGTGCTGCAGGAGACCTATCTCTTCGGCGGAACCGTGCGGGAAAACATCCGCTACGGCAAGCTGGACGCTACAGATGAGGAAGTGGAACGGGCCGCGAAGATCTCCGGCGCGGACAGCTTCATCACCCGTCTGGAGCACGGATATGACACCATCGTACAGGACAACGGCGCCAATCTCTCTGCCGGCCAGCGGCAGATGCTGGCCATCTCCCGGGCCGTACTGGCAGATCCGCCCATTCTGATCCTGGACGAAGCCACCTCCAATATCGACACCCGTACAGAGATGCACATCCAGAAGGTCATGGCAGAGCTGATGCGCGACCGCACCACCTTCGTCATTGCCCATCGTCTGGGCACCATCCGGGATGCGGATGTGATCATGGTGGTGGAGGGCGGCCATATCATCGAGTCCGGCACTCATGACGAGCTCATGCGGCTGGGCGGCTTCTATCACAATATGTACACCGCCCAGATGGGCCTTGCGGGACTTGAAGCGCAGGCCGAACTGGAAATGCAGAACAACGACCTGGAACGCTATGCAGGCGTTTGAGAAAGCAAAAGACCATTCCGGATCAGGAATGGTCTTTTGTAATAATTGCTAAATTTCATCCCGTAGATTTTGTCAAATTCGTCGAAAGTGAAAAAACGGATTGACAGATACCGGTCTCCTATGGTAGCATAGCGATACAGGAAGAGAACTTCCTGAAAAAAGAAGGGGGGCTGAGTCCGATGTACGCTTTTTCTTAAAGTAGTACAGGGTCTATGATGATGAAGAATGAATTATTTTGCAGCCAGCCCTGCTTCTTTGCAGGTCGGTGAGGCATCCGCTTATCTCACAAGATGACCCGCTGTCTAACGCACCGGAACCCCGTTCTCCCCGACAGTCCGCCTGAGGCGCATGACATAGATCGCATATCCACGCGAAGCCTACGTTTTGCAGTTTCATCTGAATGGACGCCCGGCAGTATACAGATTGCCGGATGCGGTGCAGAGAACATAAGGCGCCAAAAAGGCGCACTGTCCACGACAGATCCTCTCATACTCGCAAGATACCCCTCCTGTGACAGGATTCCATCCCGTGATACCGCCGGTATCGCCGAAAGAAGATCCGCGCAGGGACGGGGCGCGAGCCGACTGAGAACCCAATGGAGAATCAAAAAAAGATGAATTCCGGCGCGCATCCCGGCAGGGGAAGGACGATAAGCCGGCCCTGACTACATGGCAATGACAAATATCCGCAGGACGGAAATCCCTGCGGATATTTTACTTGACAAAGTTAGTCCTATATGGTACTATTCGATATGGGAGGAATGAATATGATTGAAACGAAAGGCGGATTTCTGATCTCGCAGATCAAGCAGGTGCAGGGCCGCATCTTTGACAAGCTCTTACAGGATGCCGGGATCGCGGAATTCAACGGCGCACAGGGGCGCATTCTCTATGTGCTGTGGCAGGAGGACGATCTGCCCATCGTGGAGCTGTCCCGCAGGACGGGCCTGGCCAAGACGACCCTGACGAGTATGCTGGACCGCATGGAGGGTCAGGGGCATCTCGCGCGCTGTTATGATCCCCGCGACCGCAGACAGATCCGCATCCGGCTCACCGAAAGCGCCCGGGCACTGGAGACAAAGTACCGGGATGTATCCGATGAGATGAGCCGTATCTTTTATCGGGATTTTACCGACGAAGAGATCCTGGCGCTGGACGCAGCGCTTGCAAAAGTACTTCACAATCTGGAAACTGTGTAAACGTAGAGGAGGAACCCCCATGAAACGAAAGGAAATCAGCAGTTTTTATTGCCTGCCGGTACAGCCCGCTTTCCTGATCGGCACCTGTAATGAGGATGGAAGCCCCAACTTTGCCCCCATTACCTGGGTCAGCAAGACCTGTCCGGATCCCGACACCAATCTCTATATCATCACCTTGAACGGAGAGAAGCGCACGAAGGAGAACGTGCTCCGCACCGGAGAGCTGACGTTTAATCTAGTCAGCCGCGAGATGCTGCCGCTGGTGGATTTCTTCGGGGCGCACAGCGCACTGGATGGGGAAAAAGGACTGGCCGGTGCCGCGGTCTCCCCTGCTCTCACCATCAAGGCCCCCACACTGGACATCAGCCCCGCAGTCTGTGAGTGCAACGTGGTGAAAACCGTGGAGATCGGTACGTGCCACACCTTTTTCTGCAAGGTGAACCGCATGGAGATCGCGGAACACGTGGAGCCCATCGACAACTGGGGCATCGACCTGACTCAGATCGACGCCCTGATCTATTCCGGTGACTATCACGCCGTAGGCCCGCATCTGGGCGCCATCGGCGACTTCCTGCCGAAGGAGGGCAAGTGAGATGCCCCACATTCGCTGTAAAGATTTACTGCTTTTCTATGAGGAATTCGGCCGCGGCGAACCGCTTCTCATGCTGCACAGTGCATTCAGCCGGGGCATCCTGGCCTTCGCCTCCCAGATCCAGCCCTTTCAGGGGCAGTATCGCTGCCTGATCCCGGATTTCCGCGGCCACGGGCGCACCCGCTGCCAGGATCTCACCTGGGATTCCGACCGACACGCAGAGGACATGATCGCCTTCCTGGATGCACTGGGGATCGAACGTGTGCATCTGATGGGATACAGCATGGGGGCAAACGTAGGGCTATACCTGGCCGCGCGTTATCCCCACCGGGTGCGCAGTCTCATTGCCATTGGCGCCAGTCACGAGCCCACGCCGGCGAATGTGGAGGACTATCTTCCGGAACCTCTGCTGGCAAGAGGAGAACACGATTTCATCGAGGACATGATCGTCCGCCATCAGGAGGCACACCGCGGCGACTTGCAGACCTATCTGCGGGTAAACGCCGCCGATTGGCAGCTGCATCCCCGCCTGACGGAAGCAGAGTGGCAAGCCATCACTTGCCCGGTTCTCTTCATCAGCGGCGAACATGATCCCTTCTCTGATCTGCCCGCGCTGCAGAAGCATTGTCCCCACGCCCTCTGTCATCTGGTGGAGGACGGCAGCCACCGTCCGCATTTCGTCATGGAGCAGGGCCGGGAGATCAACCAGCGGATGCTGGAGTTTTTGGATAAACAGAAATGAAATGATATGCAAAAAACCGCTCTTTCGAGCGGTTTTTTCGTCAGTTTATGGTATCAATCACGCGCAGCACATCCGTCGGCGTCTCTGCCTGGGGGAACTCCGGCAATCGCCCCACCGGCTGGCCAGTGCCTTCTTTCAGGTACCATGTTGCCTGCAGAGGATGCATGCCGATGGCCTGTGCGGTCTCCAGTTCCCGGCTGCCGCCGTCGCCTACGTAGAGGCATTCTTCCGACGCGACCGCCAGCTCCTGCATAGAGCGCTCATAGATTGCGGGGTCCGGCTTTTTGAGACCCACTTCACAGGACATACAGACGGAATCAAAATACGGGAACAGCGCCGTCTTTCGGATCACGTCCCGCTCCTCAAAATAGCAGTTGGTAATGAGTCCGATCCGGATACCGCGGGCTTTCAGGGCGTCAAACAGGGGCAGGATCTCCGAATGGAGATAGCGGAAATGCTCCCCTGCCGTGACCTTGCGCTTCGTGACAAGCGCCTCATAAAGCGCCGGCGTGTAGCGGCCGTTCACTCGCAGGATCTCCTCGATCACGTCCTCCACGCTGCGTTTTCCCAGGGTTCTGTCGTCCTCCGACGGATTCCAGATCTCCCGGAATTTCTGCTCTGAGATCCCCGCCGCCGCCGCGATCTGTTTCCCCATAAAAGCCGGACAGGCATAAAGCGTCACCAGCGTTTCGTACATATCAAATATCACGGCCCGAATCAAAAAGACACCTCCCCGTATCCGATCACTTCCGCACCAATCGGTATTCCAGCTTTCTTTTCTCCGCACCATCCAACATTGCCGAATATTCCTTTGTCTTCGTCATGCCGCACTTCTGCATCACGCGCTGGGAACCCACATTTTCCGCAAAACAGGTGGCAATGATTTCCCACACCAGATCTTCTCGAAAAGCGTAGTCGATCACACAGCGAAATGCTTCGGTGGTATAGCCCTTTCCCCAGAACTGCGGAAAACTGAAATACCCGGCATCCACAATTTTCCCAAGTGGTGTGGCATCAACCACCGAATACCCGATGCTCCCCACCGTTTCATGTGAATCCCGACACGCCATATGAAGAAACGTGAACTTCCGATTCGGACCATTCTGATCTGCCAGCACTTTCTGAAATTCCGCATGCGCAGCCACACGGGACACCGGACGACTGCCTTCCAGATATCGCATGGTCTCGGGATCGGATTTTAATCGAAAATACTCCTCAAAATCATCCACGCAGTAATCCCGCAGGATCAGTCGCTCTGTTTCCAGGTAAATCACAGTTCCACCCAAACAGCGCCCTGTTTGCTGCTTTCTACACAAGCCTCAATAAAGCGCACGCCATCAATCCCCATCTCAATACCGGGATAGTCATAGTCCGCCGCCTCTACTGTCTCGCCACGGCGCTTTGCAGCAATGGCCTGCAGGAACTGGTCATAGAGATTGCAGAGCGCCTCATGGTATCCCTCAGGATGGCCGCTGGGCAGGCGGCTGTATGCCGCGGCCGCGGCGGAAATATAGCCGTTCCCCCGGGAAAGCAGCCGGGGCGGCTCGCCCTTGAGGGTCAGTTTCAGATAATTGCTCTGTTCCTGCTCAAACTCAATGGCACCCAAAGTACCGAAAATCCGCACTTTCAGGGCATTGTCATAGCCCGCGGCAATCTGGGAGCACCAATAACAGCCGCTGGCGCCGTTATCGTAGCGGAGCAGGATCTCCGCATTGGTGTCGAGACTTCTCCCCTCGCCCACTACGTCAAGATTGGCAAGGAGCCGGGTGATCCGCAGGCCGGTCATATAGGCCACGGTATTCTCGATGTGACTGCCGATGTCGCCCACGCAGTTGGCGCTGCCGCTGAGCGCGGGATCGGTGCGCCATCCGGCCTGTTTATTCTCACCCTCCACCACGTCAATGAGCCATTCCTGAGGGTATTCCGCCATCACCATGCGAACATCACCAATGACGCCGTCCCGGATCAGGCGGCGGGCCTCTTTCGCCATCACATGGCCGGAATACACATAGCTGACGCCGAAGAGACAGCCATGCGCCTGGGCCAGGCGCTTTAATTCCTCTGCCTGGGCGGAGGTCACGGTCAGGGGCTTTTCACACATGACGGAGAAGCCCTGCAGGAGAAAGGCGCGGCAAGCATCATAATGAGAGGCATTGGGCGTGGTCACCACCATGAAGTCCGGGCGGTCGGGACGTGCCGCCTCCGCCTGTGCCATCTCCGCAAAGGATGTATAAACCCGCGTTTCATCCAGGCCCAGCTCCGCCGCGGTCTCGCGGCTCTTCTCGATATCCCGGGAAAAACAGCCGCACACCAGACTGGCATTACCGCCCAGATGCAGCGCGGCGCGATGCACCGCCCCAATAAAGGATCCCGGGCCGCCGCCCACCATACCGTATGTAAAGCGTTCTGCTTTGCTCGTTTTGCTTGCTTCCACCATTCTTTGCTCCCCTTCCTGCACATCATTTGGTCTCATTATAGCAGATATGCCCATATGCCGCAACAAAACAGCAAAAAGTATTTACATTCTCATAATCCCTTTTAATTTGCATTTCTTCCAGATATATGGTATTCTATACTTCGGTTTGATTAAAACAGCGAGGTTTTTAGAATGCATCAGAAATTTCTTTTGTTCCTGGCGGTCTGTCTGCTGCTGGGCGCTTTGAGCGGCTGTTCCGCCGCCGATCCCGATACATCCGCCGCCGACCATCTGCGTGACGCCATTCTGGCCGCGGAAAACGGCGAGACCACCGGCGACATCCACATCGACACCCAGTTCTTCACCACCGAACTGGAAACCTACGGCTATCGTCTGATCACCCGAAACGTCGCCCTGCCGGAAAACGAGACCGCCCTGCGGGAGGCCATTTCTCTGGTCAACTGGTGGTGTGATCCCTCGGCACAGTATGCGGAGGACGTGGTGCCCGCCTTTGAATACGTGGGCGTCAAGCTCATCAACAACGAGCTGGAGTGCTTCCACTTCTCCACCGGATATTTTGAAGAGGGCGAATTCGTCTGGTGCGGCGCCTTTGCGGTGGACTTCAACGCCACACAGATCTACGAGCTCAACAACCAGACCATGGAATATAAACTGATCTATCAGGAAAAATAAAAAAATGTCCCGGGAAGCATTTCCCGGGATCTTTTTTGTAAAAAAGAGGCTTTGCAAGCGTGCAAAGCCTCTTTTACTGTAATCGATTATGCGCGGAGCTCAGCGCCGGTGCGCTGGGCAAGGAGCTTCAGGATCCGCTTCATGGCGCCGTCGGCATCCTCATCGGTGAGGCTGCGGGTGCGGTCACGCATGGAGAAGGAATATGCCATGCTCTTGCGGCCTTCGCCAAGCTGTGCGCCGCGATAGACGTCGAAGAGACGGACAGATTCCAGAAGCTTGCCGGCGCCCTCGCGGATGCAGGACTCGATCTCGGCCGCAGTGACGTCCTCATTGCAGACCACCGCGATATCGCGGGTGATGGCCGGGAACTTGGCCAGCGGCTCGTACTCCACGATGCCGCCGCGGTTGGCAAACAGTGCCTCCACCTCAAGCTCCATGGCGTAGATCTCCGTGGCAGCGTTGAAGTTTTCAACAACCTTGGGATGCACCTGACCGATCACACCCAGATAGGTGTCGCCGCAGTAGATCTCTGCGCAGCGGCCGGGGTGATAGGAGGGATTGTTCTTCTGTGCGCGATAGCTGATGTTCTTCATGCGCAGACCGGCGGCCAGCGCATCCACAGCGCCCTTCATCTCGAAGAAGTCCGCACCGTCGCCATAAATGGCGCCGGACAGGATCTTGCGCTCACGGGGCAGCTTTTCGCCATCCACCGGCACATACACGCTGCCCAGCTCATACATCCGCATGGCGGGGTTCTTCACGTTATAGTTCCGGGCGGCCACTTCCAGAATGGAGGGCAGCATGATGGTACGCAGGGTATTCATATCCTCAGAGAGGGGGTTGGTGATGACGACGGCCTTGCGCAGCTCGCTGTCCTCGGGAATGAAGATGCGGTCCAGGCTCTTGGCGCCGGAGAAGGACATGGTCTGTGCTTCACTGTAGCCCATAGCGGTGAAGAGTTCGCGGATGCGGTCGTCAAAGGCGATCGTGGGCATGGGGATATAGCGGGCCTCGCCGGGGAACAGCGTGGTGGGGACGTTATCATAGCCATAGAAGCGGGCAACTTCCTCGGCGATGTCGGCGAACTGCTCTACGTCCATACGCCAGGAGGGAATTACAATGTTCTCGCCGTCCATCTGGAAGCCCAGGAGGTCAAACCAGTGCAGCATATCTTCCTTGGCCACGTCAACACCCAGGAAGGCATTGATGCGTTCCGGCTCGAACTTGATGGTCTTGGGGGCATGATCGGTGTTATCGATATCGATGATGCCGTCGCAGACCTCACCGGCGCCCAGGAGTTCCACCAGTTCACAGGCACGTTCCAGTGCCGGCAGGGTGTTCATGGGATCCAGGCCCTTTTCGTAGCGGCCGGAGCTCTCGGTACGCATACCAAGGCGGCGGGAAGTGAGACGGATGGAGGTGCCGTTGAAGTTGGCGGATTCAAAGACGATCATTTTGGTGCCGTCGGTGATCTCAGAGTTGGCGCCGCCCATGACACCGGCCACGCCCACAGGCTTCTTGGCGTCGGCGATGACCAGCATTTCGGCATCCAGTGCACGCTCCTGATCGTCCAGAGTATTCATGATCTCGCCGTCCTTGGCACAGCGTACCACGATCTCGGCGCCGTCCAGGCAGGCATAGTCAAAGCTGTGCATGGGCTGGCCATACTCCAGCATGACGTAGTTGGTGATGTCAACGATGTTGTTGATGGGGCGCACGCCGCAGGCACGGAGACGATCACGCATCCACTTGGGGGACGGCTCGATCTTCACGTTCTTGACAACACGTGCAGTATAACGGGGGCAGAGCTTCGGCTCTTCCACGCGCACGCGGAGCCACTGGCCGATATCGCCTGCGCCGCCCTTGACCACGGGGGTGTCCGGCACGTACTTCTGACCATAGGTCACGGCGCTTTCGCGGGCCAGACCGATCATGGAGAGACAGTCGGGACGGTTGGGGGTGATTTCAAAATCAACGATCCAGTCGTCGAAGCCCAGAAGCTTGCGCACGTCGGTGCCCACGGGTGCCTCTGCCAGTTCTTCGGCGGAGAATACATCGTTCAGGATCAGGATGCCGTCGGCATAAGCGCCGGGCACATCATGCTCGGTCATAGCCAGCTCATTGAAGGAGCAGAGCATACCATTGGACGGCAGGCCGCGAAGCTTGCCCTTCTTGATATGCACGCCGCCGGGCAGATCAGAATCATGCAGGGCAACGGGAACCAGGTCGTCCACCTTCACGTTCTGTGCGCCGGTGATGATCTGGATCGCCTCGCCGGCGCCCACATCGATCTGGCAGACCCAGAGATGATCGGAGTCGGGATGATGCTCCATGCTGACAACACGGCCCACCACCACGTTGCGGATCTCTTCGCCGAAATACTCTAAGGTCTCCACCTTGGAGCCGGACATGGTCATATCGGCGATATATTTCTTCGGTTCGTAATCGTAAGGAACCAGGCCTTTCAGCCAATTCATAGAAAGTTTCATGGTAAATTTGCCTCCCCTTTAACCGTTGAACTGGCTCAAGAAGCGCAGGTCGTTATCGTAGAAATTACGGATCTCGTTGATCTTATAGCGCAGCATGGCAATACGCTCCACGCCCATACCGAATGCAAAGCCGGAATACTCCTCGGGATCGATGCCGCAGGCGCGCAGCACATTGGGATGCACCATACCGCAGCCCAGGATCTCGATCCAACCCTCGCCCTTGCAAAGACGGCAGCCCTCGCCGCCGCAGGCGAAGCAGCTCACGTCCATCTCGGCGGACGGCTCGGTGAAGGGGAAGTGATGGGGACGGAAGCGCACGCGGGTCTCGGCGCCGAAGATGCTCTGGGCAAAGACCTCCAGATAGCCCTTCAGGTCGCTCATGCGAACGCCCTTATCGATCATCAGACCCTCGATCTGATGGAACAGGGGGCTGTGGGTGGCGTCCAGGTCGTCGTTACGATACACACGACCGGGAGCAATGACGCGGATCGGCGGCTTTTTGCCCTGCATCTGGCGGATCTGCACAGAGGAGGTCTGGGTGCGCAGCACCACGTCGTCCGTGATATAGAAGGTATCCTGCGGATCGCGGGCAGGATGATCCTCATTGGTGTTCAGTGCGTCGAAGTTATAATAGGTTTCTTCCACTTCGGGGCCTTCCACGGTCTGGAAGCCCATGCTTTCAAAGACCTTACGCACGTCGGCGATGGTGGAGGTCAGCGGATGGATGGTGCCGGGATGGGGCACACGGCCGGGCATGGTCACGTCCAGTGCCTCTGCCTTCAGCTTGGCATTCAGGGCCTCTTCCCGCAGTACCTCAAAACGCTCGGACAGAGCGGTCTCGATCTGGGCGCGGACTTCGTTGGCCAGCTGGCCCATGACGGGACGCTCCTCGGCGCTCAGCTTGCCCATGGTCTTCAAAATAGCGGTCAGGGCACCCTTCTTACCGGAATAATGGATGCGGACCGGTTCCAGTTCCTGCTCCGTCGCGGCGGCAGCAATGGCCTCGAGCGCTTCGCTGCGGATGCGTTCGAGATCTTCTCTCATACCCATGATGTTACACCTCTTGTAAAAAAGTTATCTTATGATGGTTTTTGTGATCAGACAATCAAAAAGCCCTTCGCCTGATGCGATTCTCACGCATCGGGGACGAAGGGACAAAACTCCGCGGTACCACCCCGGTTTTCCGGCAGAGCCGGAACACTCGTAACCCTCGGCAAGAATCTTTTGCGAAGGGTTTGGCTTTAACGCAGCCGGATACGCCGCAGACCTACTCCGCTCATCGCGTTTCAGACGCGGGACTCGCGGGTGAAGGTTCCCGTTGCCGCACGGATCATGCTCCCAGCCGATGGCATGTTCTCTCTTCCTCGTGCGCCGCGCAAACGGTATTCGGCCCAGCAGGCCGCCCGGTCATCGTCTTTCACAATATGTTTTGTATTCTATCACATTATCCTCCCCGTTTCAAGGGGTATTTTTCAAAAAACTGCAGTGATTTTGGGTTTTATGCGTAAAAATACGTATAGTATACGATCACCGCCGCGATGGCCACCGCAAACATCAGGCCCAGCACCACAATATGGCGGCGGGTCAGGGAGAGCTGCGGCTGTTCTCCGGTGAGCTGCAGACGCTGCAGCACCGGCACCATGACGCCGATAAAGAGCATCAAAAGCACCGCCTCCAGAGGGAAGAGCAGCAGATTCTTGGCAATGCGGGGGATCAGATAGACCGTGATGGACTTGCCATACATCCAGGAGAGCGCCAGCGGCGTCAAGAGCAGGTTCAGCACCACACTGACGGTCAGCCGCGCGCCGAAAATGCGGACGGCGCTGAGTCTTGCACGATACAGGAAGATCGCGAAGAAGAATGAGCCCAGGCCCTCGATCACGGTAAAGGGGAAGAAATAAGGCCCCTTTGGGAAGAAAATGCAGCCCAGAAGATCCGACACCACGCCGGACAGGAAGGCCACCACCGGGCCATATACCATGCTGCCCACGGCGTTGATGAAATAGCCCACGGTAATATACATCTGGTCGCCCACAGGGATAGACACGGATTTCAGTGCCACGCGCAGCGCGATCAGCACCGCCGCCAGCACCAGCATCCGGGTGCTCTTCAGTTCCCGATAGGCATCCTGCCAATAGGCACGGGAAAACGGCGTTTTATAAGTCTTGATCGTCATGGGAGTTCCCTCCTTCATTCAGGTTCTGTCACGCAAAGAGACCCAGTTCATATTTCCACAAAAGAATCCGCCGCACCGATTCCTCAATGCGGGACTGTGCGATCACGCCGTCCTGCACGGCGTTCAGAAGCGCCGTATAGTGGGTGGCGTAGTCAGAGCTGAGGATCAGGTCACATCCGGCCTGTACGGCCGAGACCGAGGCCGTGGCGCCATCGGTATAATCCGTGATGCCGCCCATGTCCAGATCATCGGTCATCACCACCACGTCATCCCCCAGAGATTCCCGCAGCAGCGAGTAGATTGCAGGTGAGAGGGACGCAGGACGCTCTGCGTCAAAATGTTCCAGGATCATATGGCACACCATCACGCCGTCGGCGCCGGCCTCTGTGCCGGATACAAAGGGCAGGATAGCGGAATCGATGATTTCGGATTGGGTACGCGGATCCACCACAACGCCCACATGGGTGTCGGCGCTGCCGCCATAGCCGGGGAAGTGCTTCAGCACGCTGCCCATCTGCGCTTCCTCCATGATGGTGACTGTGCGGCGCACATAGTCCGATACGACGGCGGGATCCGCCGCAAAGGCACGGGGATAGATGAAGTCGTCCGGGTCGTTTGACAGGTCACAAACCGGCCCCAGATTCACATTCAGACCAAGATCCAGCAAGAATGCGGACTTTTCCCGGACATCCGCCTCCACGGCGGTCATACCGCCGCTTTCATAGAGTTCCCGGGGTGAGCGGAAACGCTCTGCCCGCAGGGATGCATGACGGCTGACACGGGTGACGCTGCCGCCCTCCTCGTCCACAGCCATGAGAAGCGGAATACGGGAGGCCGCCTGGATCGATGCGGTCATCTCCCGCACCGCCGCGGCGTCCTTTCCCGCAAAATGATGGGAGAAGAAAATATACCCGCCCAAGGGATAGGTTTCAAGCACCGTTTCCGCCCCGTCGGCGGGGCAGCCGATGAGCAGCATCTGGCCCACCTTTTCCTCCAGACTCATGGAGGAAAGGATCGTATCCACGACGTCTTTCGCAGGATCTGCGGGCTCCGGCACTTCCTCGGGCGGTGTCTCCTCTGCAGGCGGTTCCTCGGGCACATCCTCCTCCGAAGGAAGCGCGGAGATCACCAACTGGCCTACGGATTCCGAGACCTGCTGAGACTCCGGCACCAATGGAACCGACGCCGTATCCGTGCCGCAGGCAGGCAGGAGGCATAGGGCCGTCATGAGGATCCAAAAGAATACTCGTTTCATCATACGCTCCGGTTCGCCGGAATTATCCGGCATGGATCATTCTGTCCCTTAATCATACCCGATTTTCCAGCACTTGTAAATACTTTGTCGAAGGCAGAAAAAATCCGGTACGGAGTTCCCACTCCGTACCGGATCACATCATTTTTATGCCGGGGGCGTCATGGCGTCGCCCACGCTGAGGTCATCGGACAGCTCCAGAAGGTTCATGGAATATACCAGTGCGCCGCCGGTATAGGTCTCCGCATGCACCAGCATCCCGCTTTCCACCGAGATATAGTAGCGCAGGGTGTACTCCAGCGCAGGGTCATAGACCTCCACCAGAATGCAGAGTTCCTCATTCCACGGCACATAGCTTGCCGCGATGATGGAGCCGTGCGTCAGACTCAGCACATCTTCATAGGTGGGGATTCCCGCCAGCATATCCTGCTGGAGGAACGCCGCGGCGCCGCCTGTGAGCACTTCATTCTCGCCCTCGTACCAGATGGCAACGCCCTCCCGGTCCGTAATGCTGCACAGCACCCGGTCGGTAAGGCTGTCCTCTGTCCGTACCACACAGCGTCCTGTGGAGAGCCACTGTTCCGCCACCGTGACGCGGCTTTCGTCCCCATAGGACAAAATGCTCTCCGCCTTCATATAATAGGCGGAAGGGCGATCCAGCGTGCGGATCACATTCTGCACGTTCTGCACGGTGATTTCCACCAAAGAGGCCTGGTCGCCGGGGCTCTGCGGACGGATCTGGGCATCCGCCACACTGTCAAACACCGCGTCGTCGGGAAGCTCGATCTGGGCGTCATGACTGTGGGGGTTAATGGTGGAGAGAAGCACCAGGATCAGCACCACGCCCATCACCAGCACCACCAGCGCTGCCGCCAGCCATTCGGTTTTTCCGCGTTTCATCTCCGGTCCTCCTCTCGTATGATGGGGACAGGCACCCGGCCTTATCCCCGGAAAGAGCAAGCCATCAGTCCTGGGGGCCGATGGCTCGGATTCATTCGTGTTCGGAATCCTGTTCCTCTATAGGAGTTTCCCCGGCAGCTTCGCCCTGGGATTCTTCGGATTCCTGGCGGCGATCCCGGGAAACGATGAGTCGTACGCCAAAGATCGCGGCCACTAAAATCGCCAACAACAGCAGCAGAGCCTTGCTCTCGCCGCCTGCGGTCAACACGATGGCGGCAATGCCAAACATACCGGACACGCAGTAGAGAATCGCCACGGTCTGCTTCTGATTAAAGCCCATGTCAATGAGCTTGTGATGCATATGCGCCCGGTCGGCCGCCATAGGGCTCTGGCCGCTGAGCACACGGCGCGCGGTGGTCATGATCATATCAAGAAGTGGGATGCCGATCACCAGGAAGGGCACCAGGAAGGAGACCACCATATAGAACTTGAAAAGACCCTGAATGGACATGGTCGCCAGCACAAAGCCCAAAAACATGGCACCGGTATCGCCCATGAAGATCTTCGCCGGATTCAGGTTATAGGGCAAAAATCCGATGATGGCGCCGGCCAGGGCCGCGATGCTGATGGCAATATAGGCATTGCCCAGGATGCAGGAGATCACCAGAAGCGACACGGCGGAGATGGCAGACACGCCTGCCGCCAGGCCGTCCAGACCGTCGATCCAGTTGACGGCATTGGTGATGCCCACGATCCAGATCATGGTCAGCGGAATCGAAATGATCTCGTTGATCACCACGTCCGGCGTAGCGCCCAGACCCAGCGTGGACAGCACATCCACGCGGATCCCGCCGTAAAACACCGGGATCGCCGCGGCGCCAAACTGCACGATAAGGCGCAGAAGCGCCGGGAGATCAAAGATATCGTCCAGCGCAGACACCAGCACGATCACCAGCGCACCCAAAAGAATGCTGGTCATCTGCCGGTCCATATCGCCGAAAATCAGAAGGGATACCACAAATCCCAGGAAAATCGCAAGGCCGCCCATGAGCGCCGTGGGCTTTTTATGAATATGCCGCCCACCGGGCTTATCCACCGCGCCCACCAAAAAGGCAAACCGTTTGGCAAGGGGCGTAGCGGCGAATGCGATGATACCCGCCACCGCAAAGGAAAGCGCGATGATCAGGTAGGAATTCAGTGTCATAGCGTCCTCCGCAGTACTCAGTGTCTGACGAAACCCACCTTGCGATAGACCTTATCCAGGGTCTTGCGGGCAATATACTGGGCGCGGCGGGCGCCGTCGGTGTAGACGGATTCCAGATAGGCCTTGTCCTTGAGCAGGCGCTCGGTCTCCTCGCGGATGGGACGCAGCAGCTCCACCACTGCCTCGCCTACCTTGGTCTTGAAGTCGCCGTAACCGTGACCGGCAAACTCTGCCTCGATTTCGGCATAGGTTCTGCCGGTGGCAGCGGAATAAATGCTCATCAGATTGGAGATACCGGCCTTCTTTTCCGGGTCAAAGCGCACTTCGGTCTCGCTGTCCGTGACGGCACGCTTGAAGCGGCGCATGATATCCTCCGGCTTATCCATGACGATGACGCGGCCGGCGTCCTCGTCCTCGGACTTGGACATCTTCTTGGTGGGGTCGGCCAGGCTCATGACGCGGGCGCCCACCTTGGGGATGAAGGACTGGGGGATCTTGAAGGTCTCGCCATAGACGCCGTTAAAGCGGTTGGCGATATCGCGGGTCAGCTCTACGTGCTGCTTCTGATCCTCGCCCACCGGCACGAAGTCCGGCTGGTACAGCAGAATGTCCGCAGCCATCAGGGCCGGATAGGTGAAAAGACCGCCGTTGATATTCTCTGCGTTCTTGGCGGACTTATCCTTGAACTGGGTCATACGGGACAGCTCGCCGAACATGGCGTAGCAGTTCAGGACCCAACCAAGCTCCGCGTGCTCATGCACATGGCTCTGGATGAAGAGGGTGTTCTTCTCGGGATCCAGGCCGCAGGCGATGTACTGGGCCAGCTGCTCCACGGTACGGCGGCGCAGATCGGCCGGCTTCTGACGCACGGTAATGGCGTGCAGGTCGGCCATGAAGTAATAGCAGTCATAGCTGTCGGCGCGCTCTGCCCAGTTGCGGATAGCGCCGATATAGGAACCCAGGGTCAGCTCGCCGCTGGGCTTGATGCCGGACAGCATAACCGGCTTTTTGACAGCAGTATTCGTATCCATCGTTTTGATCTCCTTAACCGATAAACTCACGCATGGTATCGCCCATGATCTTCACGCCGCGCTCGATCTGCTCGAAAGACGGCAGAGAGAAGTTCAGGCGGATATAGGGGCTGATTTCATTTTCATCAATGGCGAAAGAGGAACCCGGCACGCCCATGACGCCGCGGGTGCCGCAGAGCTTGCAGAAGGCCACGCCGTCATATCCATCCGGCAGACGGCACCACAGGAAGAGGCCGCCGTCCGGGCGCTCATAGGTGCACTCCTTCGGGAAATACTTCTCGATGGCGTCGCACATGGCGTCGCGCTTCTCGCGGTACATATCACAGACCTTTGCAATATGTGCGTCGATATCGTACTTGGTCAGCATTTCGTGTGCGATCATCTGATACATCAGATTGGTGTGCACGTCGCTGACCTGCTTGGCAACCGTCAGCTTGGAGATGACGGCAGAATTAGCCAGCACAAAGCCTACGCGGATACCCGGGGACAGGATCTTCGAGAAGCTGCCCACATAAATAACGCGGCCCTCGGTGTCCATGCTCTTGATGGTGGGCAGGTTTTCGCCGGAATAGCGCAGCTCAAAATAGGGGTTATCCTCGAGGATCATCACGTCATACTGACGGGCCAGCTCCAGGATCTTCTCCCGCTTGGCAAGAGACATGACGCGGCCGGTGGGATTCTGGAACGTCGGGATGACATAGATGAACTTCACATTGTCATTCTCGCGGAGGGCATTCTCCAGTTTTTCAAGATCCATACCGTCCTGCTCCATGGGCACGCCGATCAGATTGGCACGATAGGAACGGAAGCAGTTCAGGGAACCAATAAAGCTGGGGGATTCGCAGATGATGCCGTCACCCTCATTGATGAAACACTTGGTGGTAAGCTCCATACCCTGCTGGGCGCCGGTGACGATGATCACGTCGTCCTCTTCGGTGCCGGTAGCATACTTCTTCTGCATACGCTCCCGCACAGCCTGGCGCAGAGGCATATAGCCCTCGCTGACGCCGTACTGCAGAGCAGAGGCGGGCATCTCGCGGAAAATGCGCTCGGAGATCTCGCTCATTTCCTTCACCGGGAAAGCCTCCGGCGCGGGATTGCCGGCGGCGAAGGGAATCACGTTGGGATCCTGGGTCACTTTCAGGATCTCACGAATGGCAGACGGCTTTAATTCGCTGATTCTATTCGAGAAAGTGTAATTCACACTCATTCCTCCCCATTATGCTATAATACGGTATTCTATCACAGAAGTCCCGGAGATTCAACCGGGATTTTGCAAATCATTCGAGAAAAGAAATACACGCCGCAGTAATTCTGCGGCGTGAGAGGATCTTTTCTTATTTTTTCTTCTTGCGGCCGACGTCATAATTCTCGCCGAACTGCAGATCCTTGAACTCAAAGCGGGGCTTCGGCGTCAGCATGATAACTTCTTCCTCGTCGCCCTGGGCGCGCTTCACGGAGTTGGGAAGCTCTGCATTGGGAGAGAGATCGGCCTCGAACACGCGGGTGTTCTGCTCGGCTCTTCTGGGCGTGGGATCCGCGGGAACCGGCGGAATATTGGGCAGCGGCACCGTGTCCGGCAGGACAGCGGAGGGCGCTGCGGCAGGTGCGGCGGGCTTTTCGGGAGCAGGCGTCATGGCAGGAGCCGGTTCAGCAGCGACAGGCGCCGCAGCAGGCGTCATGGCAGGGGCGGCCTCTGCCTCTGCGTGGAATTCGCTCTCGCGGAAGGCGCGGAGGGCCGCAGCCTCCTTCTCATACATGGCGAGCATACGCTCCACAAAGGCCTGTACGCCGGTCTTTGCCTCCTCAAGGCGCATTTCCTCGGCGGCAATGCGTTCCTGATAGGATGCCAGCTTTTCATCTGCCTTGGCCTGGGCCAGCTTTTCGATATCGGCGCTCTCGGCCTTGGCCTTTTCAATGATGGAGGACGCCATGCCCTGGGCGCTCAGGAGTGCCTTGCGCATGGATTCATCCACGGTGCGGTATTCCTCGATCTTGGCCACCAGCACCTTCATCTTGTTTTTCAGAACAATGTTTTCCTTATAAATCTGACCGTAATCTTTTTCCACGGTATCGAGGAAAGCGTCTACAGCAGCCATGTCATAGCCGCCCATGATTACTTTATCAAATTTCTTCTCTGCAATCTCCTGAGGAGTCAGCATCGAATTCCTCCTTATCTCATTACCGTGTTCAGACAATCAACTGGAGAATCAGTTCCAGCACCAGAAAAGCGGCGATGTAGCTGAAGTCAAACGGAATGTTTCGTAAAAATGATACGCGGTCCAAAAGCGCTCTGAATGGCATCAGAAGCGGCACGGTGACGGCGTGCATGAAGCGGACAGAGCGGCTTCTGCGGTCCACCGGGAACCACTCAAGCAGCAGATCCACGAACAAAAGAATCTGCAGAATACGCAAAAGCGCGGAAAGCAGCGGAATCAGCATTTCGCCTTACAGATACAGGCCGTTATTCTCCAGCTCGTCAATGAGATCGCCCTGGATATCCACATTAAACGGCGTGATGATATAAGTACTGTTGGCAACTTTCTTGATCTTGCCTTCGTTGGCATACGCAACACCGGACAGGAAATCCAGCAGGCGGCGGGCAATGTCGCGGTTGGTCTGCTCGAGATTGAGCACGACGGTGCGCTTGTCCTTCAGGTGATCGGCCACTTCTGCGGCGTTTTCATACTTTTCGGGCTTTACCAGCACCACGGACAGCTGGGTAACGGTGTGGATATTCACCACACGATTACTGGCGCGGACGGCGTCCTCACGGGTTCTGGACTCGGCGCGCTCGGCACGTGCAGTACGTTCCGGACGGGGAGACTCCGTCTCCTCTGCGGCAGAATCAAATGCCGGCCACTTTCTCTGCTGAGGTTCCGGATCGGCGTCCACGAACTCATCATAGTTCTCGTCGTCGTAATCCTCACCGCGAATATATCTTCTGAAGCTATCTACCAGACCCATGCTTCCCATCCTTTCAAAACTCAATATTGACGGAGACCAAAAATCCCCGTCCCGATTCTTACCATATTGGAACCCTCTGAGATGGCGGCGCGATAATCCCCGCTCATACCCATAGAGAGATACTTCATTACTACATTATCTCTTTTTTCCGCCTGATTGTCAATAAAGAGTTGATACATTTTCGCAAAATATTCACGATTTTCGTCAGGAATTTCCGCGATGGGGGCTACAGTCATGAGGCCCATTACCTTTATATGGCAAAAATCCGCCGCGGCATCCAGAAAACCGGTGAGTTCCTCGGGGTTCAGGCCGTGTTTTCCCGGCTCTCTGCCGATATTCACCTCTGCCAGAACATTCTGACAGACGCCCCGTTCCCCCGCCATGGTATCGATGGCGCGCAAAAGCGGAACGGAATCCACAGAATGGATCAGGGCGGCGCGGCCCACCACATATTTCAGCTTATTACTCTGCAGATGGCCGAAGAAATGCACTTCCCCGTCGCCAAAGGCGCCGGACAGCAGCTTATCCCGGAATTCCTGCGCTTTATTCTCCCCGGCGGCATCGATGCCGGCGGCAAAGGCCGCCTGGATCTCCTCCGCGGTGCGGGTCTTTGTGGCGGCCAGAAGCTTCACTTCCCGGCCGCCGGACAGCGCAGCGATCTCTTCCCGGATCGCCGCCACCCGTTCTTTGATCTCCATGATACTCATTACTTTATGACCTTTCCGTTCGTCAGTCCCTTGCCGTTTACAATGATGAAATCATAGACCAGCAAGGATTTTGTTGTGGTCGGATCGGTTTCCACGATATAATAGTCCTCCGTCTCGTATAGGACGGTGATTTTCTTGAATTCGGAATACATGCCGGTGATGACGTAGACGCCCAGATCGCCGTCCTTGTCCACACGCACGGCATCCTTGGGCACCTTCAGGCCCTCATAGACGCCCAGAACCACACTGGCGCTCTGCTTCCGCAGGTTCACAAGCTCCCGCATATTCTGGTTGGAGGAGAACACCACGGTGACTTCGCCGTTTTCCGGGGCGCTGATGGACTCCACCTTCACCCGGACGGTATCGTCGCCCATGGCGTCAAAGCGCAGCTCCACCGTGCCGTTTTTCTTCAGAAGACCGGCCTCGTCCACCCGCATATTGGAGACGAAGTACCAGGTGTAGTCCGTCACAAGACGTCCCACCTGACGATCCCCTGCCGGATGGCTCTGAAGCGTCAGCAGATCGAAAGAGGTCGGCGTCAGTTCATCCAGACGGTCATAGTCGAATACCGTCTCATAGCCATCCACATGGCTGGTGAAAAAGCCGGATTCTTCGGTTTTCAATGCGGTTTCGCTGGAGCCGATCAGTTCCAGCAGACTGTCCCGCTGAGATTCCAGCAGGGAAATGAGATTTTCGATCTCCTCGGGAGAGGTATTGGTCAGCTCCCGGGTGATGATATTGGATTTGAGTTCCGAGGCCGAGTCCGCGATCAGCGTAAAGGCCTCTTCATCCGCCAGTTCGGCAGTATCAAACAGTCCGTCATAAATATAGCCGGACAGGCTCATGACGCCGGAGGTATCCAGACTGGAGTCCAGCGCCGAGCGCAGGAAGGAAATGCGCTCCTCATAGCGCTCCGCCGTGGATTTCAGTTCCGCGGCCTGACTGTTTTCATAGACGGAGGCATACTCGCCGAAGCGGGCGACCTTATCGCCCTCCTCCACGGTATACACCAAAATCCCGTCATAGTCCGCCTCGAGTACCGTCTCCTCCCGGACGAAATAACCCACGATGGAGAATTCGTCATGGACGACGGTGGAGAGCGCCGTGGCCGTGGTCATGGGGGTATTCACCGCCAGCGCAATCTGCACCGCGAAATACGCCACGATCACCACAAACAGGATACCGAACACCCATTTGATGGGCTTCATCACCAGTCTGCGGCGTTCCTTCGCCTTCTTCTGCTCCTGATACTGGCGGACGTAGCGATTGACTATTCGATCTCTTCCGGGCATATGTCATCTTTCTCCGCAAAGCCCAGCTTGATGGGCAGCTCGCGGGAGGGGGAAATCGTGGAGAGCGCGTGCTTATAAATGAGCTGCTGACGGCCGTCGCACTCCAAAAGCACCACAAAGTTATCAAACCCGCGGATCACACCCCGCAGCTGGAAGCCGTTGACCAGAAAAACCGTCACCGGCACCCGATCGCGTCTTGCCATATTCAAAAATAGATCCTGTATATTGGTCTGCTTCTGCATGAAGAAATCATCCTTTCCGGTTACTCTCGGCAGGTTCTCTCTGCCATCGTTTTATTATAACATAAAACGGACGGCTGTGCTGCTGTTTTTTCAAGGTTACTGATAATTTCCATATTTTTAGTAATTTTGCTCAATGATCCGACATGCGGACGCAAACAGCGCGTCGGCATCTTCCGCATTCAGCCAGTGAATGTCCGGGTCTTTCCGGAGCCAGGTGAGCTGGCGCTTGGCATAGCGGCGGCTTTCCCGGGCGATGTCCTCTTTTGCTTCCTCCAGGCTGCACTGCCCGTCGAAGTATCGGAAGAGTTCCTTATAGCCGATGGCCTGCAGTGCCGTCCGACCGGGCTGCATGGCCCGCACCCGGGCGGCCTCCTCCAAAAGGCCCTCCTGCAGCATCAATTCCACCCGCAGATCGATGCGGGCATAAAGCGCCGCACGATCCGGCCAGTCCAGGCCGATCTTCACAGAGTCATACCGGGGCGGACGGGCCGCGGCGCGGCGATCCCGCTCCGTAGCGGTTTCCCCGGTGGTTTCAAAAATTTCGAGGGCGCGGATCACGCGCTTTTCGTCGTTGGGATGGAGCTTTGCGGCACGCTCCGGATCCACGGTGCGGAGCTTTTCATAGAGCCAGACACAGCCCTTTTCCTCCGCCTCCTGCTGGAGACGCAGACGCACCGCCGCGGTGTCCGGCTGTTCCTCAAAGCTGCGGGCGCCCAGGAGGGCGTCCACATAGAGTCCCGTGCCGCCCGCCACAATGGGCATCCTGCCCCGGGCCATGATCTCCTCCACGCATTCCCCCGCCAATTCCGCATAGCGGGCGGCGGAGAAATCCTCTCCGGGATCCAGAATGTCCAGCATATGATGGGGCACGCCGTCCCGCTCGGCAAGATCCGGCTTGGCCGTGCCGATATCCATACCGCGATAGATCTGCATGGAATCGGAGGAAATGATCTCACCGCCAAAGCGCTTTGCCAGGCGGATGGAGAGTCCCGTCTTGCCGGAGGCAGTGGCGCCCATGATACATACCACTTTTCTCATACGATACGGCGGAATCCTTTCTCAAATTCACGGCGGGAGGTCACCAGTGCCACGGGTCTGCCATGGGGACAATAGCGCACATCCGGCAGGCGCAGCACCTTTTCCACCAGCACTTCCCATTCCCGGGGATCCGTGTGCCAGCCCGCCTTGATGGCGGCCTTGCAGGCGATGGAATGAAGAATATTCTCCCGGATGCTGTCCGGCTCGCCGGATTTCAGGCGGCCGCACACATCCGCAATCAGCTCCGCCGTCTGGTCGGCGGTGATATGCTGGGGGATGGCGTGGACGATGAGGCTGCCGCCGCCAAAGTCCTCCGCCTCAATCCCGGCCTGGGACAGTGCCTCCCGATGGGACTCCAGGAGCTCCAGATCATCGGAGGACAGGGGCAGCACCACCGGCGTCAGCAGAAGCTGTGACGCGATCTCGGTCTCCCGGGCCTTTAATTCGTTATATAGGATCCGCTCGTGCGCGGCGTGCTTATCCACATACAGAATCTCGTCGGCAAGCTCCACCACGATATAGCTGTGGAACAGCTCGCCCACGATGCGGAAGGGTTCCGTCGGCGTTTCCTCTGCGATTTCCTGCACCAGGGTCTCCGGCGTTTTCTCCGGCAGCACAGGATCCGCGAATGCCGGCGGCTCTGCCGCAGGAACGGTCGGCGCGACAGCCCCGGACTTTTGGGCGGCCGGCAGGGGCGACGGCTTTTCTTCCTCCCCGGTCTCAAAATCCGCGGCGCTGATGTCCGGCGTCTTGTGATACATCGGCGCGGGAGAGCGAAGCAGCCAGTCATTTCCCGGAAGTGCGGAGGAAGTCTTATTTATGTCAACCTTTGTCGTTGGTTTTACAAAGGTTATGTCAATCGAATTACGGTTAACTTCCGCAGATTCTATTGATTTTTTAACGGAAAGCTCGGGTGTTATGTTAACTTTCGATTCCACTGGTTTTTCGGTTATGTCAACCTTTACTTCCTTGGGCGGAAGTACCACTGCCGCCGCACGAGGTGCGGAAAATACAGGGCGGGAGGCATTCTCCAGAGCGCGCTTCACCGCCACATACACGGCCTCAAACGCGGCGCGTTCGTCCGCGAACTTGATCTCTGTCTTGGCGGGATGGACATTCACATCCACATACGCGGGGTCAATGGCCGCCTGCAGCACACAGCCGGGATATTTGCCCACCATCATGCTGCCGCGATAGGCCTCCTCCAGTGCCGCCGCCATGGTACGGGAGCGGATGAAGCGGCCGTTTAACATGAAATACTGGGAGTTGCGGGTGGACACTGCCCGCTCGGGTTTCGTCACATAGCCCCAGACCAGGATCCGGGTGCCGCCCAACTGGACAGACTCATCCTGCCGCACCTCCACCAGAGAACCTGCAAAGTCCTTGCCGCAGACGCCGTAGATGGCGCTGTATAATTTGCCGTCGCCGGGCGTGCGCATGGCGTCCCGGCCATCCTTCACAAAGCGGAAGGCCACCTCCGGATGAGCCAGCGCCAGCTTGTCCGCCGCGGCAGCACAATAACCCGCCTCCGTCGCGTTTTTCTTCAAAAACTTCATACGGGCGGGAGTGTTATAGAAAAGCTTTTCCACGCTGATGGTGGTGCCCACGGGGCAGCCGGCATCCTCCACGGACTGGATCTCCCCGGCCACGATGCGTACGCATGTGCCCACGTCGTCCTCTGCCATGCGGGTGGTGAGTTCCACCCGGGAAACGGCCGCAATGGCGGCCAGCGCCTCTCCGCGGAAGCCCAGGGTCAGAATGGCGTGAAGGTCGTCCTCCGTGGCGATCTTACTGGTGGCGTGGCGGATGAAGCAGGTCTGGGCGTCCTCCCGGGACATGCCGCAGCCATTGTCCGTGACGCGGATCAGATCAATGCCGCCGTTGCGGATCTCCACCGTCACCTGCGTGGCGCCGGCGTCCACCGCATTTTCCATGAGTTCCTTGATCACGGACGCCGGGCGTTCCACCACCTCGCCGGCCGCGATCAGATCCGCCACATGAGGCGGAAGTTTCTTTACGATATTCATATAGTTCACCTAAGAAAAAGGGGATATACAGGTCATTTCAGAAGGTTCGGCTGAGTGCCTGGAATTCCTCGCTGTCGCCGAAAAGCGAGGGCAGAATGGTGAGTCCTGCTTTCCCGCCCCGGCGGCCCTCGAGAAGTGCCAGGGACGGGGGTGCGTCCGCCCGGCGGCAGTAAAGCCGCAGGCGCTTGGGCTCGATATCATATTCCCGCATAGTGCACATGAGGTCGGCCAGACGATCCGGCGGATAGACCACGCAGAAGCGTCCGCCAAATTTCAGAAGATAAGAGGCCGCCGCGCAGAGATCCGGAAGCGTACAGCATTCCTCGGTTCTTGCGATGCGGGCGCCGGCATCCTCCGGCGGCACACTGCCGCCCACCGGCTGGTACGGCGGATTGGACACCACCACCTGATAGGCGGCGTGCTCCAGTTCCTCTCTTGCGGTGCGCAGATCGATCTGTTTCACCTGCATCCGGTGGGTAAGCCCCGCGCGGGCGATATTGCGGGCGGCCTTTTCTGCGGCGTCGGGACGGATCTCCACGCCGTCATAGTCCGCCTGCCCCTCCCGCAGCGCCATTAAGAGCATCACGGCTCCCGCGCCGCAGCCCAGGTCACAGACCCTGCCCTTTACCGGCAGGGCAAAATTGGCAAGCAGCACACTGTCTGTGCCGATTGCCAGAATATCCTGTTCGTATTCGATTCCGTTTCCCAGATCGGCAGTACGCATAGACTCTCCGGATAATCGCAGAGCCCTCTTTCATATCAGACATCCGCTGACACGAAACAGGGCTCTGTTCATTTTGGTTTTGAATTACTCAGCCTTGGGAGCTTCCACCGGGCAAACGCCTGCGCATGCACCGCAGTCGATGCACAGATCAGCGTCGATCACATACTTGTCATCGCCAGCAGAGATAGCGGAAACCGGGCACTCGCTCTCGCATGCGCCGCAGCTGATGCAATCTGCAGAAATCTTATAAGCCATACTTGCACCTCCTGAAAAATTACATATTCATTATAGCATACGAAACCGGAAAAGCAAGTCCTTTTCTAGAAATCTGGTGAAAATATCACAAGCAAAATCCACACGGAATCAGACCGCTTCGGCAGTTCTGACAGAGAAAGAAAATTTGAAAGTTTTTTCAAAAAACTTATTGCATTTTCCGCACATCGGTGCTATAATACTGCTTACTGATGAAAAAAAGGAGGTGGACATATGCCTAACATTAAGTCTGCTGAGAAAAGAGTCCGCGTTACTGCAACGAAGGCTTTGCAGAACAAGATGGCTAAATCGTCCCTCAAGACCGCTATAAAGAACTTCTACGCCACGATCGAGGCGGACCCTGCTAACGCTCAGGCTGCTTATAACGAGATCGCCTCCCGAATCGATGCTGCTTGCTCCGACGGTATTCTGCACAAGAATACTGCCGCAAGACGTAAGAGCTCTTTTGCTAAGGCCGCTGCAAAGGCTGCCAAGTAAGAAGTCTGCCAGATTCTTTTTTCGGCGACTGATAACAGGACAGAGAATTCGTCACTCTTTGTCCTGTTTTTTACTGCCCAAAAAGCCCGTTTGATGGTCTGTTCCATCAAACGGGCTTTTTTCATTTGTGATTTCGCATCGTGCGCATAGCGTTCAGGATAGCGAGCACGGATACGCCCACGTCGGCAAAGACCGCCAGCCACATCCCGGCATGGCCCATGGCCCCCAGGAGCAGCACCAGGAACTTCACGCCCAGGGCAAAGACAATGTTCTGCCGGACGATCCGACGAGTGCGGCGGGCAATGCGGATGGCTTCCGCCAGCTTTCGGGGATCATCGTCCATGAGCACCACGTCCGCCGCTTCAATTGCCGCGTCCGAGCCCAGCGCGCCCATGGCAATACCCACGTCGGCACAGCACAGCACCGGCGCGTCATTGATACCGTCGCCCACAAAAGCAAGCGTCTGGCCGGGGACGCGGAGGTCATTCATCGCCTGCACCTTATCCTGCGGCAGCAGCTGGGCGTGTACATCCGTTATGCCCAACGCTTTGGCGACATCCTTCGCCGGTTCGGGATGATCACCGGTGAGGAGCGCCAGATGTGCGATACCGGTACGCTTCAGCAGGGAAATGGCCTCCGCCGCAGTGGGCTTGAGCATATCCGCCATCCGTATGCAGCCCAGATACTGCCCGTTACGCGCCACATGCACCAACGTGTAGTCGCCATGGGTGGCAGCAAGCTGCAGACCGAGCGATTGCATCAGTCGATCATTGCCAACATGCACCACGTCCCCATCCACCTGTGCCTTCACGCCATAGCCGGAA
>SVLW01000001.1 GCA_015067705.1 Oscillospiraceae bacterium
GCTGGAATGCCTTCACGCGGCTGGTGTCCGGCAGATGGGGGCCGGCGCAGAGATCGGTGAAGTCGCCCTGCTTATAGAAGGAGATCTCGGCGTCCTCGGGGAGGTCCTCGATGAGCTCCACCTTATAGGGCTCGTTCTTCTCCTTGAAGTAGGCAAGTGCCTCGTCGCGGGGCATGGTGAAGCGCTGAAGCGGGATGCCCTGCTTGATGATCTTCTTCATCTCGGCCTCGATCTTTTTGAGATCCTCGGCGGTGAAGGTGGTGGGGCAATCGATATCATAATAGAAGCCGGTGGAAATGGCCGGGCCGATGGCGAACTTGGCATCCGGATAGAGATGCTGGATGGCCTGGGCCATGACATGGCTAGCGGTGTGACGCATGGTGTGGAGGGCGTCCTCGCCGGAGGTGAGGATGGCGATCTTTGCGCCGTCATACACCGGCTCCATCAGTTCCACGGCCTTGCCGTCCAGTTCGGCGGCAAATGCAGCGCGGGCCAGACCGGAAGAAATGGCCTTGGCAGCGTCAAGACAGGTTGCGCCGTCCTCGAGTTCCAGACAGGCGCCGTCGGGAAGATATACCTTGATCATAAATCGTTCTCCTTTTTTATGGATACTTTTTCTTTGTCACAGGATCAGACCGCAGGAAGTACCGTGACAAGCGCGGGAAAAGAGCATGGTGCCGGTATCGGTATCAGATTCCACTGCGCCATCACCTCCTGCAAATTCGAAACAAAATACGCCCGTCTCCGGACGATCCAGAGACGGGCGATGATACGCTCGCGGTTCCACTCTGATTGCAGGCGGGATATTCCCTCTGCCTCTCTTTTCTGTCCTGACGCGACAGGCGGCGGCTTTGCATACTATTCTTTCCGCAAAGCGGCTCCGGGATGGTAATCCATGGTATCGTCCACAGACGCTCTCACAGCGATGGAAAGTTTCCACCAAACGTCCTCTCTGCATGGTCGCCTCACCGGGATCATGTTCCCTTCTCAGCCATTAAAATCAGCATAGCACAGCGTCAAATTTTTGTCAACAGAAAATTGCAGGATTTCGGAAAGTTTTTGGAATTGACTCTTGACAAGAAGCGGAAAACCTGTATAATAGTAGAGTATGGCAAAAGCCCGGCGGTTTTGTTCTGCTGCCACGTCGTCAGCAGAAACTCCGCAGAGGCAAGTCGCCATCCATATCCTTGCTCCCGCAAAAGACGGGGGCCGGAAGTCCATAAGGAGGTGCAACATGGCAAAAATCAGTGCAAATTATGAGACCATCTTCATTGTCAATCCGACTCTGACTGAAGAGAACACTGCGGAAGTCGTCGCAAAGTTCCGTACTCTCATCGAGGCAAACGCTACCATCGGCAAGGTCGATGAGTGGGGCAAGAGACGTCTTGCTTACGCTATCGAGGACCTGAACGAAGGCTATTACGTTCACGTGACCTTCGAGTCCAAGCCCGATTTCCCCGCTGAGCTCGATCGTGTGTACAAGATCACCGATGGCATCATGCGCTCCATCATTGTTTGTTTAGACTAATTTCTTTGACTGTATTGGAAAAGGAGGATGCATCGTGCTGAATAAGGTTATCTTAATGGGTAGACTGACTCGTGATCCCGAACTGCGCTATACGCCGCAGAACGTTCCGGTATGCACGATCACCTTGGCTGTTGACCGCGACTTCACCCGTCAGGGCGAACAGCGCGAGACCGATTTTATCGATGTCGTCGCATGGCGCAGCACCGCCGAGTTCGTGTCCAAGTGGTTCCGCAAGGGCCTGCTTGTGGCATGTGAAGGCAGACTCCAGACCCGCAAATGGAAGGACAAGTTCGAGCAGAACCGCGTTTCCTTTGAAGTGATTGCCGATAACGTGTATTTCGCTGAGCGCGCAGGCGATTCCCAGCCCCGTATGGGCGGCGATATGCCCGCCATGTCCCAGCCCCCGCGTTACCAGTCCTATCAGGCGCCGCAGGCTCCCGCTCCCGCGTCCCACAGCCAGAATTATTCTATGCCGCCGGCCTCTGATTTTGCAGAGCTCGACGATGATGACGACGTACCGTTTTAAGTTTCTATCATTCCAGAAGGAGGACAATGACTAATGGATACCGAGAGAACCGAGCGTACCGAACGTACCGAGCGCCCCGAGCGTCCTGAGCGCGCCGAGCGCAGCAATATGCGCCCCCGCAAGCGCAGAAAGGTCTGTGCGTTCTGTGTTGATAAAGTGGAAAAGATCGACTTTAAGGATGCTGCTAAGCTTCGCAGATATGTCTCCGAGCGCGGCAAGATCCTGCCCTGCCGTATGACCGGCACCTGCGCCCAGCATCAGCGTCAGCTGACCGTCGCTATCAAGCGCGCCCGTCAGATCGCTCTGCTGCCCTTCGTTGCAGAATAAGTCAGATAAAAAAGCGATGCATGGTTTCATGCATCGCTTTTCTTTTTGAATAGCAGAACGCCCCGGCCTGATAAAGGTCGGGGCGTTTATTTAGATAAAGAACATCCATATAAGCTTCGACACCACATGACAGCCACCATGAGCGATCATGGCGTAACGTATGCCGTATTTGCGGTAGAGCCAACCGAAGAAGAGGCCGAATCCTCCATTTAAGAGGAAGCAGCGGAAGAGGATCATGGGGGTGATGCCGAAGAGCATTGCAGTTGTAGGCAAATGACCTGCGGCGAAGAGCATTGCGGAAAGAACGTTTGCAGTGATTAGGATGGCAACTGAGGGCTGCGGCGTCTTTCCTGCAAAAATCTTCCAGAGCATCCATGCAATCAACGACATCATAAAGAGACGCAGCATCACTTCTTCGATGACGGCTCCATAGGTGACACAGCCTATCAGATAAGCAAGAGTCGGCTTTGCGGCGTAGGATTCCAGGATCAGATTTTCGTATCTGCCAAAGAACCACACATCCGAGAGGATCGGCACCATACCGCCAATGATGGACACCGCGACAGCAAGCAGCAGCGGCTTTTTCGTGATGGCGCGCTCATCCTTCCAAAGACCGATTTTTTTACCGAGGATAATACCCACTACACCGAACACCAGACCGTATCCAACAGCCTGTATCGCTGTGACGATACCCAGGAGTATATCATTCAATCCCTGATCGAGAATTTGCTGCTGAACCTCGGCAGGATAGCTATCCATCGAGGAAAGACCGATACAGAAACCTCCAACAAGACCCATCAGCATGAAGAATAGCAATGTTTTCCAATAGGTACGAATCAATTCCTTCATTTGATTCTCTCGTTCAGGCATCCGTTTTATGCCACACATAATAGACGTAGGAATAGAGCACCGGCACCAGCACGCAGGCGATCAGGATCGGCAGCATCCATGCAAGCAGGCCGCAAATCGACAGCGCGATCACCAAAAGTCCCAGCACCATGTAAAGCCGGCCGGCAAAGCGATGGGTAGCATTCCAGTTATTCTCATCGTGGAGAGTCCACGGAATCTTGATGCCCATGGTATAATTCTGGCGGGATTTCGGCAGATAATTGCCAATCACCAGGAATACGATACCGATGAAAATCCCGATGCCTGTGGCCATATTGAAGGGAATCTCCAGGGCATAGGCATATACCGCGGCATTACAGAGGAGAGAAACCACCGGGATGATCCACAGCACCAGTGTGATGGCCTTGCCCGAGATGTTCTTCTGCTTGGGATCCGCAGCAGTGCCCAGCATACAGAGCCACTGCACCGCCAGGAGGATCAGCGGCAGTCCGAACACCGCGAATCCTCTGCTGCTCCAGTCGTCGGCCACGCCGTTTGCGTCAAAGTGCGTGGCAATCTGCTCCGGCAGCCGATCCCACAGGATGAGCCCCAAAAGAATCGGCAGCAGCGTGATGACACTGGTGATCAGCATCGTCCATTTATATTTCTTCAGCATGGTCGTTTCCTCCTTTGATATCCTTGACCCAGAGAATGATTTCTTCCAAAACAGAAGCATTCAACTCATAATAAATATACTTCCCTTCCCGGAAATCCCGCACCAGATCGGCCTCTTTTAATACCGAGAGATGCCGGGAAATCGCCGCGGCGGTCATATCAAAATGACTGCCCAGCTCGCCGGCGGACAGGCGGCCCGCTTTCAGGAGATTCAGGATCTCCCGCCGGGTGGGATCCGCCAGCGCACGCAGCGTCAACTGCAGTCCCATCTCCTCGTCTCCTTTCATTTAACATTTCACTTAAGTGTTAAGTATAGTATAACAGCTTCCTCTCAAACTGTCAAGCACAAAAAAGCCATCTTTGCATTCTATGCAAAGATGGCTTTTCTTATCGATTACTGCCATAGCCTACAATGGAACGAATGGGCTCCTGCAGCTGGTCATCGTATTTCACGCGCAGCACCAGCGTTCTGGCGCCGTCCAGAGGAACGCCATGTGCCTCCGGATCCAGGAAAATGGCAGCGCGGTTTGAGGTACGGAGATTGATATCCACACAGATCCGCACGCTGCCCACATGGGATTCCAGCACGATTTTGTCCCCATCCACCACATTTTTGGTGACAAATTCCTCCACCATCAGCTTCTGGAGAAACTCCTGCAGCAGAGGATCCTCGCTGCCGCGCATCCAGGCGATATCCCGGTCAAGGATCCGGCGGCACTGTTCCTCGGTGAGGGGGGTATATGAAAGCTCTACGCGGCGATCGATCCGGCTTTCCCGGCAGAGCCGCAGCGTGGAAAGATCATTTTCATAATAACGGATAAAATACTGGTCAACACGCGCTCCGTGCAGGCGGCGGATCCGGGATGCCCGGACACGCTGACGGCCAAAATAAAGACTGCGTACATGATAGCGGCCACGCTCATCTGTATGAGGCGCATAGGATACATACTCCTGCAGCCGGGCCAGAATCGGGATCAGTTCGCCGTGCGTCACATAGCGGCGGAACTCATTCCTGACTGAGGTCACTTCCATCTGATTCAATTCTCCCAAATCTTTTTTATTTTATTATACTCCCCCGTCATTTTTCATGCTATATGGAAAACGCATGAATAACGCGGATCATTTTCACATCTTTTTATGAATATACGCAAGATATTTCAAAAATAAGACCAATTATCCAATTTTTTCCTTTCTTTTTCCGTTATCTGTCACATTTGGATACATATCTATCCACAAAAGCGAAAATAAAACCGTTCATACAGGCAAATGCACAGCGCTGCATGAACGGTTTCTGTCAGGCCTGACGATCCCGGTGGAACAGTCTCTGGATTTTTTTCCGGAGGGCGGCGTGTTCCTCCCGGGAGAGCATGGGATCCTGCTCCAACAGTGCCTGTGCCGCGGCATGGGCATCGGCCATGAGCTTCATATCAAGGCCCAGCTCTGCCACCCGCAGACCCGGCACGCCGGACTGGCGCTCCCCGAAGAATTCGCCGGGGCCGCGGAGGCGGAGATCCTCTCTTGCGATCTCAAATCCGTCGTTGGTACGGCACATGACGGCCAGACGGTCCTGAGTGGTCTGGGAGGTATTCTGCGTCAGAAGGACGCAGTAGGATTTTTTATCGGAACGGCCTACGCGGCCGCGAAGCTGGTGCAGCTGGGAAAGACCGAAACGCTCTGCGTTTTCGATCACCATCATGTTGGCATTGGGGACATTCACGCCCACCTCGATCACGGTGGTGGACACCAGTACCTGGATCTCTCCGGCGGCGAAGGCCTCCATTACGGCGTCCTTCTCCCGGGCGTGCATCTGGCCGTGCAGCAGCGCCACCAGATAGCCGTCGAAATAGCGGTTCTGCAGTTCCTCCGCAAAGGTCTCCACGGATTTCAGTTCTTCCCGCTCCGATTCCTCGATCACGGGGCAGACCACATAGGCCTGTCTGCCCTTTTCCAGCTGCTTCCGCATGAAGCCATACACTGCGTCCCGGGATTCCTCCGCAGGTGCACGGGTATCGATGGGCAGGCGGCCCGGGGGCAGCTCGTCAATCACGGAGAGATCCATATCCCCGTAGAGCACCATGGCAAGGGTGCGGGGAATAGGCGTGGCGCTCATGACCAGCATATGGGGCGGTACATCCGCCTTTTCCCGCAGGCGGGCCCGCTGGCGCACGCCGAAGCGATGCTGTTCATCGGTGACAACCAGGCGCAGCCGGTCAAACTGCACCCCCTCGGAGAGCAGAGCATGGGTGCCGATGACGAAATCGATCTCCCCGACAGAAAGGCGGCGCATGGTCTCCCGGCGCTCCGCCAGAGGCCGGCCAGCAGTGAGCAGGCCCACACGGACGCCCAAAGGCGCCAGCAAGGCGGAGAGGCCGGCATAATGCTGCTGGGCCAGAATCTCGGTGGGGGCCATCATGGCGCTCTGGGCGCCGCTCGTGGCCGCGGCATAGGCCAGGGCCGCCGCCACCATGGTTTTACCGGAACCCACGTCGCCCTGCACCATACGGCGCATGGCGATGCCCTCCGGCGCGGTCATATCGGAAAGCGCCTCGTCGATGGCGCGGCGCTGGGCGCCGGTGAGGGTGAAGGGCAGGGCATTATAGAAGGGCTGCATATCGGGCATAGGCAGCGGTTCGCCCGCCTCGCCGCGACTGGATTTCACCAAAGACAGGCCCAGAGAGAGATCAAAAAGCTCCTCAAAGGCCAGTCTGCGCCGGGCGGCATAAAGGGTCAGCTCTGTCTGGGGGTTATGGATCTCCAGATACGCCTCCTGCACGCCCATCAGCTTCTGGGCGGCAAGCACATCCGCCGGGATGGTCTCCGGGATCAGGCCGATATATGGCAGGGCATGCTCCATCACCCGCAGTACCATAGCGTTGGTGAGCCCCTCCGTGAGGCCGTATACCGGCAGGATGCGTCCGGTTTTCAGATTGGCGTCCGGCCGTTCGATGACGGGATTCGTCAGGAAAAACTTCCGACCCATGCGCTCCGGCTTTCCATAGAAGCGATAGGTCTCGCCCTCCCGGACGGAGAGATATTTGGCATTGAAAAAGGTCACGGACACGGATCCGGTATCATCCGAGATCACAAAGCGGGAGAGCATCCGTCCGCCGCTGCTGCGATGGGTATTCACTGGGGTGGACACCGTGGCCAAGATACAGGCGTTTTCGCCTTCCTGGAGATCCCGGATCTCCACGGTGCGGCTGCGGTCCTCATAGCCCCGGGGGAAGTGATGTAAAAGATCCCCGATGGTCTCGATCTTCAGTTTATGGAATAAAGCGGCGCGGGCAGAGCCCACGCCTTTTAAGTACTGTATACTGCGTTCAAGCATTGTCAGTCACCGATCTCCTGCACGTCTGCATTTCGCACGATAGCGCGAATCTCCCGTTCGATGGAGGGCGTAATCCGCTTGCGGAACAGGGAGAGAGACAGGGGCGCAAAGAGCCGCTCCTTGGTAAATTCATGCAGACCCACGAAATACTGCATATAGGGACTCTCCTGGATCAGGCGCACGGTCTCGGCATCCGAGCATTTCAGATGGTCGCCGATCATCATGGCGCCCAGCATCATCCGGAGAGGCTTTGCCGGTGCGCCGCGGGAGGAATAGAGCTTCGAGTGCAGTTCCCGCTCCAGTTCTTCCCAGGGCATGGCCTTGGCACGCACGACCCAGCGATTTTCCGGGTCCAGCATATCCTCCAGCGGATGGATCAGGGTATAAATATCAAGTTGTCCGTCCGGCAGCTTATACATTGGAGATCCCCCAATCTCAGTAGCTTTCAATCTCGATCCGCTCTACGCTGCCCCCCAGGGGATAGCGCAGATACATGGCGGCATTCTGTTCAAACTGTGCGGTGCTGTCGCTGACAAAATAACGGCGGGTGCCCACCTGATCGACAGGCGCGGCCAGATCGCTGTTTTGTAATGCGGCGGCAATGGCACGGGCGGCCTCGGCACCGGAATTGACCAGCGCTGCCCCCGGCACACAGGCGGCAATGGCGTCCGTCAGCAAGGGATAATGGGTACAGCCCAGGATGATGGTGTCCACCTTGGCCTCCCGCATGGGCGCGAGGTATTCCTCCGTGAGGATCTGTACCAGGGGATCCTCCGGCGAGAAGCGTCCCTGCTCCACAATGGGCACAAAGAGCGGACAGGCCTGCTCAAACACCTCCACGTCCGGCAGAAGCTGATGCAGTCGATCACGGTAGCTGTGGCCGGAGATGGTGGCGGGCGTGGCGATGACGCCGATGCGGTGACTGCGGCTCAGTTCCGCCGCCCGCAGGGAGGCGTCCTCAATCACGCCGTAGACCGGAATATCCAGTTCATCCTGCAAAATAGAAAGTGCCGCATAACTGGCAGTATTGCAGGCGATGAGCAGCAGCTTTACGTCAAAGCTTTTCAGAAAATGCGCGTTCTGGCGGGAATAATGAATGATGGTTTCCCGGCTGCGGGTGCCGTAGGGCACGCGGCCGGTATCACCAAAATAGATGATATGCTCATTCGGTAACAGGGCGGTCAGTTCCCGCATGGCGGTGAGGCCGCCGATACCGGAATCAAACACGCCGATGGCGCGGGTATCCTTGCCCATCCTTCAGCGCTCCATAGCCAGCATCACCAGCCGGTCTATAAGCTCCGGATAGGGAATGCCGGAAGCAGCAAAGAGCTGGGGATACATGCTAATGCTGGTAAAGCCGGGGATGGCGTTGATCTCGTTAAAGACCACTTCTTCTCCATTCCGCAGGAAGAAGTCCACGCGGGACAGACCAAAGCCGCTGAGGCAGCGGTAGATCTTCTCCGCGGCAGACCGCACACGGACGGATGCGTCGTCGGATATGCGGGCAGGAATGAAGAGGGCGGTGCCTTCGTCGTCGTATTTTGCCTCGTAGGTATAAAATTCTGCCTGCGGTGCAATCTCACCCACGCAGGAGGTCAGTACTTCGCCGTCGGCGTCGCCAAAGACGGCCACCTCGATCTCCTGACCCACGATGTTTTCCTCAAGCACCAGCTTGCGGTCATACTGCAGCGCGTCCTCGATGCATGCGCGCACTTCCTCGATGGTCTTGGCCTTGCCGACACCGATGGAAGAACCGGCGCGGGCGGGCTTTACAAAAAGCGGCAGGCCCAGGGCGGCCACGGCTTCCTCTGCCGTGCGCTGGGGATCCGCCAGATACTTGCGGCGGTGCACTACTACATGACGTGCCTGGGTGATGCCCAGATCGTCTACGAAAAGCTTCGTGATGGCCTTATCCATGGTATTGGCGGAGGCGGCCACGCCGCAGCCCACATAGGGAATACGGGCCAGCTCAAAAAGGCCCTGCATGGTGCCGTCCTCGCCGTTCATGCCGTGGAGAACCGGGAAGATCACATCCACTCGCTCGGTGGTGCCATCCGAGTACATGAGGCCATGCACGCCGGTGTCGGGAGAGATGCAGCAGGGGCGATTGTCCGGATGCTGTTCCCAGGCGCCGCTGCGGATCTCGGCGGGATCGCCGCCCATATAGCGCAGCCAGCGGCCGTCCCGGGTGATGCCTACGGTGATGACATGGTATTTTTCACGGTCAATCTGATTCAGCACCGACTCGGTGGAGCGGCAGCTGACTTTATGTTCGGTAGAAGCGCCTCCGAAGAGGACGCAGAGCGTATACTGCATGTACGGATTGCCTCCAGTCAAATGTTCGGACGGGAACGTCCGGGATGCTATAATCATACAGTATTATCATAGCACGTATTCCCGAAAAATGCAAACAAAGAGGCAGAAACTTTTGCGCCGGATTTCAGATTTTTGTCCGCATTCCCCAAGTAAGCGGAAAAATCTGTTCGAAACGGTTGCTTTTTTTGCAGGCAGAGAGTATACTATACACAACTTTGAGCCTTATCACCAAATCAGTTGCGCATTCGTTCAGACAGAAAACGGATAAGAGGAGAATACAGTATGAAACAGGGTGCATTTTATACCGGTGAGTACCGGAACGTATTAGCAGAGTTCGGCTATGATCCTGCCGAGATCGACCGCCGCGTAGACGCGGCATATGAAGAGATGTTCCACGGCCCCGCCGACCGGGTGCTGTTCCATCCCGACTGGCCCGACAAGGCCAGCTTTGAGGACACCGGCAACGTAGACGCCCGTACCGAGGGCATGAGCTATTCCATGATGATGGCCGTGCAGATGGATCGCCAGGACGACTTTGACAAGCTCTGGAATTTCTGCATCACCTTCATGCAGCATAAGGAAGGCCAGTACCGCGGCTATTTTGCATGGACCACGGCGCTGGACGGTGTGCGGAATGCTGACGGCCCCGCCCCCGACGGCGAGGAATATTACGCACTGGCCCTCTTCTTCGCTTCCCATCGCTGGGGCGATCGTGAGGCACCCTATAACTATTCCGAACAGGCCCGCGCCATTCTCCACGAGTGCGTCCACAAGGGCGAAAACGGCGAGGAAGGCCGCGCCATGTGGGATCCCGATAATTATCTGATCCGCTTCGTCCCCGAAGCAGACAATACCGACGCTTCCTATCATCTCCCCCATTTCTATGAGCTCTTTGCCCTGTGGGCAAACGAGGAGGATCGTCCCTTCTGGAAGAAGGCCGCTGAGGAGAGCCGCAAGTATCTCCACAAGGCCTGCCATCCGGTGACCGGTCTGGCTCCCGAATTCGGCAACTTCGACGGCACGCCCCGGAACTTCATGGGCCGCGGCATCAGCCGTTACTACTCCGACGCCTATCGTGTGCCCGCCAACATCGCCCTGGACTCCCTGTGGTTCAACGTGGATCCCTGGCAGCACGAGAATAACGGCAAGCTGCAGAAATTCTTCTGCGAGACCGAGCCGGAGCATGACTATCGCGTTTACATGATCGACGGCACCATCGTGGACGAGCCCGCCCTCCATCCCGTGGGCATCATCGCCACCAACGCCGAGGCCGCCATCGCTTCTTCTCAGCATCCGGACTATGAAAAGTACGCCCGCGAGTGCGTGGAGCTTTTCTGGAACACGCCGCTGCGTACCGGCATCCGCCGTTACTACGATAACTGCCTCTATATGTTCGCACTTCTCGCTCTGTCCGGACGCTATCGCATCTGGTGGCCGAAGGAGAACTAAGCGCCGATCCCAAAAGCCGATCCTGCGCCCTCCGATTTTTTCGGAGGGCGATTTTTCGCCGAAAATCGGAAAAAACCCCGGATGCAACCGCCGGTTGCGGAAAAGAAAGGCCGGATTGGTGGCGCGGTGTGCCGAAATTATGCTATACTGCCCTCAAGATAAGAAAGGAGGCTACGGTCTATGGACTTAGGTTCCCGTATACAGACCCTTCGAAAAAAGGCAGGCCTGTCGCAGGAAGCGCTGGCGGACACCCTGGGCATCAGCCGTCAGGCACTGAGCAAATGGGAGAGCGGCGCGTCGCTGCCCACGCTTGAAAATCTTTTACAGCTTTCAAAGGTATTTGAGATTTCCCTCGACGAACTCATCACCGGAGAAGTGCCCCCGCCCGCCGGAGAGAATGCCCCGGATACAGCGGTGCGGCAGGAAACCCTGGAGGCGCTTTTACAGCACATGGAGTCCGGCCGGCGAAAGTCCGGCATCTGGCTGACGGCGCTGTGTGCGGTCTTTGCTGCAGTCGCGCTGAGCGCCGGAATTTATGCTGGGATGCGCACGGCGTTTTTAGAGTCAGAGCTCCAGAACATGAACCAGCGCATTGTGGAACAAAATAATACCATCAATTCGATTTACCAGAATGTGCAGGCGCAGATGGAAGATACGGCCATGATGGAAGAACTGAGGAATCAGGACTACACCTTCCGTCATGAGGTCACCGGATATAACCGTGAACGAGATACCGTAAGTATCTCATTCACACTGACCCCTAAGAAATACCACGTAGATGATCAGGTAGAGTTCCTTCTGACACCAATAAGAGGCGCTGATTCTACCGAAGGGTATTTAGAAGAAATGATTGTGGTTCCGGCTGTACTCCAGGACGAACGCTACATTGCAGAAACGGAGATTCCCATTGTAAACGTTATGGGTGTTTTTCTGCGCAGAACCTCCAAAGACGGCAACGTAACACAGGAGTTCCTCACTCATGAGAGCAACATAGCTGAGTATTGGGTTCCCAGTCTCGAAGTAGAAAACTATATGTTTACATTTGAGAAAACCAGCGATAAGATCATTTTGTGGGGAAAGCCCTATGTGACAGTTCATCTTCCCAGTATGGATCCGCGCGGTTGGAACGCCAAGCTGGTATCCACTCTAACTTATGGAGATCAGGTGATCTATACGGAAAGTATCGATCTGGACGAATGGCACAAGGAAGTGATGGACAATTCCACAAAAGGAATGGATCCCGAAGAGAAAAAAGACTTTTTAGAATCAAACATTCACGCCACTACGTGTGAATTCATAATGAACGACGAGTCTTACCGCGATATGGAACTGGATTTGATCGAGGGTGGAGAGCTCACCTGGACTTTCCAACTCATCTACGACGACGGCGAGACCTATGAGGAAGAACTCTCCTGGCGCACTTAATATCTGACGAATCCCCCGTCATCGGCGGGGGATTTTTTCTTGCCCGCAGAATGAGACACATAAATCCGCGCCGGGCCGCTATACTGGGTAGCAGCAGATGACGAAGGAGGCGGGCGGGATGGTGGTCTATTTGGATGAGCTCCTGTTCTTAAATCTCTTCGTCAACTATTTCCTGCTGCTCTCCGCCGGGATGCTCTCAGGCACGAAGCTGCGGCGGGGCAGGATCTTCTGCGGGGCGCTTTTCGGCGCGGGGTATGCGTGTCTGGAGTTTTTCCCGGACTGTGCGCCGCTTTTCTCCCTCTGGGGAAAGGCGGCGGTGTCGGTGGGGATGTGCCTCATGGCGTATGGATATGACGGCGTGGGGCGGATGCTGCGGCGGACGCTGGGGTTTTATCTGGTGGGATTCCTCTTTGCGGGACTGATGCTGCTGCTCTTCCGGGGGAAGGGCGGCGCGGTGATGGCCTCCCTGGATACCGGGGTATTGCTGGCCGCGGCGGCAGGGGCGTATCTCCTGCTGACGCTTCTGCGGGGCACTCCGGCGCTGCAGGAGGAAAAACCGCCGCAGGCCGCCGTCACGCTGACGCTCTTTGGCAGCACCGTGACGCTGGCGGCACTGCTTGACACCGGCAACCGCCTGCGGGATCCCCTCACCAATGACCGGGTGCTCATTGCAGAGCGAAGGCAGATTCAGGACATTTTCCCGCCGGGGCTGCGGCGGCATCTCGCGCTCTTCGGCGTGGCGGATGCGGCGGCGGCACTGCGTATTCTGGCGGCGGCGGGCTACGGCGCGGGATTCCGGCTGATCCCCTACTCCGCCCTTGGGACGCAGAACGGCCTGCTGCTGGCGCTGCGGCCCGACCGGGTGGAGGTGGACGGGCGGGAGCTCCGGGACGTACTGGTGGCGCTGACGGAGCAGGAGCTACAAAACGACACAGGCTGCAGCGCGATCTTAGGTGCATGAGAAGGAGGAAAGGCAGATGCGAATCGGAACTCTTTTAGGGAGACTGCGGGCATTCTTTCAGATCATTCGGGCAAGGCGGTACCGCCGGCCCGGCAGTATCTTCTATATCGGCGGGGCGGAGAGCCTGCCGCAGCCCTTGTCGCCGGAGGAGGAGCGCAGTTATCTGGCCCGCTACGGCGAGGCGGAGGTGCTGCAGATTTTCATTGAGCGGAATCTGCGTCTGGTGGTGTACATCGCCCGGAAGTTTGAGAACACCAATATTTCTATCGAGGATCTCATCTCCATCGGCACCATCGGCCTCATCAAGGCCGCCAATACCTATAACCCCGAAAAAAGCATCAAATTCGCCACCTATGCCTCCCGCTGCATCGAAAATGAAATCCTCATGTTCCTCCGGAAAAATGCCAACCGCAAGCAGGAGATCTCCATTGACGAGCCCCTGAACACCGACGGCGACGGCAATGAGCTGCTGCTCTCGGACATTCTGGGCACGGAGCCGGACAGCGTGGTGCGGCCGCTGGAGGACGACGCCGACCGCCAGCTTCTGGCCCAGGCGCTCTCTCATCTGGGGGAGCGGGAGCGACTGATCATCTCCCTGCGCTTCGGTCTGGGCGGCGTGCAGGAGCGCACGCAAAAGGAGGTGGCGGAGCTCATGGGCATCTCCCAGTCCTATATCTCTCGGCTGGAGAAAAAGATCCTGGCAAAGCTGCGGGCCGACATGGTGCGCATGATGTGAAATCAACCGCCGGATTCGCGCGAGCTACGCGGATCCGGCGGTTTTTCTTTTTTATGGGACCGTGCTGTGCTATACTGAAGAGGAAAGATCTGCTGTAACATTTGGTTCATACCTTTCGTCTAATGATTGAACATCCGATCATCGATACTGCAGGAGGATGACAGTGCTGTTTTTACCAATGGAACCAGGGCTTCCGGATCTTGACAGGATCATGGAAGATTACGGTACGGGCTTACTCAGGCTTTGTACCCTATATTTGAAAGACCATCATCTGGCGCAGGATGCGGTGCAGGAGACTTTTATCAAAGTCTATGCCAAGTATTCCTCCTTCCGCTCGGAATCCAGCGAAAAAACCTGGATCACCCGGATCGCCATGAATGTCTGCCGGGATATGATGCGAAAGCGCGCCTATCGGGAGCGCCCGGAGGAATTTTCCGAATACATGGCCGCCGATGCCAGCGGCACACCGGAGGAAAGCGCCATCGACCGGGACGAGAGCATCATGCTGCTGGACGCGATCCGCCGTCTGCCGGATATCTACCGACAGACGATCCTTCTATACTACTACAAAGGCTTCAAGGCCGATGAGATCGCAAAAATCCAGCATACCGCCCGGTCTACCGTCAACGTCCGGCTGAAGCGCGGGCGGGATATGCTGCGTACCATGCTGAAGGACGACACGATTTGAGAGGGGTTCGGAGGAACATATGAGTAAACTGGATCAATTAAGAGAGATCATCGAGGATCATTTACGGAATGTCACCATGACCGAATCCGATCGCGCGGCCGTGCGCCGCAGAATCGCAGAGCAGGCGGTGGACAAACGAAAAAATCCCGGATACGGCTGGTATCTGGCCTCGGCGGGCATGGCGGCGGCCTGTATATTGGCGGTGGTGTTGGTATGGCCGTCGCTGCCCCGTGCTGGAGAGATGGCCCCGGATGCGGAGAGCGACCGCCTGGTGACGGAATCCACCGGGGACGGCATCGGTGCAGCGCAGGAGCGGCCCATGGACTCCGCCGCTGCGACCACGGACGGCATGTCGTTTGATGTTCTGGCTGCAGCCAGAACATCCGGCGTCGTGACGCCGGACACCGCATTTTTCATCGACGTGACCGGCGGGACGATGGCAGCGGACGAACTAGAAGCGCGAATCACCATGGAGCCCGCGGTGGAATTCACCGTGGTGCCGGAAACGGAGACCCGCTATTGCCTGACGCCGGCAGAGCCTCTGCCGAACGGCGAGGTAGTGCGGCTGTCCATTGCAAAAGACGACGGTTCCTCTCTGTCCTGGGCCTTCCAGACAGAGGCATCCTTACAGATTTTATCCACGCTGCCGGGCAATGAAGCCACCAGTGTTTCTTTGGATTACGGCAGTATGCCTGCAGAGGACGGCACCGTGCCTGTAGAGACCGGCATTGAGATCAATTTCTCCCGCATTGTGTCGGATGGCGCGGCGGAACACTTCACCATCTCTCCGGAGACGCCCGGCGCGTTCCGGTATTACGGCAAGACGCTGGCCTTCGTGCCGGAGGAGCCTCTGCGTGCCGATACGGTATACACCGTCACGGTGGGCGCGGGCCTGACCGCGGATTCCGGCGAGGTGCTGAACGATGACTATACCTTCTCCTTCCGCACGTCGGAATATTATTATTCCGCAGGGCAGTATTTCACCCTGGCAAACCGTGTGACGGAGAGCTATCTCCCCGGAGATCCGGTGTCCATAGGTGTCACGGCCTCCGAGGATCTGACAACGGCACAGGTGAAGCTGTGGCGGGTGAATAGCGCAGAAGAATATCTGTCGCTGGCCGAGGAAATGATCGTCGGCGTGCATCCCACCCTGGGCCGTCTGGGTGACGGCAGAGTGGAGACGAGTGGACTCCCCCTCCTGGAGGAATTTGACGCAGAGATTCTCAGAACCGAGACCTCTTACTGGTACGGCGGCGTCAGCTATGTCCTGCTGCCGGAGCTTGAGGTCGGCTGGTATCTGGCGGAGCTTTCCGCCGCGGATCATGAGGGCGGCGTCCATACCATTCAGAAGCTCATTCAGGTGCACCCCCTGGCAATTTATTATCAGAGCATTGGCGACGAAACCATCGTTTGGGTGAATGATACGACAAGCGGCAGAACCCTTTCCGGCGTCAGTGTCCAGCTCACGGCAGACGACGTGACGGAGGCAGTTATGACCGACGCCAGCGGCCTGGCGAAGCTGCACGGCTGTACGGACGCGCGGGGCTATGCCCGACTGGAAGTGAAGAGCGATGCAGGCGTGTACGCCGATCTGGTGGAGACTGCTGCGGCAGTCGAGACCGATGTAGCCCAGGACTTCCGGCGCTTTGTCTACCTGGATCGGGCGGTGTACCAGCCCACGGACACCGTGCGGTTCTGGGGAATATTACAGCCCATCCGGGGCGCGGCGCTGCCGGAACGATTGGACGTCATGCTGTCCGGCTCCGGTGAGCCTGTGAAGGTGGGAACCGTGGAAGTGGCTGCCGACGGCAGCTTTACCGGCAGCGTCTCCTTTGAAAACCGCATTTCCGGCTATACCGTGCTGTCCTTCTGGCAGGACGGAGTGTACTATGCCGGCGCCCAGTATGAAGTGATGGCCTATCAGAAGCCCGCGTATCTTCTGGAGGCGGCGTTCGACCAGCCCTATTACCGCCGGAATGAGGAAATGACGGTGCATGTCTCCGCCAGTTTCTATGACGGCACGCCCGCCGCGGGCCTGGGCGTCAGTGTATCGGCGGACACGGGCTATTCCCTGACCATGGATGAAAACGGCCAGGGAGAAACCACCATAGAGCCCCGCATTTACCAGGACGACTGGCGGCCCACCTCTCAGCACATCACCGCCATGAATACCGGCTCTGAGAACGTGTATGTCTCCGCTTATGACGCGGCCTATTATTTCCCCAGTGACTATATGCTGACGGCGGAGGCCGTGGAGCCCGGCGCTCTGCAGGTGGAACTCCTTGCCAATGCCATTGATTTTACAAAGGTTCCGGACTATCTGGATGGCGGCCTGATGGATCAGGATATGCTGCGGGGCGACGCTGCGGTCATCCACGGCACGGCGGAGCTCTGGGGATGCTGGTACGAAAAGGTGGAGACCGGCCGCGAATATGACCCCATCAATAAAGTCAGCGTGCCGACCTATGACTATATCCTCCACGAGGATCTGCTCTCCGAAGAGCAGTTTACCACGGATAACGGGCGATCTCTCACCGGCGGATACCAGCCGCAGGCAGACGATCCCTATACCTATTACCGCATGGAGCTCCGCTACGACACGCCGGATGGGCAGAATTTCTCCACGGAGCTTGCCCTCACCACCCATTTCTATCCGGGCAATTACTATTCCGGCTATCATCTGGTGGAACAGCATATCGACCGGCGTGATCTGGGGCTTGGGGAAACGGCCCGGCTGCAGCTATACAGCACCGATGCCGTATCGGATGGACAGCTTCTGGTGATCCCCACCACAGACCGGATGCTGGGTTATTCCTTTGCCGAACCGGAGGATGTTTCCGTCACCTTCACGGCGGAGATGATCCCCAATGTGTCGCTTTTCTGCGCGTATTTCGACGGACGGCATATTTATGCGGTGCAGGAATACCGGCTTTTCTATGACCGGACGGAGCGGGAACTGGCAGTACGGGTGGAGACCGATGACAGCAGCTTCGAGCCCGGCGAGACCGTCAGCGGACGCGTCATAGTGACGGACAAAGACGGAACTCCGGTGCGCGCCGCATACGCCATGGGCGTGGTGGACGAAGCGGTGTTTGCCATATCGGAACAGGTGGTGGATCCCCTAAGTGCGCTTTATGCCACGCGCTTCTATCCCGCGCCGGTGCGCTATACTTCCTATGTGGATAAAGACCTGATGCTCGTCTATGCCGAGGGCGGCGGCGGGGACGGTTATGCCGAGGCCCGCGCCGACTTTGCCGACACGGCTGCCTTCCTCACCGGCACCACGAACGGGGACGGCACGGCAGAGTTCTCCTTCCCCCTCCCCGACAATCTCACTTCCTGGCGTCTGACTGCGGCGGCCGTCACGGAGGACGGCGAGGCAGGCGCGGCAAAAGAACACATCTCCGTTTCCCTCCCCTTCTTCCTGCATCTGGTCATGAATGACACCCTTACGGCAGGCGACGACGTATCCCTTTCCGCCCGGGTGTATGGCGCAGCGGATGGAACCGCGGTGCAGTACACGGTGTATCTGGGGAAAGAGGTCATTGCGAAGGCAGGCGGAGTCGCCGGAGAGCACTGCTTCCTGCATCTGGGGCAGCTGCCCACCGGCAGTCATGAAATCACGGTATCGGCAAAGGCGGGCGACCGGACAGACGGCATCCGCCGCACCATCACCGTACAGGAAAGCCGACACGAACTGATGCAGGCCCAGTCCGGCCTTTTGACGGACGGCGTTGATCTGGCGGCGGTGCGCTATCCCGTTACGCTGCTGCTCTCCGATGCCGAACAAGCGGCGTCCATGGAGACGCTTACGACGCTTCTCTCCATGAACGGCCGACGACTGGATCAGACTCTTGCGGTCTATACGGCAAAGTCCCAGCTTCTGGCACTGGATCCTGAGAATCCCCTGTCGGAAGAGCTGCCCGATCTATCGGGATACCAGCACTATTCCGGCGGCATGAAGCTTTTCTCCTACGGCGATCCGGACGTGATGCTCACGTCTCTGTCTCTGCTCACGGCAGCAGAGCATCTGGACAGCGCTGCCGCCCGGGAGTATCTCTATCGGGTGCTTTACGACCGGGAATCCTCCCGCTATGAGGTGGCCGCGGCTTACTTAGGTCTTGCGGCGCTGCGGGAGCCGGTGCTGAGTGATCTGGCGGTGCTTCTGTCCGATCCGGGCTTTACGGCGGAGGAACAACTGATTCTGGCGGAGGCGCTGGCCATCCTGGGCGACCAGACAGGCGCCACGGCACTTTATGAGACGCTGGTGCTGCCGGGGCTGACCCGGACGGATACCTGGTGTTATATAGAGAATGGTAACCGGGAGGCACAGTATGCCGCCACCTCACACGCCGCCATTCTGGCGGTCCTGCTGGATCGGGAGGAGGCGGACGGCATGATCCGGTATCTCCAGGAAGAGGCCAGTCAGGAAACGCTGGCATCCTTCCCGCTGATCCTCCGGGCCAAGAGAGCGCCGATTGCGCCCTCGGATGCCGGGATCCAATATGTCTATAGCGGAGAAACAATCACCCGTTCCCTGCGGGAGACCCCGGTGATCGTGCTGGAATATGACGAAACGGCACTGAAATCCGCCAATTTCCGCATCACTTCCGGCGAGATCGCCTATACGGCGCTCTATATGGGCGGCATGGACACTCTGGCGGATACCGCCGGTGAACGCATCCGCGCGGCCATTTCGGGCCCCGATACTGCGGCGGCGGGCGGCAATTCCGTGACGCTCACCACTACGGTGGAGTTTTCTGAGGATTGTCCGGGAGACAGCTATCTGCTGGACATCGTGCTGCCCTCCGGTACCCGTTATGCGGGATATGAATACCGGCACAACGCAGGATACACGCTCCTCGCACAGGAGGGCAGCCGACTGACCTTCCTGCTGCACCGCAGACCCGATGAGCGTTCCGGCACCGCCCGCAACAGCTTCTCCGTACCGGTATCGGTGCGGGCCGTATTGCCGGGCAGCTATATTCTGGAAGAACCGGTTGTCCGCGGCGTGGAGTCCGGCATCACTGCCATCGGACAGCGCCGGAATCTGACGATCTCATGAAACGGCGTCTGATGATCTGGGGCGCGGCATGGATGCTGCTCTTCTCCGCCTGCGCCCCCGCCGAAGTACCCACACCGGAGGCGCCGCCTGTGGAAGCGGTGGCGGAGAATCCTCCGGCGACAGAACCAGACGGAACGGAGATCCCCTGCGTACACACGGACTTTCCTCTGGTGGCGCGGCAGCTTTCTGCCGCATCCGCGCCGGTTTTGTCCGGCACGCTCTGCGGCGCGATCCTGCCGCACTATGCGCCCGCCATGCAGATGGGCGCGGATCTCCTGGCGGCACGGGAGACCCCGCCAGATACCATCGTGATTCTGGCACCCAACCATGCCGGGGATGGCGCGCCTGTCCAGATCTGCGGCGCGTCCTATGTATGGGACGGCGGCGGCATGGCGGGTGATCCTGCCCTTGCTGCAGCACTGGCGGAGGCGCTGTCGCTGTCGCCGGACGACCGGGCCGCAGGAGAGGACTGGTCGGCATCGCTCCACGTGCCGTATCTCTCCGCCTATTTCCCGGAGGCGCAGATCGTCACGATCCTGCTGTCCCGGGGCGCCGATGCCGCGGCACTGCAGACGCTGGGCGAAAGCCTTGCAGCGCTTGCGGCGGCGCGGGAGCTTTTCGTTCTGAGTTCCGTAGATTTCTCCCATGAACAGACACCCGACACCGCCGCCCGCTGTGACCGGGAGACCCAGCGGCTCCTTCTGGACGGCGAGCCCAGCGCCCTGCTGCCCCTGGGGAATGACTATCTGGACTCTCCGGAGAGTGCGGCGGTGCTGATGTACTATGCCGATGCCTGTGGGTTGACGCTGATGCTGCAGGATTCTCACATCGAGCATTTTATTGAGGACGGCAGGCAGAAAACCGGCAGTTATTATGCCTATGCGCTTATAAAAGCCGACGGCGATGTTCCCGCCGACGGGGCCGGGCAGGCGGCGGACGATCAAAGCGCACCAGAATGATATCGTCCCCGATCTTCTCGATCTGGCACCAGGGCACCACGTATTCCTCTCCCTTGGAAAAGAGACAGGACAGCCGCCAGGGCCCCGGCACCACGATGGCCACCAGTCGTCCGGTGTGGATATCCAGCTCTACATCCCCCACATATCCCATGCGGCATCCGTCGCATACGTTCACGACTTCCCTGCACTGTAATTCTGCAATTCTGATCGGTGTCATACAGATCCCCCTCTTTGTGCTTGTACCGTATGTATATGCCAAAGGGCGGGGATTTTTTCTTGCCTGTCCTGAAATGGCGGCAAAAATGCCCCGTCCCAAAAGGGACGGGGCACAGGTCACGAGGCGCTTTCCGCTGTCAGCCAGGGATTATTGGGATTGGGATCCGTGGGATCCCAGGTACGGTTGGGGCTCTCGGGGTCGATATAGATGGGTTCCGGCTTTCCCAGAGGGCCGGGATCCTCGGATTCATAGAGGATCACCGTCGTTCCAAGGGCGCAGTAGTCATAGATCCACTTGGCGTCCGCCGCGGACAGGCGGATACAGCCCGCGGATACCGTGAGACCCAGTTTGTTATATTCCTCATAGAGCAGACTGTCGCCGCTCTTTTTCCGATACGGAACAGAATGGAACAGGATATGATCGACGATCCGCGTGGCATACTGGCCATAGGTGCCGCCGAATAAGGGCCGCCACTCATCCCGGTTGATGGTACGATACTCCCCGAGAGGCGTTTTCTTCCCCACGGAGCAGACCATGGCGCGCACCGGCACGGTATACGCCCCGGCCTCATCCCGCTCGTACACCGTCACGGTGTTTTTCAGGGCATTGACATGGATCTGACAGGCCTCGGGATCGTCGGCCAGGGATTCCCAATGGGCGAGGAGTTCCTCCTCGGTGGGCGGTTCCGGCGCGGGTTCCTCTTCCGGTTCCTGTGCTTCTGCGGACGTGGACTCCGGCGCAGACGCCGGGGGCGTATAGGCTTCATCCCCCGGCGCCGTGGCGCCGGCAATGGGGGCATCCTCCGCGGTCAGGGACAGGGCGGCCACGGGATCCACCGCAATGTGCTCCACTTCTTTCCGGGAACTCTCCGGACGGGCAATCAGAAGCACCAGCGCCAGAAGCACCGCAAGTCCCAGAAGATGTAAACACCGAATGGTACGCTCGTACATCGATTGTCCCTCCTTTCCCATAATGCCTATTCAGTATAGCATAAAACCCCGCAAAGAGAAACAGAAAAACTGTGAATTCTACGCGTGCCTGCCCGCTTGGAAAAGCGGCGGAAATATGATATGATGGAGAAAAGAATCGGAAAGGATCCCTGAAAGAAATGGCAAGATCAGAAATTCTCGCGCCGGTGGGAGGCCGCGAACAACTGTTGGCGGCGGTGCGCTGTGGCGCGGACGCGGTGTATCTGGGTGCCCGGGGCTTTAACGCCCGGCGCAATGCGGAAAACTTTGACGAATACTCTCTTGCGGAGGCGGTGGCCTTCTGCCATGGCCGGGGCGTGCGGGTGCATGTCACGGTGAATACGCTGGTCATGGACGACGAGATGGACGCCCTGGAGGAGACCGTCCGGCAGGTGGCGGACAGCGGCGCGGACGCCGTGATCATCCAGGATCCGGCGGTGATGCGCCTCTTCCGGGATCGCTGCCCCACCATCCAGCGCCATGCCTCCACCCAGATGGCAGTGCACAATATTGACGGCGCCAAACTCATGCAGGAGCTGGGTTTTCATCGCGTTGTGCTGGCCCGTGAGCTGAGTCTCCGGGAGATCGAGGCCATCAATCGTGCGGTGGATATTGAGACCGAAGTATTTGTCCACGGCGCACACTGCATGAGCGTATCCGGGGCCTGTTATCTTTCCGCCATGCTGGGCGGCAGAAGCGGCAACCGGGGCCTGTGCGCCCAGCCCTGTCGTCTGGATTTCCGCCAGAACGGCAGAGAATATGCCCTGTCCTTAAAAGATCTCTCCTTCATCACCCATATGCAGGAGATCATGAATGCCGGTACGTATTCCTTTAAGATCGAGGGACGCATGAAGCGGCCGGAATATGTGGCGGCGGCGGTGACGGCCTGCCGGGATGCTCTGGAGGGTCGGGAACCGGATCTTGACCGGCTGCAGGCGGTTTTTTCCCGCAGCGGCTTTACCGACGAATATCTCACCGGGAAACGCAGCGCCCATATGTTCGGCTATCGCCGTCATGAGGACGTGACGGCGGCAAATTCTGTCTTTGGCGAGCTTGCCGGGCTTTACCGCGCCGAGCGGCAGAGCGTTCCGGTAGATCTGCGGCTGACTATGACGGCGGAATCCTCCCGCCTGACGGCCACGGACGGCGTCCATACTGTGGCAGTCACGGGTGACGTGCCGCAGCCCGCCCGTACCCGCGCCACAGACAAGGACGCCGCCCTCAAAAATCTGGGCAAAACCGGCGGTACGCCCTTTGCCCTGCGGATGTTCTCCGCAGAGATCGGAGAGGGACTGATGCTGCCTGCCTCCGCGCTGAATGCTCTGCGGCGAGATGCACTGGCGGCGCTGCTGGCGGCCCGGGAGACCATCGTGCCGCATGAGCTGGCGTCCCGCGGGGAGAGCGCTTTCCCCGCACACAAGGCTGTCGCCGAACCCGCGCTCCGCGCCCGGTTTGAGACCGCGGCGCAACTGCCGGAGGATCCTGCGGTTTATGATAAGATCATTCTTCCGATCGAAGAACTGGAGCGCAGTCCCGTGCTGATCGCGCAGTTGGGCGACCGGCTCATCGGCGAATTGCCGGCGCTGCTCTTCCCCACCCGGGAGGCCGCCATGCGGGAGACTCTGCAGACCCTAAAGGCACAGGGACTCACCGCCGTACAGACCGAGAATGCCTATGGCCTGCACCTGGGCCGGGAGCTGGGTCTTCGGGTGCACGGCGGATTCGGGCTCAACATCTTAAATTCTGCCGCGCTTTCTGAATATGAATCGCTGGGGCTTCAGGACGCTACGATTTCCTTCGAGCTTGCCGTGCAGAAGATCCGCCGCCTGGGCGGCGGGCTGCCCCGGGGCATTCTGGCCTATGGCCATCTGCCGCTGATGCGGCTGCGTGCCTGTCCGGCCAAGGCGGGATGCAAGACCTGTAACGGCCGTCCCACCCTGCGGGACCGCATGGACGTGGAGTTCCCGCTCCTCTGCCACGACAAACAGTACACCACCATGCTCAACTCCGTGCCGCTCTATATCGGCGACAAGGACTATCGGGGTGTGGACTTCGTGACGCTTTACTTCACCAAGGAATCTGCCGCGGAATGTGCGGCGCGCACGGCGCTCTTCCGCCGCGGCGCAGAACCAAACTTCCAGAGAACCAACGGCCTTTATTTCCGCACCTTACAGTAAGGAGGCGTATCTATGAAACGGCTTTATTCGGTGAGTATCTGTCGGGAGGGCGTCCTCGGCGGCAGTCTGCGGATCGAGGATCACGGCCTTCGTTACCGCACCAACAAGCTGACGGTGTCCCCCATGCTGCGGGATTTATTCCTGGCCTTTTCCGACATCCGGGAAATCCGGCCCCGCTGGTGGCTGATCTTTCCGCTAATCACCGTGGAGATGCGGGACGGGGAGCGGTATTCTTTCATCCTTTTTGGGCAGCGAGCTTTCTTCCGGGCACTTTCCGAGCTGGGCCAGCCCAGCCCGAACTTTCCTTGACAGACCGCGGGAATCGCGATAAGATAACGGTATTCACACAATACGAGGTAATGACTATGCATATTTCCATCGCAGGTAAACTGGGCAGCGGCAAGAGCACCATTTGCAAGGCGCTGCAGCAGGATCACGGCTTCGAGATTTATTCCACCGGCGCAGTGCAGCGCGAGGTGGCCAAGGAAATGGGCATCAGCACCCTGGAGCTGAACCAGCGCATGATGTCCGATCCGGCGCTTGACCACGTCATCGACGACGCGGTTGCCAAGATCTCCCGGGAGCGCCCGGACGATCCCATCCTCTTCGACTCCCGCATGGCCTGGCACTTTGCGGAGCGCACCTTCAAGATCTTCGTGGTGATCGATCCCCTGATCGCCGCCCAGCGCGTCATGGCCAATCCCCGCGGCAGTGAGGAGACCTATCAGGATGTATATGAGGCCAGAGACAAGCTTTTAGAGCGCGGCCGGGTGGAGAATGCCCGTTTCCGCGAGATCTATCAGGTGGATAACTTCGATTACCGCAATTATGACCTGATTCTCGACACCTCCTACGCCACCCCCGCAGAGGTGTGCGATACCCTGTGGGCCGCCTATGAGGCCTATCAGGAGGCCCCCTGGGACGGTCCCCGCATGATGCTCTGCCCCCGTTCTCTCTATCCCACTCTACCCCTTGCAGAGGCCGACGGGAATGAGACCGTGGGCATCACCGCCCGTGACGGCCGCCATCTCATCGTGCATGGCCACAAGGCCGTGGGCGAAGCGCTTCGCCGCGGAGACGTGTATCTCCGCGCAGAGCTGGCCGAGGGAGACGTCGCACGAGTCTCTGACGCAGAGCTGGCCGCCTATGAGGCGGCATACGGGATCCATTACGCCAAGTAAAGCAAAAAAGCACCCCGGTTGGAAGAATTCCAACCGGGGTTTCTTATTTCTGATTGACAAGAAGCAGGGTGCCGTCCACCAGATAGCGGATATTCCGTTCCTCCATCACGGTGTCGCGCTTTGTGTGGATGCGGTCCAGATAGAGACCGCACACCCGACTCCGCTTGAAGGCGGCGAAGGCCACAGACACGGGGAAATTGGCCTGGTCGGAGGGATAGATAGTGGTGGATGATTTTTCAAATGCCACGGTCTTGCCCTCGGGCGTCTCGCCATAGGCGGCGCGCAGAGCGTCCTCGTGGGCAGCGCGGGCCTTTTTATTCGCAATCACCAGGAAATGGTCGCCGTCGGAGACACAGTCAAAATTAAGAAGCAGTTTTCCCTTCATCTCGGCTTTATGCCGCTTTGCAAACTGCGCGGAACCGATTAGACCGGATTCCTCTAAATCGAAGAACACAAAGGCCGTTCTGCGGCGCTCTTCTTCGCTCATTGCGGCAAAGCATTCCAGCAGCGTGATCACGCCGGAGGTGTTATCATTCACCGTGTGCCGATTGGCGGGGCCCGCCATCATGAGCACCAACAGGACGAAATACGCCGCCAGCACCAGCCAGTACGTCACCTCCCCCGGTACACCGGCCAGCGTGAGGAAAAAGGAGAGCAGAAAGGAAATGCCAAAAAGCGGGATCAAGAGCAGCAGTTGATATGCCAGATAGCAGAGGAAATTCTTCGGCGTCAGGAAATTGGGAAAGGGCAGACGAGCACAGGTGTCGTAATGAGCACCCAGAACCACATCGGCCTCCGCCACGTTACCCAACACCAGATTCCGAACACCGAATTTTCCCTGTTCCACCTGCAGATCCGGAAATTCCGCCTGCAGAAACGCGATGAAGTCCGTTTTCTGCTGACGGGTTTTCCGCACCTGCCAGGTTTCCAAAATCGTACGGGACAGTTCCGTCATAGGAATGCCTCCTTACAGGCGCTCGCGCACCCAGACGGTCATTTCCGCCGGGCCGCGGTTTGCCCATGCGTAATAGGGAATGAAGTGCAGAGGACGGGCGGAGAAGGCCGGAGCCTTCTGCTCGGTATAGAGCTCGTCCTCGTCCCAGTCGGCGATTCCCAGCTCGTATCCTGCGGTATCCAGAGACACGATGCCGCCCAGGGTCTCAGGCTCCCACTGCGTAGTGAAGGCGGCGTTTGCGTCCATATAGACGCGGGCCAGGTGCGGGCCGTTGTCCGGCTCCTCCAGGCAGTAAACCACCGGGCCGCGCATGACGGCGATCTTGCCGACATTTTCGGCCACCTTGGGATTCGCGCGCACGGTGACAACCGGCATCTCAAGCGTCAGGGTCACCTGGTCGCCGGCCTGCCAGTCGCGGGTGAGATAGAGATAGCCATCCTGCGGCGCGGCAGTCACGGTCTCGCCGTTCACGAGAACCGTGTACTGACGGCACCAGCCGGGGATCCGCAGCGCCAGAGTCATCGCGGCGGGCGCGGCATCCACAGTCATCTGGATGGTGCCGTCCCAGGGATAATTCGTGGTCATGGAGAGGGCGGCCTCGCCGGAGGTGAGGGCGGTCTTCATTTCGTTGGTGGTGTAGAGGTTTACATAAACCGTATCGTCACAAGTGTGATAGAGATACCCCGGCAGAGAGGCGATGAGGCGGCCCAGGTTGGGCGGGCAGCAGGCGCAGCCGAACCACTTCTGACGCTCCGGCTTCACATGGCGGAACTGATGGTTATGGGCGCACTTGGCGGGATCCACTTCCAGGGGGTTCACATAGAAGAACTTGGTGCCGTCTAAGGACATACCGCTGATGGAACCGTTATAGAGCACGCGCTCCATCACATCGGCATACTCGCCCCGGGGCGCCAGGCGCAGCATCCGCTGGGCAAAGAAGGCCATGGAAATCGCGGCACAGGTCTCGCCATAGACCAGATCGTTGGGCAGGTCATAGTCAAAGGTGAAGGACTCGGCAATAGAGGACTGGCCCACGGTGCCGGTGATGTACATCTGGCGGCGGGTGATATTGTACCACAGGCGGCGGCAGGCCTCGGCAAGGCTCTCGTCTCCGGTGAGGCGGGCCACATCCGCCATACCGGAATAGAGATATCCGGCACGCACCGCATGGCCTTCGGCAGCGGTCTGCTCCCGGACGGGCACATCGGCCTGGTAATACTTCAGATTAAAGGGAGACTCCGGCTTCACCTGCAGGCCGCGTTTTTCGGTCTCCACCTCGAAATGGTTGGGAGACTGGCCGCGCTCATTCACAAAATAGGCGGCCAGGGCCAGATGAGCGGGATCCTGCGTGATCTCATAAAGCTTGCACAGCGCCATTTCCAGCACTTCGTGGCCGGGATAGCCGTGGATCTTGCCCTCTTCCGGGCCGATCACGGAGGCGATGTGGGCCACATTGCGGATCATCACGTCCAGCAGGGTACGCTTGCCGGTGGCATGGTAATAGGCCACGGCGGCCTCCAGCATATGACCGGCGCAGTACATCTCGTGGTTATCCTTGGTGTTGGTCCAACGGTTTTCAATGCCAGTGAGAATATAATAGGTGTCGATATAACCGTCCGGCAGCTGGGCGCGGCGCACCAGTTCGATGGCCTCGTCTACGGTTTTTTCCAGTTCTGCGTCGGGATTCCAGTAAAGGGTATAGGCGGCGGCCTCGATCCACTTGGCAAGGTCGCTGTCCTGGAACACCATGCCGCCGTGCTCGCCAGTCTCTACGCCCGCGGCGATGCGGAAATTCCGCATACAATAGCTGGGCGCGGCGTCCGGGATCTCGTCATTGAGTGCCTTCCACTGATAAGGCAGAAGCTTTTCCACGGTGATCTTCATGAGATTGCTGAAGAAAGAGTCATGCACCGTGACATTCGGGATGGCTACGGGAGTCGTCAATTTCCGCTGATCCATAAGTAATCCTCCATATGATAAAATTTTTCTTGTCTCTCAAAGTCGGACCCATCCGACAAAGCCGTCTTTTTTTGCTAAAATCCGGTCAGAGAAGCGCTTCACCACGCCGACCTCGTCGCCGGGGGACAGGGGCAGGAAATAGTCCGTGCCGCCGGGGCCCACGAAGGTATTTCCCTCCTGGTCCGGCCAGACCACACCATATGGCAGCTCCAGCTCCCGCCCGCTCTTCACATGGCGCCAGAGCGCCACCTCGCCGCGATCCTCCAGGCGCTCGACATAGCGCTCTTCCCAGGTGATGTTAATGGGGTTTTCCGTGGCGTCCTGCGCCTTCTCCACGATCATCTTCGGCAGGGGATCCACCGCGGCAAACCCGACTTCCCCATTTTGGATCAGCAGAGCATTCATCTGGGCATCACCGCGGACGCCCATGCCGCCGTCAATGCCGATGACGCGCTTTTCCTCCGAGATAAAGGGATTGCAGCAGGCGATCTCGTGGCAGAAATGCTCCACCGGGAAATGGCCCACGATCTGCCATTTGTCAAAGCCTGGGGTTTTCTCAATATAATTATCAAATTTCATGCAGGAATAGGCATCAAAAGCCGTGTAATCCCGGGAAGGCAGACCGCCGTGAACAAAGATCCAGTCCTCAGTCTCAATGATGTTGGGCAGGCCGTCGATCCACTCCCCCGCGGCATCCTCCATATAGTCGAATTTCCAGTCACAGTTGCCGCGCAGGATGTGGACGTTTGAAAGCGGACGCAGCTCGTCATAAATATAATGAAAGGTCTCCTCCGGCTGCGGGCCTTTTAAGAAGAGATCGCCCACCAGAAAAAGCTCATCTTCCGCGGAAAAACCCACTTTTGCAAGGATTTCACGGAAGGTATCGAGACAGCCGTGGATATCGCTGATGGCGATGATGCGGCGCTCCCGGGGGACGGAGAGATACTGTACAATCGGCAGAGACATGAGGGTATTCCTTTCCTGATTACTTATCCTCATCATAGCACAGCCCCCTCCTGAATGCAACGAAAAAGCCCGAACTGTGTCAGAGATTCTCTTCTCCCCGGGCATTCTTGCTTTTCCATCGGAAAAATGCTACACTGCATGATAGAACGTACTGGAAAGGAGCATCCCCTTATGAAACCGGATCTCTCGGCATTCCGCTGGACCCGTCAGCCAAAGGCCTATCAGATCACTGAAAACGGCATTACCATCACCACCGAAGCGAACACCGATCTCTGGCAGCGCACCTATTATGGCTTTCAGAACGACAATGCCCCGGTGTTCCAGATGACGACCGACGAAGCGTATTTTTCTTTTCTGGTAAAGACCGAGTTCGACAGCTCGCGGCGCTATGACCAGTGCGGTGTGGTGCTTTATCTGGACAGCGAGAACTGGCTGAAGGCCTCCATCGAATACGAAAACGAGAGCTGTCAGCGTCTGGGCAGTGTGGTCACCAATCACGGCTATTCCGACTGGGCAACCACGGATATCCCCGCCTCTGTGCGCGCCATGTGGTATCGGCTCAGCCGCCGCGGCTCTGACTACTGCATCGAGTGCTCCGACGACGGCATCACCTTCCACCAGATGCGGATCTGTCATCTGTGGGAGGGCGGCGGAACGATCCGCTTCGGCATCTATGCCTGTTCGCCGGAGGAATCCTCCTTTGAGGCACGATTTACAGAGCTTTCGCTGACGGAATGCCAGTGGAAGGCCCATGTCTGACGGATTCCCTTCCCTTTTCATTGACAAGACACCCCGATTTGCGGTATAATAATTTGGTGAGTAAGCTGGACAATCGCGCCCGGTATGCCGAAAGGTTCCCGGGTGAGGAAAGTCCGGGCTCCATAGGGCAAGGATAACGGATAACGTCCGCCGAAGGCAACTTCAGGAAAAGTGCAACAGAGATATACCGCCGGGGCTTCGCCCCGGTAAGGGTGGAAAGGCGAGGTAAGAGCTCACCGGCTTCCCTGGAAACTTGGAAGCCCTGTAAACTCTATCCGGAGCAACACCGCAGTGGGGAGTCCGCGAAAGCGGAGACTTGCCCGGTCAATTCCCCCAGGGTGGCATGGACATGTGCGGCAACGTACATGCAAGATAGATGATTGTCCACGACAGAACCCGGCTTACAGGCTTACTCACAACATCAAAATCAAAAAGCCGGCGCGTGTTTTCACGCACCGGCTTTTCATTTTTCAGGAGGCAAAATCATGCTCACATTGGTGCTGGGCCGTCAGGGCAGCGGAAAAAGCGAAACCCTCTACCGCGCGGCGGCAGAGGCGGCGAGACGCGGCGTGCGGCGGCAGATCTTTCTGGTGCCGGAGACCCATTCCCACGAGGCCGAGCGGCGGCTCATCGAGCTGGGCGGCGACAGCATTTCCCTGTCCTGTGAGGTCTTAACCTTCCGGCGGCTCTCTAACCGCGTGTTCGCGGAACACGGTGGTCTGGCCGACCGGATCCTCGATGACGGCGGCCGCATTCTCCTGATGCAGCAGGCCGCCGCCCAGGTGCGCAGCGCCATGCAGTATTATCTCGGCACCCCCAGTCCGGAGCTTTTAGATGGCTTTGTCCGGATCGTGGACGAGTTCAAAAGCTGCTGTCTTTCGGGCGAGGTGCTCTCCCAGCTTCTGACGGAGCTGGATCCTGTGCTGCGCGCGAAGCTGCAGGATCTGATGCTGATCCGGGACGCCTATGACGCGGCATGCGCGGGTCGGTTTCTGGATCCCCGGGACGAGATGACCCGGCTTTCTGATGCGGTGCGCGCGCTTGACTGGTTCCGGGGCCGGCGGGTGTATATCGACGGCTTCTCCGGCTTTACGCCCCAGGAGTATGAGATTCTCTCCGCCCTTTCTCATGCCGACGTGATGGCGGCGCTGGACTTTGACCCACAGGATCCGGACGCCGATCTCTTCTTAAAAAGCCGGGAGACGGCGGCGCGCCTGGTGCGTGTGGTGGGCGATGGGCGATATGAGACCATTCCCCTCTCCCCGCCCCGGCGTCCCGGCGATTTACAGTGCCTGGAAGAATCCCTCTTCACCTATGCCCCTACTGCCTACCCGGTGGAACCCACGCATATCGAGCTTCGTGCCGCATCCGGGATTTTTTCGGAATGCGAGCACGCCGCGGCCCGCATCTGCGGGCTTTTGCGGGAAGGATACCGCCTGCGGGATATCGTGGTGGTTTCCGGCGATTTTGAGAACTACCGTCTGGCGCTGGAGTCCGCGCTGGAACGCTTTGCGATTCCCTACTACATTACTCAGAAAACCGATCTCCGGGTGAAATCCGTCACGGCGCTGGTTCTGCGGGCGGTGCGGATCGCCTCATCCGGCTTCCGGCACGAGGACGTGTTCTCTTACTTAAAAACCGGGCTCACCGGGATCCCTCAGGAGGATGTGGATTTCCTCGAGAATTACTGTCTCATGTGGCGGGTGAAGCCCGGCCAGTGGACCAGTGAGCTGCCCTGGGGCATGAATCCCGCGGGCTTTGGCCAGCCGCTTACCGAGGAGGGAGAGGCGCGTCTTGCCCGGGTGAATGCTATCCGGGAGGCTGTACGCACGCCGCTTCTGACGCTTTCCCGGCGTCTGCGGGCAGAGATCCCCGCCATCGAAAAAGTGCGCGCGGTCTATGACTTTACGGTAGAGATCGCGCTGCCGGACGCCATTGCCGAACGCGCCGCAGTCTGTACAGCGGCAGGAGAACTGACCCAGGCAGACGAATACCGCCAGTTGTGGGATGTGTTCTGCCGGTGTCTGGACAGCTTTGCGGACATTTCCGCCGATCGTCTGCTCTCGGCCCAGGAATTTGAAAAACTCTTTACGCTGATTCTCTCCCGCTATGATATCGGCACGATCCCGCCATCCATTGACCGAGTGGCCTGCGGCGATCTGTCCCGGCTGCGGGCGACGGATGCCAGGGTGGTGCTGCTTCTGGGCGCCCGGGACGGCGCCTTCCCCGCCTCCGGCAGCAGCGACGGCTTACTCACCGATTCCGACCGGGACGAGCTGCAGTCCTATAGACTGGAGCTCTCCTACACGGCGGACAGTCGGGACGCGGACAATCTTTTGGAGGCCTATCACGCACTGACCAAGGCCCGGGAGCGGCTGATCCTCTCCTATTCCGAGGCGGATGCCTCCGGCGCGGTGATTCGTCCGGCCTATTTCCTGCGGCGGCTGATGAATCTGTTCCCGCGACTGCCCCTGCGGCGCATTTCCGGGCAGGACGACCGTCATCTTCTGGAATCCGCTGCCACCGCGCCGGACTACGCGGCAGCCCATGGCGGCGAGGCCGAGGCGCAGATCCTTTCGATCCTGTCCGAGCGGCAGGACGGCGATGACCTGGCGCTGCCCGTCCATCCCGATACCCTGCTCGCCGAGGACCGGATCTCAAAAGATGCCGTACAGGCCCTTTACGGGCCGGATCTCCGACTCAGCGCCACGCGGCTGGATGCCTTCAACACCTGCCGCTTCTCCTACTTCTCCCGCTATGGTCTGAATCTTCAGCCCCGCCGGGAGGCGGGCTTTGACGCACCTGCCAGAGGCGTGTTCATCCACTATGTCCTGGAGGGCACTGTGCGCCGCGTGCAGGAGGAGGGCGGATTTACCGCCTGCACCCGGGAACAGGTGCGGGGCTTTGCCGCTGCCTGCGTCAAGGAATACATTGCCCGGGACATCCCGGATTTTGAAACGAAATCCGCCCGGTTCCGCTATTTGTTCCAGAGAATCCGTCATTCTCTGGACATTCTCATTGATAATCTTTACGACGAATTCCGGGAGAGCAGCTTCCGGCCGCTTGATTTCGAGCTGAGTTTTGCCAAAGATCTCCCTCCGGTGCGGATCGAGACGGAGGCGGGGCGCGCCTCTCTCCGGGGTGTGGTGGACCGCGTGGACGGCTGGGTGAAGGACGGCGTGCTGTATGTCCGCGTGGTGGACTATAAGAGCGGCCTGAAGACCTTCTCCTACGGCGAGATCTTAAACGGCCTGGGGATGCAGATGCCGGTGTACCTCTTTGCCCTGCGGCAGGAGGCGCGGCACTATCTCGCCCGCCATCCCGAGCTGGCGGCGGATGCCATTGTGCCCGCAGGACTTTTATACACGCCCGCCCGGGCGGAGCCCCACAGCGCCAGTCACGATCTGCCGGACGAAGAACTGGCGCAGAAACTGGAGGCGGAGCTGATGCGCTCCGGCATCATTTTGTCCGACCCTGAGGTGATCGACGCCATGGAGCCGGGCATCACCGGCGAGGGCCGGTTCATCCCGGTCAAGCTCACCCGCACGGGCCAGCACAGCCAGCAGTCCGATGTGGCGGATGCCGAGCAGTTTGACCTGTTGGAGCGCCATGTACGGCGCATGACGGCGCTGACCGCCCAGCTCATGACCGAAGGGCATATCGATGCCCGCCCCGCCGTCACCCACGGCGTACAGGCCTGTACCTACTGCGATTATCGCAGTGTGTGCTTCTTTGATGAAACCCGGGATCAGGAGCGCATCCGGCATATTCCGTCCATGCGGGCGGCGAATTTCTATTCTATTCTGCAGGGAGGGCAAGACCATGGCAGTGAACTGGACTGAGGGCCAGCTGAATGCGATCACCCGTCGGGGCGGAGCCCTGCTGGTGTCTGCCGCGGCCGGTTCCGGCAAGACCGCCGTACTGGTAGAGCGCGTGATCCGGCGCATTCTGGACGAGAACGACCCCTGCAGCATTGACGAATTTCTGATCGTCACCTTCACCAAGGCCGCCGCGGCGGAGATGAAGGCCAAGATCGCCGACGCCCTGACGGCAAAGCTTCTGGACGATCCCGGCAGCCGTCGTCTGCGCCGCCAGCTGAGTCTGTTGGATCGGGCGCAGATCACCACGGTGCACTCCTTCTGTGCCTATCTCCTGCGGGAAAATTTCCAGGCCGCGGGCCTGGCCCCGGATTTCCGGGTGGCGGACGAGGACGAGATCGCCATGCTGCGGGACACTGTGCTGGACGAGATGATCGAAGAACGCTATGAGGCGGAAGAGAACGCGGGCTTCCTGATGCTGGTGGAGGCACTCTCCGCCATGCGGGATGACACGCGCCTGCGCAGCGTCCTCATGGAGACCTATGAAAAAGTACAGAGCCATCCCTATCCGGAGAAATGGCTCTCTGAAATGGCGGCGGCAGAGCCGGAGGAGGATCCCATTACCGGCGTCTATGGCAGGATCGTCATGGAATCCATTCTCTCCCGCTGCCGTTGGTCGCTCCTCATGCTGGAGGAAGCCGTGCTGCGCTTTGCAGAGTATCCGCCTGTTGAGAAGGCCTACGGCAAGGCCTTTGCCGCCGACCTTGAAAATCTGCGGCAGTTGATCGCCCTTCTGAAGGACGGCGACTGGGACGCCGCGGCGGACTTTGCCAATCACATTGCCTTTGCACGGCTGGGCGCTGTCCGGGGCTTTGAGGACCCGGTACTTTTGGAGCTGATCAAGGCGCCCCGGGACACCTGGAAAAAGACGCTGGCCACGCTGTGCCGGGATTATTTCGGCTTTTCGCGCGCACAGCTCTCCGCGGATATGGCGGCGGTGCGGCCCTATGGAGAGGTGCTTTTGTCGCTGGTATCGGAATTTATCCAGCGGCTGGACGCCGAGAAGCGGATGCGGGGCATCGTGGATTTCGGCGATTTGGAGCATCTGACGGTGCGGATGCTTCTGGGCGAGGATGGGCGCGAACCCACTCCTATGGCCCATGCGCTCTCGGCCCGGTATACGGAGATCATGGTGGACGAATATCAGGACACCAATGACGTCCAGGACGCCATCTTCCGGGCGCTGTCCCGGGAAGAACGCAATCTCTTTATGGTGGGCGATATCAAGCAGAGCATATATAGCTTCCGTCTGGCCAATCCCGAGGTGTTTTTGCGGAAATATCTCAGCTATCAGGACGACCCCCCGGCGGGCGAGCCCTGCCGCATCGTGCTGGCGCAGAATTTCCGCTCCCGCCGGGAAGTGACAGAGAGCGTCAACTATATTTTTGAAAAGATTATGTCAACCGATCTGGGTGACGTCACCTACGGCGAGGCAGAGCGTCTGGTGCCGGGCGCGGCGTATCCTGCAGGCGAAGGATACGAAAGTGAGCTTTGTCTGGTGGAGACGGAGGAAGAGGGGGAACTGTCCTCTGCCGAGGCGGATGCCGCCTATGTGGCAGGACGGATCCGGGAGATGCTGGACCAAGGCTTCCCGGTGTATGACCGGAATCTCGACGCCATGCGGCCCTGTCGGGCGGAGGATTTTGCCATCCTGCTGCGCAGCGTGAAGAGCAAGGCAGGATTTTATGAAGCGGCACTCGCCCGGGCGGGGATTTCTGCCCTGCAGGATGTGGGCGCGGAGCTCTTTTCCTCGCCGGACGTGATGATTCTCATGTCCCTCATTGATGTGCTGGACAATCCGGAGCAGGATATTCCTCTGGCGTCCCTGATGCGTTCGCCGCTTTATGGCTTCACGGCGGATGAACTGGCACAGATCCGCGCCGCCCACCGGGAGGGCAGCTTCCTGCAGGCGGTACAGGAAATGGCAACGTGCGAAGACGCACTTGGTCTGCGCTGCCGCGGGATGCTGGATGCACTGTCTGCCCTGCGGCGGTCTGCCGCGGATTTATCCGCGGATCGCCTAGTATTGCGGATCCTTCATGAAACCAGACTGGAGGCGGTGTGCAGTCATCTCACCGAGGGCGGCGGGATGATCCGTGCCTTCCTGGAGCAGGCGCAGCGCTTTGAGCGGGCGGGATACTGCGGCCTTTATCGCTTTGCCCAGATGATGCGCACGCTAAGGGAGCGGGGCTGTGAAGTAGCGGCGGCGCCGTCGGAGGCCTCCGCCGTGCGGATCATGAGCATTCACAAGTCAAAGGGTCTCGAGTTCCCCATCGTATTCCTGGCAAATTGCGCCCAGCGATTCAATACCCGGGATCTCACCGAGCCGGTGCTGATCCATCCCACACTGGGTGCGGGTTTCCGCCGCCGTCAGCTGACACGGCGCATTGAATATCCTACGCTGCCCCGTCTGGCCATTGCCCTGCAGGCAAAGCGCGAGATGCTTTCTGAGGAGGAGCGCATCCTCTATGTGGCCATGACCCGGGCCAAGGAGAAACTCATCGTCACCGCGCCGGTGAAAAATGCGGCGGAACTGGCCGCGAAGCTCTATCCGGACGCCTGTTCGGATCCCATCCCGCCGCAGATGCTGCTGAATTGCGCGGGAATTCTGCCATGGGTGCTGGTGCCGCTGCTGCGATTGCCCACGGCGGCGCATCTTCTGGCAGAGGGTGGCATCGCCGCGGCCTTCCCGGATCGGGAAGATCACGCATGGATGCTCCGCAAGGTACGGCCCACCGCGGCAAAGCCCAGAGCGGCCCGGGAGGATGCTCCTGCGGAAGCGCTGCCGTATGAGGAAGAGGAGCTGGCGGTGCGGCTGCGGTATGAATATCCCTACGGCGCGGCGGCAGATCTGCCGTCCAAGCTGACGGCCACGGCGCTGAAAGGACGATTTGCCGATGAAGAGGCCGCCGAACAGGCGGTGCAGCAGCTGCCGACGGCAGCCATGCCGTTCCGGCGGCCCAGATTCATCCGGGATCGCGGCCTCACCGGCGCGGAGCGGGGCACGGCGCTGCATCTGGTGATGCAGTTCATCGACTTCGCCGCCTGCGGCAGCGAGGAGAGCATCCGGCAGGAGGTGGAATCCCTGCGCCAGCGGCGTTTCCTCACGGAGGAACAGGCGGAAGTCATCGACGTCAGAAAGATCGCGGTCTTTTTCCGCTCGCCCCTGGGGCAGCGGCTGATGGCTTCATCGGGGATTTACCGGGAGTTCAAGTTCTCCCTGCTGGCTCCGGCGGAACTGGCGAAGAATCCGGCGGCTCTGGCCCGCATCCCAACCGCGGAAGAGGACACCATCCTCTTCCAGGGCGTCATTGACTGCTATTTCGAGGAGGGTGACGGTCTGGTGTTGTTGGATTTCAAGACGGACTTCGTATTGCCGGGACAGGAGGCGCTTCTGGCGGATCGCTATCGCCCCCAGCTCTCCGCATACGCCATCGCCCTGAAGCGCATCACCGGAAAACCGGTACGGGAACAGCATCTCTATCTCTTCCACCCGGATCTGGATCTGATGCTTTGATATTATGTAAATCCGGTTATTGTATTCCGAAGATTGGAATACTAATTTATGTAAACTATATTTCTAAAAAATATTGTTTTAAGCAGCACTTTACATATTATGTAAACTTAATATGTAGTTCATACATTGTATTCCATTAAACACAAAAAAGCGAGCCTGCAGATTCTATCTGCAGGCCCGTTTGCGTTCTTACAGTTCCAGGATGCCCTTGGCACAATCTGTGCAAATGCACTTTCCCTTATAGTGATGCACATCCACAGCACTGCCGCAGAATACACAGGTGGGCTGGTATTTCTTCAGAACAATGGTGTCATTGCCCTCGATGTATATTTCCAGCTGATCGCGCTCCGCGATGTCCAGCGTACGACGCAGCTCGATGGGCAGCACAATTCGGCCCAGCTCGTCCACTTTTCTCACAATACCGGTTGATTTCACGGTGAGTCCCCCTTCATGAATACTGACTATCTGGTGATAAGTATAATCACTTTTTACCATATAGTCAACAGATTTTCCTTATTTTTTAGATATAAACGTAAAAATGTTGAAATAATCGCATATTTCGACAAATTAATATTCTATTTGTTTTTGCTGGTTTTTTTCGTTTTATTTGTTTATCGACACATTTCGACGCGAAATCCCCTTTATTTTGCATCGTAAAATATACGATATTTTTCTCTCATGTTTTTTGCGTTATGATTTGTTGAATATGCCGGAAATGAGAGATTCGATTGCCTCTTGTCCCTTTCCCCGACTTATGCTAGAATACTCATAAAACAGGAGGTATTTCATATGAAAGTGTTATTGTTAAACGGCAGTCCTCACAAAAACGGCACTACCTTTGCGGCGCTCTCCGAAGTGGCCGCCACATTGGAGGCACAGGGGATCGAGGCCGAGATCTTCCATGTGGGCAACGGGCCCATCCATGGCTGTATCGGCTGCGGCCGCTGTAAGGACGCCGGCAAGTGCGTCTATCAGGACGACATCGTGAATGTGATCATCGAAAAGGCCAAGGAGGCCGACGGCTTTATCTTCGGCGCGCCGGTGCATTACGCCGGTCCTGCGGGCATCATGCACACGGTTCTCGATCGTGTCTTCTATGCCGGCAGCTATGCCTTTGCCTATAAGCCCGGTGCAGCTGTGGTTTGCTGCCGCCGCGGCGGCGCCACCGCATCCTTTGATTCCCTCAATAAGTATTTTACCATCGCCAATATGCCGGTGGTTCCCTCCCAGTATTGGAACATGGTGCACGGCGCCAACGCCGAAGACGCCAAAAAGGACGCCGAGGGCATGCAGACCATGCGCACCCTGGCCCGCAATATGGCATGGATGCTGCGCTGCTTCCAGGCCGGCCGCGATGCAGGCATCGCGCTCCCCGAAAAAGAACCCGCCCAGCGCACCAATTTCATCCGCTGAACAGAAAAAAATCCCGGTTTCAATCGCTTGGTTGAAACCGGGATTTTATCATGCCATTTTACAGAGATTCCAGCAGGCGGATCGCTGCCTCGGCGGCAGTGGCGGCATCCGGTGCATAGGCGTCTGCGCCGATGGAGTCGCAGAAGCTCTGGGTAATGGGCGCGCCGCCCACCATCACCTTGATCTTGTCCTGCAGACCGCGTTCCTTCACGATCTCCACCACACGACGCATCTCGCCCATGGTGGTGGTCAGAAGAGCAGAGCAGCAGATCAGCTGTGCATTGTTCTCCAGGGCTGCATCCACGAACTTTTCGGCGGGGATATCCACGCCCAGATCGATGGGAGTGATGCCGCTGCCTTCCAGCATAATGCGGACGATGTTCTTGCCGATATCGTGCAGGTCGCCCTTGACGGTGCCGATGACGGCAACGCCCTTGGCGGTAACGCCGGATTCTGCCAGCTTGGGACGCAGAATGTCAAGACCGGCATTCAGGGCGCGGGCGGCGATGAGCACCTCCGGGACAAACACTTCGTTATTCTTAAACTTCTCACCGATAACGGCCATACCGCTTAAGAGACCGTCATTCAGGATCACACCGGGCTCGGTGCCTTCGTTCAGAGCCTCTTCCACCAGCTGCTTTACATTGCGTGCGCGGCCTTTCTGCAGAAACTCACTGATTTCTTCCATGCGTGCCATATACTGTTCCTCCATACGTTTTGTTTCCTACCATAGTATAAATAGGATACTCCGGGAAATGATAGCATTATTTTATGATTCTCAGACGATTTTACGAATCTTCTGCGTCCTGCGGCACACCCGCAAACAGAGCGCGGTAACGATTGGGCGGCATACCGGTCTCCCGCTTGAAGATCTTCGTAAAATAGCTCTGGTCGCCGAATCCGCACATATCCGCAATATCCACCAAAGGGATCCGGTCATCCTCCAAAAGGCGCTTGCTCTCCTCGATCCGCACATGATTGATATAGGACGTGAGACTGGTGCCGGTTTCTTCCTTGAAAAGACTGCTGATATAGGAACGGCTCAGGAATACCTGGCCGGCCACATCATCCAGCGTGATCCTGCGCTGATAATTGCTTTGAATATACTTGATGATACGGTGCACCGCGTCCGAATGCTTCATCCGGCGGGGATCAAAGGCCAGAAGCATGAAATGGTGCATCACATCCGTGAGCCATACGCTCATTTCCTCGATATTGGTAAAGCTCTCGATCCGGGCGAAATACTGGGTGTTGCTCTGAAGGATCTCTTCTTTGTCCGCACCGGCATCGATCACGGCCCGGGACAGCACCACGATCAACTCCAGCACACGGGATTTGATAATGGATAACTCGAAATTGCACGAGAAGTAAATATATCCCAGAAGGTCATTGAGCAGGGTCTGGGCGCCGTTGCGGTCAAAGGAAGCCACAAAGGCGCGGAGCTGGCGCTCACAATCCAGGAAATACCGGGCGCCGTCCTGTCCCTCCGGTGCATTTTCATAGATCTCACGAGCGGGCAGAATCCGCTGGTGAATGCCCACCGGATGGGCGGAGCCTGTGAGCTTTTCCGCCAGTGCCGCCAGTACCTCTGAACAGTGCCGCACGCGCGCCGTGGAATAGCTGGGCAGTTCCTCCCGAATAGCCCGGCGGAGATCCTCCCGGGGCTCCATCACGTCCTCCGGGTCACCCATGACCATAGGCCCCATCACGAGACCGCCGATCATCTCGCCCTTGGCGATCAGGGGCGACGCGGCAAACACCACGCCCGCGGCGCAATAGGAGATATACTGTCCGCCCCAGCGATAGGCCTCGATACAAGCATAACGGCAGGAGCCCGGAATGTGCGCCGCGCAATATCCGCAGACAGTACAAAAAGGCGCCTCACCATAGACCTCGCGCCGGTCACAGTCCAGCACGCGCACGTTGACGCCGCTCATCCCCTCGAGATGCTCTGCTAATTTAATTGCCTGTTTGCGCAGTTCTTCCGTCATGCCGACACCATTTCCGAAAATAGCTTGACTTCCGCTCGACCTTTCACTAAGATACTTCATAGGAGGATTGATCCTATGAAACTGACGATTTACCGGGATAACACCCATATAGTATTAGAGTACCGCACTCCGGAACGCTTGTCAACCCTTTTTGCCCGGGCGGGGATCCCGCTTTCCATGCCCTGCGGCGGACAGCGCCGCTGTCTCAAGTGCCGCGTGATCGCAAAGGGCGCGCTCTCTCCCCTGTCCGAGGAGGAACGTCGCCTGCTCTCGCCGGAGGAGATCGCCGGGGGCGTGCGCTATGCCTGCATGACGGAGGCATTGGGCGATGCGGAAGTCTGGCTGCCGGACAGCGAACAGCGCCAGCGTATCCAGGTCAGCGGCAGTCTGCCGCAGCCTGTGGGGGCGTTGGGAGAGCCCGGATACGGCGCGGCCTTTGACATCGGCACCACCACCATTGCGGCCTATCTCTGCCGCATGGAAAGCGGCGAGATCCTTGCCACCGCCTCCCGGAAAAACCCCCAGGCGGTCTTTGGCGCAGACGTGATCTCCCGGATCACCCGCGCCATGGAGGGCGAGGGACAGGCGCTGGCGGACGCCGTGCGGCAGGCGATTGCCGCGCTGCTGGATACCCTTGCCGGGAAGGCCGGGATCCCGCGGGATGCGATCCGTGCCATGGTGCTCACCGGTAATACTGCCATGGAATATCTGCTCATGGGCTATGATCCCACGGCCATCTCCCGGGCGCCCTTTGCGCCCGACCATTTCTTTGGCGTTTTCACCTCCGCCGACCGACTGGGTCTGGGCACGGCGGAGACCACCGTGTATCTCACCCGCTGTATTTCCGCCTATGTGGGCGGCGATATCACCTCCGGCATTCTGGCCACGCGGATGAAGGACGCGGATGCGCCCGTCCTGCTGGCCGATATCGGCACCAACGGCGAACTGGCGCTTGCCTTTGGCGGGAAGCTTTTCTGCTGTTCTACGGCGGCTGGGCCCGCCTTTGAAGGTGCGGGCATCTATCAGGGCATGACGGCATCTGACGGGGCCATTTCCCGGGTCTGGGCGGAGGACGGCGGGCTGCAGTATGAGGTCATCGGCGGCGGAACGCCCCAGGGCATCTGCGGCAGCGGCATCATTGACGCGGTGGCCGCCTGTCTGGCGCTGGGCTATCTCGACGAGACCGGCGCTATTGACGATCTGTTACCGGACGAGATTTATCGGGAAGTGGATGACCAGCCGGCCATCGTTTTCCCGAACTCCGACATCTTGCTGACCCAGAAGGATATCCGCGCGGTACAGCTGGCGAAGTCCGCCATCTGCTCCGGCATGGAAACTCTGCTGGCCGAGGCGGGGCTGTCGGCAGAGCAGATGGGACAACTTTTGATCGCGGGCGGCTTTGGTACTGTGCTGAATCTGGAAAGCGCCGCGGCCATTGGGCTGATTCCCAAGGCGCTGGCGGACAAGGCAAGGCCCGTGGGCAACGCCGCCGGCATGGGCGCGATTCTGCAGCTTTTGACCGCAGAAGAGCGTGCGGCGGCCGAGGCACTTGCCGGAAAGGCCGAAACCCTGGAGCTCTCCACCCACCCGGTATTCCGGGAGGCCTATATTGAGAATATGATGTTTGAATAAGAGCAAACGAGCATCTGGCGAATATGCCAGATGCTCGTTTGCTTATGTGGTTGTACAAATGCTATGCACTGGTACAGTGCGTAGCATTGCGCCCTCACCAAATGGTGGAAAAGTGGTTTTTCGGCCGCTCGACAAATTGGAAGTTGCCGGTCTATCTGACTAAAATTTATAATACATATAATTTTCATTATGCCGAAAACCAAAAGCTGAATATAATTTAACTCCCATATCTGACGCTGTTATTTGCACTGTACCGCAACCATATTCTTTTGCTTCCTCAACTACACGAGTCAGTAATTCTTTTGCAATACCTTTTCTCCGATAATTAGGATTCGTAAACATGCTGGACAATATTCCCATTTTACCACTGGGACATCCAAATATAGGAGGTCTTTCCACAAAAGACATTCCACTAGTTCCGATAATTGTATCACCATCCAAGGCAATCCAAGATACAAAAGTACCATCTGCCATATGTCTCTTGTAATGATCTTTCAGCTCAGGAACTAAATCAATTTCTTCTGCTGCTCCTTCTTCGCGAAGTTGTTGTATTCTCATACTAATAAAAATATCTAATTCTGCATCAGTAAGTTTTTTATATACTATTTCCATTATAGCAACCTCCACCTTTAAGCAACTTCAAATTTATCGCTTTCTTCCTATCACAGCAATATCCGAAACAACAAGCCTTGTCTGGCTTGTGCTTTGGATTGTTTCTGATCGTTCGCTATGAATCAGCTATCGTTACTTTCTTTCCCCATGATGAAGCGCCAGGGGCGGGCCTGGTCTTCCGGGCTGGCGTAGCCGATGCCCACGCGGGGCGCGGTGCGGACAGCATAGCGGCTGCCGTCGTCGTAAATGGCCAGCCGGGGATCCGTGACGATATCCTCTCCATTGAGGCTGCGATCCAGCTGTAAGGCTTTCGTCAGGCGGCCGGGGCCGGGCGCATCCACACAGGCGCGGATCAGCACGCCCTGCGGCTCCCCTTCCTCCCCGGTGATCACATTCATCAGATTGTGCATCCCGTAGCAGAGATAGATATAGATGGTGCCGGGCCTGCGGTAGAGAATCTCCGTGCGGGGCGTACGGCCGCGATGTGCGTGACAGGCGGTGTCCTCCTCGCCGCAATAGGCCTCGGTCTCAGAGATCCGAAGGGTCCGTTTGCTGCCATCCGGCAGCGTATGGGTCAAAAGCTTGCCCAGAAGATCCGGCGCCACCTCCAGGGCATGGCGATGGAAAAATGCCTCGTCCAGTCTTTTCATGTCGGTTTATTCCCCGTCCCAATAGTCATGGGTATCGTCCTGCAGGAAGATGGCATTATGCTTACTGCCCCAGACGCCCAGTTTCCCGGAATCGGGATAGAAGCAGAGATCCACGGCGTGATTGGTATCCACGTCCAGATAGCGCAGCACCTCGGTATCGGAGGTGTTCAAAAGCTTATGGGCGCCGTTTGCGTTCGCGGGAAAATAAATCAGATCGCCGGGGCCGACGACTTCCTCGCCCTCCGGCGTCCGCAGCAGGCCGGTGCCGCTGATGATATAGAAAAGCTCCTCATTCTGCAGATGGTAGTGATAGGGGCACATGGCATTGCCGGGCTGGAGCTCATAGACGCAGGCCACCATTTGTGCGCGTTCGCCGTGCTTGACAAAGTGGCGGCGGTCATGGGTATATCCGGGGTGCTCCTCTTTTCTCACAGGCGTGAGGTCATTTACATTGGCTTTGCGGATCTTGTCCGGCATACGGTCACCTGCTTTCCTGAAATAGATATGAAAAAAGTCCTGCAAGAAACCTTGCAGGACTTTTTGGTGCGGTCACCGGGACTTGAACCCGGACGGTTGCCCATACGCCCCTCAAACGTACGCGTCTGCCTATTCCGCCATGACCGCATATCGCGAACAACAGTGATTATTATAACGGGTAAACCTCGATTTGTCAAGCCTTTTTCCTGAATTTTTTCAAAAAATCCGGGAAGCCCTTCGGAGGGACAAAACACCCGGCACAAGGCTTTGTGCCGGGTGAATCTTATGCACGATCTTTGCCGTGAAGCGCCGCATAGGCCTCTGCAATCAGAATGAAATCCTCATAGGCCTCCTCCCGTTTGGAGGGGTCCCGCAGAAGCGCCGAGGGATGATAAGTGGCGATCATACGATACGCGCCCTTTTCATACCACATCCCATGCTCTTTCGTAATGCGGAAGTCGGGATCAATGATCCGCTTGGCGGCGATGCGGCCCAGGCAGACAATGATCTTCGGACGGAGCAGCGCCGTCTGGCGACGGAGCCACGGCAGACAGGCCTCCTCTTCCTCCGGCTTGGGATCCCGGTTACGGGGCGGACGGCATTTTAAGATATTGGCGATATACACTTCTTCCCGGGAAATGCCCACCGCGTTCAGGTATTCGTCCAGCAACTTTCCGGCGGGGCCCACAAAGGGTTCGCCCGTGAGATCCTCCCGTTCGCCGGGGCCTTCCCCGATAAAGAGGAGCTCTGCCTGATGACTGCCGACGCCGAACACCACGTTGGTGCGGGTTTCATGGAGCGGACAGGCCTGACACGCATGACAGGCGGCGTCCAACGCTTCCCAGTTCAGCATAGCGCTCATAAAAGCAAATTAGAAATCGAAGGAATCGCGTCTTGCGTTGCCGCGCTTGAAGATCTTGTCGATATCATCGAAGAGATCATCCTTGCTCTCAAGATCCGGAGCCTGTGCAGCCTCGGCGGCGGCATTCACTTCACCGGCGGAGAACACCATGGTGCTGTTGCCGTCGAAGAAGGACTCGCCCTTGGGTGCCGGGATCTCCTCAAAGGACAGGGTGGGATTGCGGTCAAAGCGGGTGGCGATGACGGTGACGCGGATGGTGTCTTCCATATTGTCGTCAATGGAGGCACCGAAGATGATGTGAGCGGATTCATGGGCGGCGTTCTTAACCATCATGGCAGCGCCTTCCACTTCTTCCAGGGTGATGTCGGGGGAACCGGTGATGTTGATGATGACGCCACGGGCACCGTTGATGGAGGTCTCCAGCAGCGGGCTCTGGATCGCGGTGCGTGCAGCCACTTCGGCCTTGTCGCGGCCGGTGGCGGTGCCGCTGCCCATATGGGCATAGCCGGCGCCCTTCATGATGGCGGTGACATCAGCAAAGTCCAGATTGATGATGCCTTCCATGGTGATGAGCTCGGAAATGCTCTGGATGGCCTGACGCAGGACGTCGTCGGCAATATTAAAGGCGTTCTTGAAGGTGATGCGCTCTTCGCTGACCAGCTTCAGACGCTCGTTGGGGATCACGATCAGGGCATCGACCTTGCTGCGCATCTCTTCAATGCCGGCCTCGGCCTGCTGACGGCGGGCAGAACCCTCGAAATCGAAGGGACGGGTCACGACGCCGATGGTGAGGATATCGCGCTCCTTGGCGATCTCGGCCACCACGGGTGCGCCGCCGGTGCCGGTGCCGCCGCCCATACCGGCGGTGATGAACACCATGTCGGTACCCTCGAGGAGCTTGGACACTTCGCCCTTGGATTCCTCGGCAGCACGACGGCCGGTGTCAGGATTGGAGCCTGCGCCGAAGCCCTTGGTCAGCTTTTCGCCGATCTGGAGCTTACGGGAGGTGGCGGAGTGCAGGAGAGCCTGCTTGTCCGTGTTGATGGACACAAACTCCACGCCGCGCAGACCGCCTGCGATCATTCTATTAACAGCGTTATTGCCGCCGCCGCCGACGCCAATAACCTTAATATTGACAACATTTTCCGTTCCGGTTTCAAACTCGAAGCCCATATATGTACCTCCAATGAGTGTCTATTTGAAATAAAGATAAGTCTCTTTCTATTATTTTAACCGCATTTGCGTCCATAGTCAACATGAAATTACAAATATTTTAACCAAATTGTCACCATCATACTGGAAAGCATGAGAGATATTTCCCATTTTATGTGGTGTACGGTCGGAAATTCACTGTGGACGGCGTGGACAGGTCGATCACGCCCTGATCCGTTTCATGGAGACGGGACAATACTTCCTCAAATACCGCCAGCTTGTAGGGCAATTCACTGGCGTCTCCCAGAAGCACGGTATAGCGATTGCCATAGTTAAACGAGATATCGTAAATGCGTTCCAGATCGATATCCACGATCTCTGTGATCCAGTCGGTGGCCACCAGTTCCGTGAGGATATTCTTGAGGGAGTCCAGCATCAGCTCGTCCTCGAACATCACTTCGCGGCCGGTCTCCACCTCCGTGGGGGCCGCGCCGTGGATCACCGGCAGACGATACTGATCCCCCAGAGCCGTATACTCCAGAAGCACCGCTTCCTCGTCAATGAGATAGGAAATGCCGTTATTCTCCAGTTTCGCGGCAGGACGACGCTCCGTGATCTCCAAAACCACGGTATTGGGGAAGCGCTGGCGCACCTGCATTTTTTTCACATAAGGCAGTTCTGCCCGGATATTCTCCCAGATTTCAAAACGATTGATAAAGAGCAGACGGTCGCCGGTCTGGATGCCGGAAATGGCGGCCACCTGTTCCGGCAGGTATTTTGTGGTGCCGGTGACTTCGATGCGCTTCACCTCAAAGAAGGTGGAGGCAATGAAGAAGAGCGCCGCGGCGATCATGCCCACGAGCAGGACGCGGTACAGGATCTCGCCGCCGTTTCCGTCCTCCCGGCGGCGGGCTTTCCGGGCCTCACGGAAGGTGAAGGGCTCCACTTCCCGCACGCGACGGCGATTTCTCCGGGCCGGGGATCTTTTTGCCGCCGGACGACGATCCGCCGCGGGTGCCGCGGATTCTGCCCGGTTCTGCTGTGCTGCGGAATCTGCAGCAGAAGCAGGCCTCGGCGCATTTGCGCGGGGCCTGCTGCGATGATTCTTTTTTCTCTTTCGTGCTGCCATAAAAGCACACTCCAAGGTAAAAATTCAAAATTCCCGTCGGCACACCTCTGCGCCAAGGGAGGAGAGCACCTCATCCATGCGCGCATAGCCGCGGTCCAGATAGTCGATATGGGAAATAGTGGTCTCCCCATTAGCCCCCAGCGCGGCAGTTACCAGTGCCGCGGCGGCCCGCAGATCAGGAGCGGACACCGCCGCACCCGTCAGCCGGGGAACCCCATGGATCGCCGCGAAGCGGCCATCCGTCAGGATATCCGCACCCATGCGGCGCAGCTCCTCAATATGATTATACCGGGATGCAAACATGGTTTCCAGGAATATGCTGGTGCCTTTTCCCGTACAGGCCAGCGCCAGAAGGGGCGGCTGTAAATCCGTGGGATAGGCGGGATACGGGCCGGTCTCAATGATGCCCACGGCGCGCAGATTTCTCGGGGCATGCAGGCGCAGACGACTGCCGTTCACGGTCAGGGTACAGCCTGCGCGGAGCAGCGCATCCGTCAGGGCGCGCAGTTCCAAAGGATTTGCGTTTGTCAGTTCGATCTCGCCGCCGGTGACAGCGGCGGCGCAGAGATAAGTGCCCGCGGCAATGCGGTCCGTCATCACGGGATAGCGCACGCCGTGGGGCCGACTGCCGCCGGTGATCTCGATGACCGGTGTGCCGGCGCCCCGCACCGGGATGCCGATAGCGTTCAGAAATCCCGCCAGATCCACAATTTCCGGTTCTCTGGCGGCGTTGCGGATTCGGGTAAGTCCCCGGCAGGCCGCGGCCGCCAGCATGGCATTCTCCGTAGCGCCCACCGAAGGGAAAGGCAGGAGAAGCTCCGCACCCCGGAGACGGCAGGCACGGCAGAGCAGCCGGTCGCCGCAAAGGTCAATATCCGCGCCCAGTGCGCGGAGTGCGTCAATATGATAGTCAATAGGCCGGGGACCCAGCATACAGCCCCCGGGCATGGTCATTTCCGCCCGGCCGGCCCGGGCCAGAATGGCGCCCAGAAACACCACCGAGGAGCGCATCCGCTTCATAAGATGCGCCGGGATATCGCAGGCATGCATCCCGGTGGCGTCCACCGTCACTGCGCTGCCGCAGCGATGGGCCCGACAACCCAGGTATGTAAGGATCTCCAGTGCCGCGTCCACGTCGCTGAGGGCCGGGCAATTGTCCAGCACCACCTCGCCGCAAACCAAAAGCGCCGCGGCCAGAAGGGGCAGCGCACTGTTTTTGGAGCCCTGCACGGCGATGGCGCCGCGCAGCTTTCTTCCGCCGTTTATGAGAAACTCCGTCATGGTTTTTGCCTCCTGTATGGGGCGCCGCCAGGGCGCCCGTCATGCATTCAGCCCATACTATGCGGGAGTTTTCGTTCCTGTGCTTAGTTCCGCACCACGCCACTGATGGCGGCATAGATCTGATCCATGGCGTCCGGCACCGCGAAGCGGGCGATGTTCCGGGACATTTCGGAAAGACGCGCCGGATCCTCCAAAAGTTCGCAGGCGGTGGAGAAGAGCTTTTCTGCGGTGCAGTCCCGCTCCACGATCACCACGGCGCCGCCTTCCTTTTCGATGGCGCGGGCGTTCTTTTCCTGATGGTTCTCCGCCACATTGGGGGACGGCACAATGATGATGGGCTTACCCATCATAGCCATCTCGCCTAAGGTGGCCGCGCCGGCGCGGCACAGGATCAGATCCGCGGCGGCATAGACCTCTGCGGCATTATAGATATAATCCCGCACTTCGATATTGGGGTGTTTGGAAAGATCCACGCCGTGGGCGGCGATCTCTTCCGGCACCCACTTGTAACCATAGCTGCCGATGGCATGGATCAGGTTATGACGGTCCTCCTTCGCCTCCATGGCGATGAATTCCGTCATCACATGGTTCATGCGCTCCGCACCCAGAGAGCCCCAGACAGAGACAATGAGGGGGCGGCTGTCGATGCCCAGCGCCCGGCGTGCCTCGTCCCGTTTGGCGAAGAGGATATCCTCCCGCACGGGACTGCCGGTGAGGATGATTTTATCACTCTTGATCAGCTTACGGGTCTCCTCAAAACTGATCATCACAGCATCCGCCTTGTGGGACAGCACCTTGGTGGTGAGGCCGGGCAGGGCGTTGACCTCCAAAATCGCCGTGGGGATCTTTTTGGTCTGGGCCGCATAGACGATGGGGAAACTGGCATACCCGCCGCAGCCGATGGCCACGTCGGGACGGAATTCCTCCACCAGGCGCTTGGCCTGAGACAGGGCCCGACCGGCCTTGCGGAGGATCTTCAGATTATAGGAAATGCCCTTCAGATTCAGGCTGCGGCGGAAGCCGCGAATGTCAAAGGTCTCCAGGCGGAAGCCCTCTCTTGTCACCAGTTTTTCTTCCAGGCCGCCTTTTGCGCCGCAGAAGACCACCTCACTGCCGGGGCAGCGGGTCATGATATGCTTTGCGATGGCGAGGGCGGGATTGATGTGTCCGCCGGTACCGCCGGTGCCGATCAATACTCTCATACTTTCTATCCTTTCCGCTGTGCGGGGATCTGACGAGAGACCGACAGCACAACACCCAATTCAGCAAATAAAATCACCAGAGAAGTACCGCCCTGTGAGAAGAAGGGCAGCGATGCGCCCGTCACCGGCAAAAGACCGGTGACAACGCCGATATTCAGGATGGTCTGCAGGGCGATCTGTGTGGTAAAGCCTGCCACCATCAAAGAACCGAAATTATCCCGGGCACGGAGCGCAATGTAATAGCCCCGCACAATGAAGGCCGCGAACACGATGAGGATCAGTGCACCGCCCACAAAGCCCAGTTCTTCGCACACGATGGCGAAGATAAAGTCGTTCTGGGGTTCCGGCAGGAAGAGCTGTTTCTGACGGCTCTGCCCCAGGCCCAGACCCCACATTCCGCCGGAGCCCAGCGCATACAGCGACTGGAGGATCTGATAGCCATCGCCCTGTGCGTCCAGGGTGGGGTCGATCCACATGTTGATGCGGTCAAGGCCATAGCCGACACCAAAGACGATGAAGAGTGCCACCGCCACCAGCACAACGCCCATTCCCGCCAGAATGCCGATATTGGCCCCCGCCATGAAGATGATCAGGATGCCGGTGATGGCAATGATGATGGTGGCGGAGAGGTGGGGCTCCTTCATCAGGAGGAAGCCCACAAAGCCGATGATGATAAGGAAGGGCAGAATGCCGTAGCGGAAGGTACGCATCCGCTTGCCCATACGCACGGCAAGACTGGAGAAACTGATGATCACCGCCGCCTTGGCTACCTCGGAGGGCTGGAACGTGAAGGTTTCGCCGACGCCGATCCAGCGGGTAGCGTTATTTCGCGTCTGTCCGATAAAGAGCACCAGCACCAGAAGCACAATCGCCGTCACCAGCATGGGGAAGGCCAGGCGGTGCAGAATCTGGTACGGGATGGCCATGACGATGAAAAGCACGATATAGCCCAGGACGAAGAAGATGAACTGTCGCCAGATGAAATAGGTGGCGTCGCCCTGGTAGAAATGGGCGGAGGTGTAACTGGCGGAGAAGAGCATGACCAGTCCGATCAGGGTCAGCATCACCACCAGCATAAAATACGGCACGTCAAATCCGCCCACCGTGGGACGCTCCGCCATTTTGCGGCGGCGTACCTCACGCCGGACAGGAGCCTGCGCCTCCGCCGCCGCGGTCATGCCCCCCTCGCGGGGTGCAGCAGCACGGGGCGTGCGGGTCTCGATAGAGCGCTGCGCCGGGAGCGCGCGCGAATGCCGTCTTCTACCTGCCATATAAGCCTCCTCAGGGCAAAGGAAATCAGAGCCACCGGACGCCGAAATAGCCCAGGACACAGAAAAGGGCGGTGATCAGGGATGCCGTGATCACGATCTGGCGTTCGTTATAGCCGCAAAGTTCAAAGTGATGGTGAATGGGGGACATTTTGAAAAGGCGCTTGCCGTGGGTCAGCTTGAAATACCCCACCTGCAGGATCACGCTTAATACCTCAACGATGTAGACAAGACCCACCGGCAGGAGAATCAGCGGCAGATCAATGGCAAAGGCCAGACCGGCCACCAGACCGCCCAAAAACAGGGAGCCGGTATCGCCCATAAAGACACGGGCGGGATTGAAGTTATAAATCAGGAAGCCCAGCAGCGCGCCTGCCGCCGCAGCGGGCAGGATCGCCAGCGTTCCCTCCGCCAGATACAGAGCGGCGGCGGTGAAGAACACCATAACCACAAAGGTCACACTGGCGGCCAGACCATCCAGACCGTCGGTGAGGTTCACGGCATTGTCCGCGCCCACGATGACGAAGCTCATGAAGATGAAGTAGAGGATCCACGGTACCTCAAAGCTCACATTCAGGAAGGGCACCACGATCACGTTAGTCAGCATGCCGCAGACACGCAGCAGCGTGATGAACACGATAGCCACGGCCAGCTGCAGGAGGAATTTCTGCTTGGCGGAAAGACCCTTGTTCTGGCTCTTTTTGATCTTATGCCAGTCGTCGATAAAGCCGATGGCGCCGTATGCCGTCGCCATGGCAAGCACGATGAGCCAGCGCAGGGCGTCCTCGCCCTTCGTGAGCAGTAAGGCCACCAGCATAGCAGCCACGATGCCGAAGAAGAAGATAAAGCCGCCCATAGTGGCGATGTTCTGCTTTTTCAGATGCCACTTGGGGCCGTCCTCCAGAATCTTCTGGCCAAATTTCAGACGGCGCAGCGTTTTGATGACAAAGGGGCCCACCGCAGCGGACACCGCAAAGGCCACAATAAATGCAATCAGAATTTCCTTCATGCGTAAACCCTTCCGATTCTATCGTTATTTTTGAAAAAGTGCCAGTGCTTTTTCCATATGCATGCCATGACTGCCCTTGAAAAGCACCGCGTCGCCGGGGGACGCCAGTTCACTGAGGCGGGCCGCCAATGCCTCGTGGCTTTCAAAGCACGCCATCCGCTCTTCCGGCATTCCGGCCGCTCTTGCGCCGTCCAGATAGCCATTGTCACCGTAGACGAAGAGATAATCCGCCGATTCCGCGGCGGCGCGGCCGCAGCGGGCATGGCCCTCGTGGGCGTAATCGCCCAGCTCCAGCATGCCGCCCAGCACCGCGAAGCGGCGCTTCGCCGGCAGGTCTTTCAGCACGCCAAGAGAGGCGCACACGGCCTCGGGACTGGCGTTATAACAGTCGTCCAGGATAATGATGCCGCGGGATTCATAGATGTTCTGTCTGCCCCGGGCGGGCTGGTACCGGGACACGGCCGCAGCGGCATCCGAAAAGTCCATGCCCACACAGACGCCCGCCAGAATGGCTGCCAGCGCATTGGATACATTATGCTCCCCGACTGCGGGCAGGGTCACTTCCGCGCGTTCCCCTTCATAGGAAACCAGGAAGCGGGTGCTGCCGTTTTCCGTAGAGAGATTTTCCGCCGTACAATCGGCATTCGGATTATGTAAACCATAAGTCAGGGTACGGAAGCCATTATCCGCCCGGCGTTCCCAGAGAAGCGGCTCGTCGCCGTTTATGATCAGGGTGCCGTCGGGGTGGAGACCATGCAAAATCTCAAGCTTTGCCTGACAGATCTTTTCCCGGGTGCCGAAAAACTCGATGTGCGCCGTGCCGATGGTGTTGATCACCGCCACATCCGGGCGGGCCATCCGGGTCAGGCGGCTCAGCTCGCCGGGCTGGGACATGCCCATCTCGAGAACCGCAGCCTCATGCCCCGCATCCAGGCGGAACAGGGCAAATGGCAGGCCGATCTGTCCGTTAGAGTCCTCTTCGGTCTTGAGCAGGCGATATCGGGAACCCAGGACCGCCGCGGTCATCATGGCCGTGGTGGTCTTACCCACGCTGCCGGTGATGCCGACGATTTTGGGAGAAAACAGGCTGCGATAGCCTGCGGCGATGGCCTGGTAGGCATCGCGGACATTTTCCACCTGCAGAAGCGGCACCTCTGCCGTCATCCCCTCACGGGCGCAAAGAGACGCAGACGCACCGTTTGCCACGGCGGAGGCCAGGAAGTCATGCCCGTCGAATCTGGCGCCGGGCAGAGGAATGAATAAACTGCCTGGACGAGCCGCACGGCTGTCCTTGCAGATATCGTCAATGATGAGATGCTCCGCACCCCTGGGACACACGGCCCCGGCCCATGCGGCGATCTCTCCCAGTGTCACTTCACGCATGCCAGCCACCCCGTTTCAAGGCCGAAAGCACTTCCTCCGCATCATCGAAGTGGGAGCGCACGCCCCGCACCTCCTGATAGGTCTCGTGACCCTTGCCCATGATGAGCACGGTGTCGCCGGGGCCGGCCAGAGACACGGCGCGGGCGATGGCCGCGCGGCGGTCCGGGATCACTTCCGTGGGACAGGCATCCCGGTCGATACCGGGCAGAATGTCCGCAATGATGTCGTCGGGTTCTTCAAAGCGGGGATTATCGGTGGTGACGATCAGAAGATCGGCATAGCGGGCAGCGGCCTCACCCATGAGGGGGCGCTTGGTGCGGTCACGGTTGCCGCCGCAGCCAAAGAGGGAGATGAGACGACCGGAGGTGAATTCCCTTGCGGTCTCGGAGATCTGGCGCACGCTGTCGGGGGTGTGGGCATAGTCCACCAATACCCGGAAGGGCTGGCCCGCGTCCACATGCTGCAGTCTGCCGGGGACGGCGGGTGCGGTGCACATGGCGGCACAGGCATCCCGGAAGGAGACGCCCAGCTCCAGCGCGGCAGTGATGGCCGCCAGCGCGTTATAGATCATAAACTGTCCTGCGCTTGAGAGGCGCACGCGATGGCGTTCCCCGCCGTAGACTGCCGTGAAGGATGCACCGGCATCCTCGGCATAGGAGATTTCCTCGGCACGCACAGCGGCGTCGGGATGATTCAGGCCGAATCCGACGGCGCGGCAGGGAAGCGCGGGATACAGGCCCGCCGCCGCGGCATCGTCCAGATTCAGCGCACCGCAGCCCGCCATGGAGAAGATTTTGGCCTTGGCGGCCAGATAATTTTCCATGGTGAGATGATAGTCCAGATGATCCTGGGAAAGATTCGTGAAAATAGCGGAGGCGAAGCGGATGCCTCCCACGCGGCCCACATCCAGAGAATGAGAGCTGACCTCCATCACCACATGGGTACAGCCCCGGGCAGCCATTTTGGCCAGAGTCTCATGGAGAAGCGGCGCCTCCGGCGTGGAGTTCTTGGAATCGCAGAGGATCTCCTCCCCTGCCATATACCAGACCGTGCCGATAAGACCCACCTTGGCGCCCAGCGCCTTCGTGAGGATATGTTTCAGGTTAAAGGCGGTGGTGGATTTTCCCTTGGTACCGGTGATGCCGATAATCTGCATCCGGTCGGCGGGATTTCCGTAGAAATTGGCGCAGATCTGTGCAAGCGCCGCATTGCCGTCCGCCACCTGTACGCTGGCGCAGTCCGGCAGATCCCGCTGGGACACAATGAGGCTGGCGCCGGTTTCCCGGGCCGCGTCGATATAATCATGGCCGTCGGTGCCCACACGGCGGGATGCAATGAATGCAAAGCCGGGAAGTGCCTGGCGGGAGTCACAACACACGCCGGTGATCTCCGCCTCGGGATCACAGTGCATGGCCAGCACAGGAACACCGCGTAATAGCTCTTTGATCTGCATACTGGTTCTCCTTATTCGATATCCTCGTTGGAGGTATCCCTGATGAAGGTAACGGTCACCACAGTGCCGGCCTCCACAAAGGTCTGGGGCTCGATATCCTGGCCGGAGGACAGCACCAGCGATTCCTCGGAGGTATTGCCCACGGCACGGATATAGAGATTGGAGTCTTTCAGCAGGCGGCGGATACCGCCCAGGGTCATGCCGGTGATATTCGGCACGCCCACCTGATGGCTGGGCTTATTGCCGCCCATATAGATCACCATTTCCGCACTGCGGGGCACCACCGCGCCGATGACGGGCATCTGGTCAGTGACGAAGTCGCCGTCGCCCACCACGCGATAGCTCAGGGACATTTCCTGGGCCTTCAGTTCCACCTCTTCCATGGTCATACCGGTGAAGTCCGGCGTGGTGACGTCCAGGGAGAGGAATTCTTCCTCGGTGTATTCCGGGGAAACGCCCAGATAATTCAGCGTGTTTTCAATCACTTCCGCGGCGTAGGGCGCGGCCAGCATATTGCCGGAGTGCGTCTCCGAAGTGGGCTGTTTCACAAGGATCAGCACGGCAATCTCGGGATCGTCTGCCGGAGCGAAAGCCAGGAAGGAGGAGATATACTGCTTATTGTCGGTCTCATTGGTGGAGGTAATAACGGTGGTACCGGTCTTGCCGCCTACCTTAAAGCCCTTGACATAGGCATTGGAGCCGGTACCCTCGGAAACCACCTTTTCAAGGGCGAAGCAGAGATCCTCTGAGGTCTTTTCGGTGATGACCTGACGCACGGCAACGGGATCAAAACTTTCCTTCACGGTGCCGTCTGCGCCCACGATCTGCTTGACGATATGGGGCTCATACAGGGTGCCGCCGTTGACACAGGCGGAAACCGCCGTGATCATCTGCAGCGGCGTGATATTGAAGGTCTGGCCGAAGGTGGAGGTGGCCAGAGAGATGGGGATGGAATTCAAGTAAGACTCGTCATGATAAAGGGCCGAGGAACCGCCGCCCTCGCCAGGGAGGGTGATGCCGGTTTTCTGGGTAAAGCCGAAGGCCTGGAAGTATTTGAAGAAGGTGGAGCCGCCCAGACGCTGTCCCAGATCGATAAAGACGGGGTTACAGGAATTCATAACGCCTTCGATAAAGGTCTGGTTGGGGCCGTGGCCGGTATCATGCCAACAACCGATGGTGCGGTCATAAATCGTGACGGACTTGGCGCCGAAGCAGTTGAAGGAGTTGTCGTAAAGAGAGGTGACGCTCTCCTCCAGTGCCATGGCGGCGGTGATGATCTTGAAAACGGAGCCGGGCTCGTAAGTATCGCTTACCACGGCGTTGCCCCACATATCCTGCCGCACCGCGGACACCGCGGCGTCATATTCTTCGCCGGACAGCATGGAAAGACCCTCGTTGATATCGCCGTCCTGGATCACCAGCGGTTCATTGGGATCGAAATTCGGCTCGGAAGCCATGCCGAGGATCTCGGCGCTGTTCACGTCCATGACGATGCCCACCGCGCTGGATGCGCCGGCATTCTCTTTCGCGCTTTCCAGTGCCTTTTCCAGATATCCCTGCACCACGCTGTCAATGGTCAGCACCACGCTGTCGCCGTCCTCGGCGTCATAGTACTGCTCATACTCAAAGGGCATATCCGTGCCCTTGGCGTTCTTTGCCGCGATAATGCGGCCCGGCGTGCCCTGCAGGGTCTCTTCATAGGTATACTCGATGCCGTAAAGACCGGTATTGTCCGTACCCACAAAGCCCAGGATCTGGGAGCCGGTGGAGCCGTAGGGATAATAGCGCTTGGTATCCTCTACCAGGAAGATCTCGCCGCTGAGCTTATTCTCCTGGATGAAGAGGCGCACCTGATCCGCCACGTCGGATTCCACGCGCTTTTTGACGTATTCGTAGTAACTGCCGGTTTTCTGGGTTTTCTCGTAAATGGTGTCATAACTGACGTCCAGAAGGGCGGAGAGGCCGGAGGCCACCAGTTTTGCGGTCTCATGGGTCTCTTCGGTATCGTTTTTCTTCTCCATCTCCTGAATGTCGTGGGGAGAAATACAGATAGTCTCCACCGTGGCACTGAGGGCCATGGCATTGCCGTTGCGGTCATAGATCGTACCGCGGGAGGGCGTCAGGATTTCGTTGCGGGTCTGCTGGGACACCGCCTTCTGCTGGTATTCCTCATAGGCGATCACCTGCACCTGAAAGAGCTTCCCGATGAGGACCGCAAAGGCCAGAAATCCCAGCACCACCATGACAAAGGTGGTGCGCTTGAAAACAGAGGTGGTATTGAGTCCGCGCCATCTATCCATGAAATTGGGGCCTCCTTCCCCGAGAGTCGGTCACATAAGAGAGGGGCGATTCCGCCGGTTCCTGCGAGAGCTGATACCCCGCAGGCTTCGTGTCTCGCCCCTGATGCTTCGTTTACGGTTTGCCGCATACCGTCCGGACGGTATGACCGGACAGCCATGCTTTCATTATATACGCCCCTCAGGCCAGAAATTCCAGGAAATCCCGGAGTTTTTCGCCGATCTGCCGGAACAGTCCGGCGACCTTGTCCTCCTGATACGGCGTGATCATCGTGATGGTATCCGGATTGGAAAGCTCAATATACTCAATCATATTGCTCTCAAGCTTCACCATACCCAGATTGTTCACCGCGTACGTTTCAATGTCATTGAGAATATAGCGTTCGTCAAATTTCTTCTGCAGAATGATCTCCTCGTTCTGCAGTTCCTCCAGCTGGACGTTCAGCTTGGAAAGATCCTCCGTGAGGATGGTCAGATTCATGTAATTGCTGATGAGCAGCACCGCCAGACCGGCGATCAGGCAGTACATCAAAAGAAGACCCAGAGAGAGGCGGGAGCGCGTCGGCGCCTCCTCCCGGCGGCGCTGCGCCGGATGAGCGTCCGGGTCGGCCTGCACCGCCCGCTGCACGCTGCGGCGGCGGTCAAAGCGGGAGAGATCGCTGGCGACACGGCCGGGCGCGGAGGGTGCGGCGTCGGTATTCACATATTTGCCGTACTCTTCCAGAACCTTACTGTTGTCCACGGTCGATCCTCCTGTCAAAAAAATTGGGGATGTGCTCAGAGCTTCTCCGCGATCCGGAGCTTTGCGCTGCGGGAGCGGGGGTTTTCTTCCAGTTCCTGCGCCGAGGGCAGGATGGGTTTATTCGTAATGATCTTCACCTGGGGCTTTGCACCGCAGACGCACACCGGGAAATCCGGCGGGCAGGTGCAGCCGTTTGCCAGTTTCTTAAAGCCGGACTTCACGATCCGGTCCTCCAGAGAATGGAAGGTGATCACCAGCACACGTCCGCCGGGCTTTAAGAGGCCTACGGCGGCGGAAAGCGCCTGTTCCACGGCGCCCAGTTCGTCGTTCACGGCGATGCGGATGGCCTGGAACGTCCGCTTGGCGGGATGCTGTTTTTCCCGCTTGGCATTGGGAATGGCAGACGCCACGATGCCGGCAAGTTCCAGCGTGGAGGCAATGGGCTTCTGCTCCCGGGCCCGCACAATGGAAGAGGCCACGGGCCCTGCAAAGCGTTCCTCGCCGTAATCGGCGATGATCCGGCGCAGTTCCTCACGGGAATACTCATTCACCACGTCATAGGCGGAGAGTCCCGCGGAGCGGTCCATACGCATATCAAGCGTGGCGTCGTGCATATAGGAGAAGCCCCGGGAGGGCTCATCCAACTGGAAGGACGACACGCCCAGATCAAAGAGGATCCCGTCCACAGGCTCCTGAATATGCTGTGCCATATCGCGGAAATTCGTTTTGATGAGACGCACCCGCTGGCCAAACGGCGCGAGCCGCTCCCCGGCCACTGCCAGGGCATCGTCATCCTGATCAAGACCATAAAGCCGTCCCGTCTCAAGACGCCGGGCAATGCTGGACGAATGTCCCGCGCCGCCCAGGGTCGCATCCACATAGACGCCGTCCGGCCGGATCATAAGTCCCTCGATACACTCGTCGTGCAGGACACTGACATGGTGAAATTCCGCCATACTTCCCTCTCTTGAAAACGCAGAAACGTACCGTCCTGATTCTACCAGACGGCACGCTGCGTAATCTACCGTGTTTTCTTGAAGTTTCTGTAAAATCCTGCCGCCTTATCGGGCAGCGCTCTGACCGGCTGCTGCCTTGAACTGCTGACGGATCTGGCGCAGCTCCTCCAGAGTGGAGGTGACCGTTTCTTCGGTCTGCTTCAGAATTTCGTCGCAATAGCTGCTGGCGGCCAGCTTCAGCTCGCGGGACTTGGTCTCTGCGTTATTGAGGATCTCGGTGGCCTTCTGTCTGGCCTGCACCACGATCTCGTCGTTATTCACCATCTGCGCGGCCTTTTCCTCGGCCTGCTTGCGGATGGATTCGGCCTCGCGCTTGCCCTCCGCCAGAAGCTCGTTGCGCTTGTCCACCACGTCACGGGCAGCCTTGATCTCGCCGGGGAGATTCACACGCAGCTCGTCCAGGATGTCCAGCACACGCTCGCGCTCGATCAGGCACTTGTCACGGCCAAGGGGCATGCTCCATGCCTCTTCCACCATACCATACAATACATCAATCAGTTCGTCGATTCCGCCTGCCATAAAACACATTCCTTTCCTGTAAACTGCCGTCATTTGACGAAACAGCCATTATTTTCTTAATTTATCAATGACGCGCTTTTGTATCTTCAACGGCACAAAGTCCGAAATATCTCCGCCATAGCGGCCCAGATCCCGCACCAGACTGGAGCTTAAATACATATACCGTTCGCTGGTCATGAGAAACGCCGTATCCAGCCGGTGGTTGATCTTCCGGTTGGCCAGAGCCATCTGGAATTCGTATTCAAAGTCCGACACGGCCCGGAGACCCTTGATCACGGTCGTGGCGCCGATGGACTGGGCAAAATCGGCCAGAAGTCCATCAAAGGACGTCACCTCGATCTCACAGCCCGGCACCTTGGGAATGGAATCCCGGATCAGCTCCACACGTTCCTCTACGGTAAAGAGCGGGGTTTTGCTGGAATTATTCAATACCGCCACCACCAGACGGTCAAAAATATTGGCCGCACGGATGATGATGTCCAGATGTCCGTTTGTGATAGGGTCAAAGCTGCCCGGATACACCGCTGTCTTCATGTTCTTCACCCTGAATCTTCATAAACAATGTGATTTTGGTTCTGCCATAGACATATTCGCGGCCTTTGGTATAGGCGCCGATCGGCTCGGGGAGTTCGTCGTCCCGGTCGCCCTCGCACACGATCAGTCCGCCGTAATAAAGCAGGTCACGGCGCATGATCTGGGACACGGCCTGCTTCAGCATGCCGGTCTCATACGGGGGATCCAGGAAAATCAGGCCAAAGCTCTCGGGCGGAGCTTTTTTGATATAGTTGCGGAAGTCCGTGGTCTCCACGGTGGCCACATCCAGGAACTTCGTATGCTCCAGGTTTTTGCGGATCGCGGCGGCGCAGTCCCGGCGGGTATCCACAAACACGGCGGATTCCGCACCGCGGCTTAATGCCTCGATGCCCATCTGACCGGTGCCGGCGAAAAGATCCAGCACGCGGCGGCCCTCGATATCAAACTGGATACTGTTGAAAATGCTCTCCTTGGTACGCTGGGACGTGGGGCGGGTCTCAAGGCCCTCCACGGACACCAGATTGCGTCCTCTTGCGGAGCCGGTGATTACTTTCATTTAACCATCCTCATTATGAAAAAATCGATACACGGATGCGGCGGCACTTTTGGGCAGGAAACGCTCCAGCTCGTGGAGGTCCGCCGTGCGGATCGCATCAATGCTTTTATAGTGAGCCAGCAGGGCATCGCGCCGCTTGGGGCCGATGCCGTCTATTTCATCCAGCATGGAATGCAGGCTGTCACGCAGGTTGCGGTGGTAGGAGATGACGAAGCGGTGCACCTCCTCCTGAATGGTGCCGATGAAGGAGAACACAGCCGGATTGGTGCTGATGCCGGTTTCCTGGCCGAATTCATCCACAATGGCACGGGTGCGGTGGCGGCTGTCCTTCACCATGCCGCGCACTTCACACTGCACGCCCATGGCCCGGATGGCCTCCAGCGCCGCGTGGACATGGCCCACGCCGCCGTCTATTAAAATCAGATCGGGCATCACGGAGAACTTCTCATCGCCTTCCAGCAAGTGCTTGAAACGGCGAGTGAGCATCTGCGCCATAGCAGCATAGTCGTTTTGCCCTTCGAGATCACGAATTTTGAATTTCCGGTAAGAATTGCGCTTTGGCCTGGCGTTTTCAAACACCACCATGGCGCCCACGGTGTCCTCACCGGCAGTATTGGAGATATCATAGGCCTCGATGCGATTGGGCTTTTTCGAAAGCGACAGCATCTTCTGGAGCAGGTCTCCGATCTTGGCCTGACGTTCTTTTCTGGCCGTGGCGCGCTCCGCCTCGTCGCGGGCGTTGACATAGGCCATATTGGTAAAGCGCTTGCGATCCCGTCCCGGGCCCATGACGGACACCTTGTGTCCGGCGATGGACTCCAGCCACTGCTCCGTCAGTTCCTGATCCTCCGGCACGGTGCTGCAGACAATCTCCCGGGGAATATCCGCGGCATTTTCATAATAACGCTTGATGAAATCATCCATCAGCGCGGGGATCTCGCTCTCGTCCGCGGCATCCAGCATCTGGACGTCCTTGGCGTAAAGCGTGCCGCCCATATAATGGAGCACCACGGCACAGCTCTTCACCGAGCCGGCATAGAAACCGATGATATCGGTATCCGGCGCTCTGGCCGCCACCACTTTCTGGCGGTCGCCCACTTTCTCAAGAGCACGCAGACGATCCCGCAGGCGGGCCGCCTTTTCAAATTCCAGTGCTTCCGCGGCATCCTCCATTTCCTGACGAAGCTCCCGGGCCAGCTTTTCATAGCTGCCTTCCAGCAGCATCACGGCCTGGTCCACCAAAGCACGGTACTCCTCATAGGGAATCCCGGTGCAGACGCCCACGCATTTGCCCAGCTGGTAATTCAGGCAGGGCCGGTCGCGGCCGATATCCTTGGGGAAGCTGCGCTTGCAGGTGGGGAGGCGGAAGGTGGAGGTGACGATATCGATGACTTCGTGGGCCACGGTTCTGCCCCGATAGGGGCCAAAATACCGGGCGCCGTCATCCCCGACCGCGGGCACCAGAGAAAAGCTCACATACGGCAGTCTCGTGTCCACCCGGATGAAGGGATAACCCTTGTCGTCTTTTAAGAGGATATTGTATTTCGGCATATGGCGCTTGATGAGGGTGTTTTCCAGCACCAGCGCTTCCCATTCCGTGGTGGTGATGATGACCTCGAAGTTGTCCACATGGGACAGCATGGTCTCGGTCTTGATGCCGTGATTGCCGGTGTTCAGAAAATAACTGGACACCCGGTTCCTCAGTTTTTTGGCCTTGCCCACATAGATGATCACGCCGTCGCGGTCCTTCATCTGATAGACGCCGGGACGCATCGGCAGGGCATTTGCTTTTGCGCGAAGTTCTTTTAATTCCATAGCACCAACCTGTCGGGCAGAAATACATACCCGACGATATTGTACCCCATATCCCCCGAAAAGTCAAACAATTTCGGAAATGATAGGGGATGTTTCGTGACATTCTCTAAAAAAACCGGGCAGATTCCGCTATTTTTCAAGGAGCACCACAAAGCCCGGCCATATTTCAGAGAATCTGCGGCATGAAAAACCGCCCGGACGGCGAAATGCCATCCGGGCGGTGAATCTTCTGCGATTCTTATTCAGCAGTTTCGGAGCTGACCAGCTCCACGAGAGCCATGACGGCCTCCTGCTCATCGGCGCCCTCTGCGAGGATCGTGATGGCAGTACCCTTGGTGATGCCCAGAGACAAAATACCCAGCAGGCTCTTGGCGTTGACGCGGCGCTCGCCCTTTTCAACCCAAACCGTGCTTCTGTATTCATTCGCCTTCTGCACAAAGTACGTTGCGGGACGTGCATACAAACCAACCTGGTTGATAACTTCTACATCCTTAGAAAACATAAACAACGCTCCTGTCTATCGTTTGATGATCGGGAATGATCGCGTACGACGGAACTTGTTTGGAATCCCGCCGGAGAATGATATACTCACAATTACATTATATACACCAAATGATTCGTTTGCAATCGTCATTTTCCATAATCTTGGGTGAAATCTGTCCTGGAATTTCGCCCACCAGGTAAATTTTGACGAATCATTTCAGTTCGATCACGGTGACGCCGGCCTCGCCCTCGCCATAGCGGCCCGGGCGGAAACTGGCAATGCGGCGGTCGCGCTTCAGATATTGCTGCACCGCGGTGCGAAGTGCGCCGGTGCCCTTGCCGTGGATCACCGTCAGGGGGGAGAGCTTCGCCATCTGGGCAGCATCCAGGAAACGCTCCAGCTCGATGACGGCCTCATCGGACATCATACCACGGAGATCCAGCGTAGTGGTGGCGGTCTTTGTCACGCTGCGGCGCAGGAGGGCGCTCTCTTTGGCGGGCGTGAACTTCACCTTTTCCCGCTTGGCGTCCTCTTCCACCACCGTCAGAGTATTGGCCTTGACGGTCATGGTCATGATACCCGCCTGGAGGGTCACGTTGCCGTTCTTGTCCGGCTCCGTCAGCACCTCCGCATGGGTGCCGCCGCTGCCGAAGGCCACGATATCGCCCACATGGATCTCCCTGGCCTTACGCTGGGAGACTTTCGGCAGATTGGGATTGGCCTTGCTGGAGGCCTCGTTTAATCGTCTTGCGTGCTTGGCGCGGGCGCCCACCACATCAATGGCAAACTGTGCCGCGGCAGCCTCTTTTTTCAGCTGGGCCAGCTCGTCAAAGGCCGCATCGGAGGCAGCGCGGGCATCCGCGATCACGTCCAGTGCCTGACGGCGGGCATCCTCCAGAATCTTTTCCCGCTGGCGCTCCAGTTCCGCCTCGCGGCGCTCGATATCCCGCCGAATCTTATCGGTCTCCATGCGGCTGCGGGCGGCCAGGGCCAGCTCCCGCTCCATGGTCTGGCGCTTGCGATCCAGATCAGTGAGCACGTCCTCAAAGCGAACGCTCTCGCCGGTGAGGGACTCGCGGGCGGCATCGATGATCCGCTCGTCCAGACCCAGACGCTTGGAGATCGCAAAGGCATTACTCTTGCCCGGCACGCCGATCAGGAGGCGATAGGTGGGCTTTAAGGTCTCTACATCAAATTCACAGGCGGCATTTTCCACGCCGTCGGTGGAGATGGCAAACATCTTAAGCTCCGCATAATGGGTGGTGGCGGCCACCAGAGACCCCTGGGAGCGCACGTGCTCGATGATGGACATGGCCAGGGCTGCGCCCTCGGTGGGGTCGGTACCGGCGCCCAGCTCATCAAAGAGCGTCAGGGAACGGTCGTCCAGTTCCTCCAGAATGCCCACGATATTGGACATATGGGAGGAAAAGGTGGACAGCGACTGGGAAATGCTCTGTTCGTCGCCGATATCCGCGAAAATACGGGTGAAAAGCGACACGGTGGAGGTCTCCTCCGCCGGGATATGCAGACCGCACTGCACCATGAGGGTCAAAAGGCCCAGGGTTTTCAGGGCAACGGTCTTACCGCCGGTGTTGGGGCCGGTGATCACCAGGGTGTTGAAATGCTCGCCGATATGCACGTCGATGGGCACCGCTGTTTTCTGTTCGAGAAGCGGATGGCGGGCGCGCTTTAAGTCGATGATGAGATCATCGGAAAGCTGGGGCGCGTAGGAATCGGTGGCCAGAGAATACTGCGCCTTGGCAAAGATCGCATCCAGAATCGTCAGCACATGGATATCATCCGCGATGGAGCCGGAGAAATTGCCCACCTCATTGGAAAGCTCGGCGAGGATCCGTTCGATCTCTTTTTCTTCCTTGGCGGTTAAAACCCGGATCTCGTTATTGGCCTCCACCACCTGAGAGGGTTCCACAAAGAGGGTGGCGCCGGAGGCGGAGACGTCGTGCACCAGACCGCTGATCTCGCTGCGGAACTCCGCCTTGACGGGGACGACGAAGCGGCCGCCGCGCTGGGTGATGAGGGATTCCTGCAGATATTTGGAATAGGACTGGGAGGAAATGATCCGGTTTAAGACCTCGCGCACCCGGGAATGGGCGGCGCGGATCTGACGGCGGATGGAGGCCAGCTCCGGCGAGGCGCTGTCGGCAATTTCCTCCTCACTGAGGATGGCGGAGGTGATGCGATCCTCCAGAAATTTATTGGTATTGATGGCGGCAAACAAGTGGTCCAGAGAGGTTCTCAGGCCGTCCCGGCGCTGGGACGGGTCGCCGTATTCCGCCGTGGCGCGGGCACAGCGCAGAAGCTCCGCCACCCGCAGAAGCTCCGCGGGGCCCAGCGTGCCGCCGATCTCCACCCGACGCAGCTGTACGGTCACATCCTGAAGACCCGAGAACGTGGGGGCGCTGCGGGCGGACATCAAGCGCTGGGCGTCGGTGATCTCCGTCAGGCTGATGCGGATATCCTCCAGATACCGATAGGGCTTTGCGGCCCGCACCCGCTCCTTGGCACCCTCGCTCACCGCATACTGGGCAATTTTCTCCAGTACCTGCGGCAGCTCCAGCGTCAGAATCGATTTTTCATATATGGTACTCAACTTTAGAAACTCCTTCGTTACTTGCACAAAGAATGATAAATGGAAAGGCTGTCATAGCTTCTGCCCATCTGCTCCCGGGTGAAGAGCTCGCAGAGGAAGGCGAGATTCTCCGCCGCTTCCTCTCCCAAAGAGAAGGAGAAGAGCTTCGGAAGCTCTGCCGACAGAATATAGCGCATGGCAGCAATCGACGAGGGATGAATGGGGAAAAGCTGCTCACCGCCGCTGCGTCGGACTTCACCGCAGCGGGCGCAGTAGAGTGCCGCATCCGTCACGTTGAAATACGCCGCATCCTCCCCGCCGCAGCCCTCACAGCCCAAAAGCTCCGGCGCGAATCCGGAGAGCGCCATCAGGCGCAGCTCAAAGGCCGCCTTGATGAGCCGGTGGGGGCGCTTCCCCACCGCCAATGCATAGAGGGCGTTCAGCGCCAGGCGCAGCACCTCCGTATCGGCCTGTCCCGCCAGACTCACATCGTGGAGCACCTCCACGAAATAAGACGCGGCGGCATAGCCTTCAATAGAGGCGGACAGGGCAAAAAACTGCTCAATGGTTTTTACGCTGTCCACTTTATAGCGGCCGCGGCTTTCCACCAGCGTGAATTCGGAATAATTAAAAAGCTTTGTCCCGGCGGATAAAGAACTGCCGCTCTTGCGGGAGCCATAGGCCGTGGCGGTGATGAGGCCGTCCGTGGCCGTCAAAATCGTGAGGATGGCGTGATTCTCTTTATAGGGGAATTCCCGCAGCACCAGACCGGGAGACTGGATTTTTTCGTTACTGCTCATAACCGAAGTTACGCATGAAGAACTCGTTGTCACGCCATCCCTCGCGCACCTTGACCCACAGGGTCAGGAACACCTTGGCGCCCAGAAGATTCTCCATATCAAGGCGGGCCTGTTCACCCACTTTTTTCAGCATGGCACCATCCTTGCCGATGACGATGCCCTTGTGGGAGGCCTTTTCGCAGTAGATGACGGCGCCGATCTCGATGGTACCGGTGTCGCGCTCGTCAAAGACCTCGATCTCCACGGCGATGCCGTGGGGGATCTCACGGTCCAAAAGGCGCAGAAGCTTTTCGCGGACAAATTCCGCCACAATGACCCGCTCCGGCTGGTCGGAGCTCATGCCCTCGGGATAGAGCGCCGGACCCTCCTCGGCGAATTTTTCCAGTTCGCTCATGAGAATATCCACGCCGTCGCCGGTGCGGGCACAGACGGGGATCACAGCGGCGAACTCGCCAAGTTCGGTATACTCGGAGATGACGGCCAGGATCTCCCGCTTATTGATGGTATCGATTTTATTGATCACCAGCACGCAGTCCAAACCCTGCTCCATGATCTCCTGATAGAGCATTCGCTCCTGCTTGCCGGGGGAGCGGGGCTCCACCACCAGGATGGCGGCGTCGGTATCGGACACGGTCTCATGCACCACGCCCACCATAAAGTCGCCCAGCTTATTCTTGGGCTTATGAAAGCCAGGGGTGTCCATGAAGATGTACTGCACGCCCTCCCGATTCACGATGCCGCTGATGCGGTTACGGGTGGTCTGGGGCTTTGAGGAAGTGATGGCGATCTTTTCGCCGGTGAGTGCATTTAATAAAGTGGATTTTCCCACGTTGGGACGGCCAACGATGGAAAACATGGCAGTTCTGGTAATTTCCATTTCGTTCTCCTGTAAATACTTATCCCTTTTCGGTTTTCTTTTTCTTCTGACGGCCCAGAACCAACAGCATGATGTCTTCTTCAAAGCCGCGCATCAGTGCCTTTCTGGGGCCCTCGTCCACATGGTCATAGCCCAGAAGATGCAGAATGGAATGCACCACCAGATACCCGCACTCCCGTTCAAAGCTGTGGCCGAATTCCTCGGCCTGGGCGGCGGCACGCTGGGCGGAGATCACCACGTCTCCGATCTCCACGCATTTCGTGGCAGGATCATAGTCCCAGGGCTGGGGCAGATCGCCCTGTCCGTCCACCCAGTCAAGGAGCGGGAAGGACAGCACATCGGTGGGGGCGTCGATCTGACGATGCTCCCGGTTCAATTCCCGGATGCCGGCGTCGTCGGTAACGGTGACATTCACTTTTGCCCGGAAGGGCACTTTTTCATAGCGCAGGGCGGCGCGGATAGCCTTACGGATCAGCTTTTCCGTGGCGCGCTCGGCGTTTGCGATCTCGATTCTATGTCTGGGCATCTGGCACCTCAGTTTTTCTTCGGCGGACGGCCGGTATAATGTTTCTGGGCAGTTTCCTTCCGGGACTGCTTCTTTTCGTATTCCTCATAGGCGCGGATGATCCGCTGGACCAGTTCGTGGCGCACCACGTCCCGCTCCGTCAGGCGGCAGATGGCAATGCCCTCCACGCCGTCCAGGATCCGCACGGCGGACTTCAGGCCGCTGGCCTTACCGATGGGCAGGTCGATCTGGGTCTCGTCGCCGTTGACCACGGCCTTGGAGCCAAAGCCAATACGGGTCAAAAACATCTTCATCTGCTCCGGCGTGGTGTTCTGGGCCTCATCCAGAATGATGAAGGATTCGTCCAGGGTGCGGCCGCGCATATAGGCCAGAGGCGCCACCTCGATGTTGCCCCGCTCCACGCAGGCATGATAGGTCTCGGGGCCCATCAGATCGAAGAGGGCGTCGTAAAGCGGGCGGAGATAGGGATCCACCTTGGACTGGAGATCGCCGGGCAGGAAGCCCAGACGCTCGCCGGCCTCCACCGCCGGGCGGGTGATGATGATGCGGTTCACTTCTTTATTGCGGAAGGCCGTCACGGCGGCGGCCACCGCCAGATAGGTCTTGCCGGTACCGGCAGGACCCACGGAAATGGTGACGGTATTCTTGCGGATGGCGTCGATCATATGCTTCTGGCCCAGGGTCTTGGCCTTGATGGGCTTGCCGCGGGCAGAGACGCAGATCACGTCCCGGGAGATCTCGCCCAGACGGTCGGTATTGCCGTCCCGGGCCAGGGTGATGACATATAAAACGGTCTGGGAGTTGATCTGCTCGCCCCGGCCGGCAATGGACAAAAGTCCCTCCACCACCTTGGCCGCGATCATCACGGCCTCCGGGTCGCCGCCGATTTTGATTTCGGCGTCGCGGTACAGGATCCGCACGCCCAGCTCCCGCTCGATCAGGCGGATATTCTCATCAAAAGAGCCAAACACACTGATGAGATCGTCGATTCGTTGTACATTGATGACTTGTTCCATAGTCCCTCGCTCTATCACTCACGGAGTACGGTGACTCCGATCTTTTGCACACTTTCGCCGGTGGCGCGTACATAGAGGACGCCGTTTTCCGTCCACACGCGCTCACCCAGCCGGGATACCACGCTGCCCCGTCCATCCGCCCGCACGCGGCGGTGGGCGGTATCAAGAAGCGTCCCGGAAACGGCGCTCTCCTCCAGCATCTGAGGAAAGCTCTCATATTCGATAGAAGTCTCCCGGATCCATGTCACAGGTAAGATGGAGCCGTCAGAAAGGGCGACCTCATATCGATCTATTATTTTATCACATTTGGCAAAGGGATTTCCACCCTTTCCATAAAAATTTATCCGGAATTTTCCTATAGAAAGCGCATATCTGACACTTTTTCTGCCGGTGGGCACCTTGGTCTCCCCGAAAAGGGGAAGTGCCGCCGTGGACTGGTGCCAGACACGGGCGAAAATATCCGCTTCCGCATGGGTGAGCATGGTTTTTTCCTCCAGGCGCAGATGCACCAGTCCCGACACCAGCACCTGTCCTGCCTGCACCGCCTCCCCGGGCTTCACCAGTTCCTCCCCGTGGGAGGCCCGCAGGATCTCGATGACGCCGTCCCGGTCGGCAATGATGTCGGCGGGGCGGGAACGATCCGGGATCTCCGGCGTTTTTCCCCGCTCCCGCACATCCACCACCGCATGGCTGCCCCGGATCGTCACGGTGAACCAGGAGAGCTCCGGCATAGCCAGCAGGATACGGTCCCGCAGCTCTGAGGCGTCCACCCGCCGCGTCAGAGTGCCGATGCCCACGCCCTCCGCCCTCAGCGCATCAAGCACCGCCGCCGGGGCCACCGTCTCGCATCCCGTCACATCAAAGGACAGAATCGCCGCATTCATCAGCCACATCGCCCCGCAAAGACAGAGAACCCCCATGAGCAGTACCGCCCGGCGCAGCAGACGGCGGCCCTCATAAAGCGCCCCGCACTTTCCCGTCAGGCGCACGCTGCAGCCGCTGGCCCGGGCGACGGGACGGATCCGCCGGTAATCCCGGGCGCTCATGGAAAGGGCCAGGCAGTTTACGTCCCGGTACCGGAGATCCCAGAAGGCGATCTCTTCCGCCGCGCAGCGGTTGAGGAAGAGAACCGGGCGGGCGCCCGTGACCGTACAGCGCACGCTGCCCCGGAGAAAGTTATGAAAATGCTGCAGCATGACTCCCCTCCTCCAAAGCGATGGATGTGATCCTGCCGTAGATCTGCATCCCCAGCCGATCCATGGCGGCGATGCGCAGATCTGTGCCGTATACCGACACCAGACAGTCCTCCCGGACAAAGCGAATACACTCCGGTTCGTATGTGAAAAGCTCCGCACCGCCGGTGACGAGCAGATCTCCCGTGCCGGTGAGCTCCAGACGCGGCACCGGCAGCGCCGCATCCGCCGGCAGCCGCAGCGCCCGGGACAGACGATTTCTCAATCGATACTTGGCCATACCGTTCCTTCCCTCCGCATATTCTTCCCTTTTCGGCATATCCTGATGACAGCGACACAGATTGCCGGAACAGGGAGGACTGTCATACTCTATGAAAAGTGTTTGGAAAATAGGCTTCGGAAAATGGTATCGGATCCTGCTTGCGCTGGCGATCGTCTTTACAGGCGTGGGATTGGTGCGCTATCAGGATGTCTCCATGGAGACGGCGGGAAAGGCCGCCGCCATGTGTCTCGAGGTTCTCCTGCCCTCCCTCTTCCCGTTTCTGGTGGTGTCCAATCTTTTCATCGGCATGGGCTATACCGAAGTGCTTGGCCGATGGGCGGCGCCCCTGATGCGGCGGGTATTCCGGGTGAGCGGAGCCTGTGCGGGCGCCTATCTCATGGGCATCATCGGCGGCTATCCCGTGGGGGCCCGGGCCGCCATCCAGACCTATGAACAGGGGCTTTGCAGCAAGACCGAGTGCCAGAGAATGCTCTCCTTCTGCAACAATTCCGGGCCGGCCTTTATTCTGGGCGTGGTGGGCGCCGGGATTTTTTCCAGTTCCCGGGCGGGGATGCTGCTCTACGGGGTACATATTCTGGCCTCCCTGACGGTGGGGATCTGCTTCCGGTTTTACCGCCGTGACGAAGCGCCGGGGACAGAGCAGGTACATCCCCGCGCAGTCCCCCGTCCCGCGGTCGTGTTCGTGGATGCGGTGCGGGGCGGTCTTTCCGGCATCGGCAGCATCAGCGCGTTCGTGATCTTCTTCGCGGTGGCGGTGAATCTTCTGTTTGCCTCCGGCCTTTTGACGCGGATGTCCGCCGGGATCGCGGGTCTTTTCGCTCCCCTGGGCGTTACTGAAGCGGCGGTGCGCCGCCTGCTCACCGGCATTGTGGAAATGACTTCCGGCCTCTCCTCCCTAAGGGCTGCGGGGGAAAGCATGAGCGCCCGACTCTCAATGGCGGCATTCCTCCTGGGCTGGGCGGGGATCAGCGTGCATTGCCAGGTTTTGAGTTTTCTTGGCGAAAGCGGCATCTCTTTACTGCCCTATCTCTGCGGCAAGGCGCTGCACGGCGGGATCTCGGCGCTTTATATGGCGATCCTCTGCCGCGCCCTCCTGCCGGATTTCTCCGCTGCCGCCGCGGCGGCGGGACAGATCGGGGAACTGATCTCCGTCCGGCCCCATCCGCTTCCCGGTACGTTGTTCCTCTGTCTCGCGGCTATTCCGGGGATTTGTCTTCTTTTCAGAAATCCTCATAAAAAATTGAAATAAGGTTTGCCAAACGGGGAAAGATGGTGTATAATTTATGCTGAGGAGGGATTGGTATGCTGTTTCGCAAAGATATACCGAAGGTCTGCGCCCATTGCCAGCACGCGGTGCGTTTGGACTCTCAGGATATGCTCTGCCGCCGCCACGGCGTCGTGGGCGCCCGGCACGGCTGCCGCCGCTTCCGCTATGACCCGACGAAGCGTCTCCCGCCTCCCAAAATGAATCTGGACACCGGCCTTGATTTCAAAATTGAACCGTAACGGAATTCATTTCGGCGGATTTGTGAAATTATCATAAGTACCGGATTCTTTTCCGGCAATTTTTCATTGTTGACACAGGTTTTAGACCTTGTTATAATTATTCCAGATTACCAAATTTCAAAAAAGGAGACCATGACCATGACCAACAATAAGGCTGTTCTGTCCTGGGTGGAAGAGATCGTTGCTCTGACCAAGCCCGACCGCGTTGTTTGGGTTGACGGCAGCGAAGCCCAGCTCGACGAATTCCGCGCAGAGGCTTGCAGAACCGGCGAAATGGAGCTTCTGAACCAGGACCTCCTCCCCGGCTGCTACTACCACCGCACCGCCGTGAACGACGTTGCACGTGTTGAGGGCCGCACCTTTATCTGCACCCCCACCAAGGAAGAAGCCGGCCCCACCAATAACTGGATGGATCCGGATGAAATGTACAAGCTCCTCTGGGGCCTGTATGACGGCGCCATGAAGGGCCGCACCTGCTACGTTCTGCCCTACTCCATGGGCCCTGTCGGCTCCCCCTTCGCCAAGTACGGCGTTGAGATCACCGACTCCATTTATGTTGTTCTGAACATGAATATCATGACCCGTATCGGCTCCAAGGTTCTGGATGCTCTGGGCGACAACCCCGACTTCATCAAGGGCCTGCATGCCAAGGCAGACATCGACGAAGAGAAGCGTTACATCGTTCAGTTCCCGCAGGACAACTACATCTGCTCCGTTAACTCCGGTTACGGCGGAAACGTGCTCCTGGGCAAGAAGTGCTTCGCTCTGCGTATCGCTTCCTACCTGGGCCGCAACGAGGGCTGGATGGCCGAGCATATGCTCATCCTGGGCATCAAGTATCCGGACGGCACCAAGAAGTATGTCACCGGCGCATTCCCGTCTGCCTGCGGCAAGACCAACCTGGCCATGCTGATCCCGCCGAAGTACTTCCGCGATCAGGGCTACGAAGTTGAGACCGTTGGTGACGACATTGCATGGCTGCGTGTCGGCGAGGACGGCCAGCTCTACGCCATTAACCCCGAATATGGCTTCTTCGGCGTTGCCCCCGGCACCAACGAGAAGTCCAACCCCAATGCACTGGCTTCCACCCGTAAGAACACCATCTTCACCAACGTTGTCAAGACTGCTGACGGCGGCGTTTGGTGGGAAGGCCTCGATAAGAACCCGCCCACCGGTGTTAACAACTGGAAGGGTGAGCCGTGGGATCCGACCGATGGCTCCAAGGGTGCTCATCCCAACTCCCGTTTCACTGCTCCGGCTATCAACTGCCCGTGCATCAGCCCCGAGTTCGAGAATCCGCAGGGTGTGCCGATCTCCGCTATCATCTTCGGCGGCCGTCGTGCAAAGACCGCTCCGCTGGTTTACGAATCCCGTGACTGGACTCATGGCGTGTTCGTAGGTTCCATCATGGCTTCCGAGACCACTGCTGCCGCTTCCGGCGCTGTTGGTGTTGTCCGTCGTGACCCGATGGCCATGCTGCCGTTCTGCGGCTACAACATGGGCGACTATTGGCAGCACTGGCTCGACATGGGCAAGAAGATCACCAAGCAGCCCAAGATCTTCAACGTCAACTGGTTCCGTCTTGACGATGAAGGCAACTTCATGTGGCCGGGCTTTGGCGACAACTTCCGTGTCCTGCTGTGGATCCTGGCTCGCTGCGAAGGCAAGATCGGTGCCGACGAGACCGCTATCGGTTATGTCCCGAAGGCTGAGGATCTCGACCTGACCGACCTGGACTACAATGTCACCAAGGAGCACAAGTTCGATCTCGACGATCTGAAGTCCATTCTGACTGTTGAGAAGGATTGGTGGCTGGAGGATATCGACAGCATCAAGGCATTCTACGGCAAGTTCGCTGAGGGCAAGGTCCCCGCAGAGCTTTACGCAGAGCTTGATAAGCTGGAGAACAACCTCAAGGCATAAGTTCTCTGAAATATTGAAGAGGTGTGCAGCAATGCACACCTCTTTTTTTCATACCGGGATATGAAAAATCCGGGAGGGGCTTCCCTCCCGGATTAAACTCACGGACGATCGGATGAAAGATTGGTCACATGACCGATTAACTGGTACTTGCTCTGCAGCTTTTCCTGATCGAGGACTTCCGCGCTTCCGTCCCGCGATACCAGAATCACCACATCGCCCTCACAGCTGACGCGGCGCAGCAGGAAAGCGCCCTCGTGCAGAAGGAGATGAAGCCGCTGGTTCTGCAGCTGGTCGGATACTTCCACCGTCAGGATATCTCCCCGCTGGATCCGCGGCACCATCAGGTCGGACTCTACCAGGAAGCGGAATACATGCATGGCTCTCATGCGCGGAACCGTCGTACTGTCCACCTGGAATTCGCGGAACAGCACATCATAGGCGGGCGGCGGGGAGCGCAGCTGCCAGGACGTTCCGGAGGAATGAGACGGAATGGGACGGGAACCGGGCTCTATCCCAAAGAGCAAATAGTCCCGGGTGGTGCCCAGAAGCTCCGCAATCTTTTCGATGGTGGAGGCGGCGATCCGGCGGGTGGAGCCGTTTTCATAACGGAACACCGTAGAGCGATCCACGCCCAGTTCATTGGCCAGCCATACCTGGGAATAGCCGCACGCCTCGCGGCAGATCCGAATCCGGTCTCCCATGCTCTGCTCGTTCAAAACCTGTCCCCTCCTTCCGCATTCTTTCCCGTTTATTATACCCAAGGGAAAGTGCTTATGCAAGGAAAGGCCGTGCAAACAGTCGCATTATTCATCGTTTTCCTGGAAAAATCCTTATTTTTTTCGCAAAATTGTTGCAAATTGCATTCAACTGACATGACTCGCAATGTGCGTATTGTCGCATAATGCAATAGGTTCGGATACAAAAAAATGTGCTGCCAAAGGCAGTTCCGAATAAGAAAACATAGATTTTGCCCCATAAGCATCTGCTTATGGGGCAAAACGCGTCAGCGCCGAAAAAAGAGAGGTTTTCGCCGGAATCGAGGCATTTTCCTGCAGTACTACTTTGTGTAATACAAAGGGAAATAACGATGAGGCCGGCGAAAAGATCCTTTTTGCGGGCTATGGTTTCTTGTTCGGGACTGCCAAAGGCAGCACATTTTTTATGCAAAGATGATCAGGATACCCACCAGCATGCCGACGATGGCGGAGAAGGCGGGGAGCTTGCTGTGGTACATGAGGATGGCCTGGGGCAGGATCTCGCCGAATACCACATAGAGCATGGCGCCGCTGGCAAAGCCCAGGCTCAGAGCCAGGCCCATGGCGCCGATATCGCCCAGAAGATAGCCCAGGAACGCACCCAGCACCGTGGGCACACCGGACAGCGCGGTGATGCAGACGGCCTTGCCTCTGCCCATGCCGCCGCTGATCAGCGGAACGGAGACGGCCATCCCCTCCGGAATATTATGAAGACCAATGAGGATGGCAAGAACCAGGGCAGAGCTGCCCAATACGCCGTTATTGCTGGCATAGGCCGCGCCGATGGTCATGCCCTCCGGCACATTATGCAGGGCGATGGCGCCGGCCATGACAATGCCCGCCACAAAGAGGGCGAATTTGTTGTCCCGCTGGGACACATGCTGTTCAAAATGGTCGCTGTGGATCAGCTCGTCCAGATCATCCGCGGTTTTCGGATGATTTTCATCGATGTGCGGCACCTCCGGATTGGTGCGCCGGTCGATCAGATAATTCAGCACATAGATCACCGCCACGCCAAGTGCTATGGCAGCAATCACGATCGAGAGACCCACATTCGTTTCAATGGCCTCCGTCACCAGATCAAAGCAGACCACACTGAGCATCACACCGCCTGCAAAACTCAGAAGCAAACTGACCGCACGGTTGGAATCCTTCTGGAGCAGGGCGCCCACCAGGCCGCCCACACCGGTTCCCACCACACCGGCCACAGTCGTCAAAAGCAATAAGGTTTCTATCACGCCCATCATGTTATCCTTCCTGTTTCCCACAAAATGCAGACGATATCGAACGAATCCTTTTTTCGCCTTCATGATAGCACAGGAAGTGACAGAATACAACAGCAAACGACAACAGAATCCGCCGCGTGAGAGCATGGTTTTTTGGCAGAATCCACACGGTTTTGGAAGAATTCGGTTTGCATTTTCCTCCGGTTTACGGTACAATGGAAAAAACGTCGGGAGGAATGAAATGACAGAGTTTTTCACCTACTTTTTCGGGATCGGCGACACGCCGGAATTTTCCCTGTTTTCCCTGGCGCATGTTGCGCCCATCGGGCTGCTGATCGCGGCGATTTTCCTCATCTATCGGTATCGGGAGCAGCTTCGTGCCTCTCGGTATGAAACCAATCTGCGCTATATTCTGGGATTTGCGCTGGTGATCTGTGATATGTCCTATTACTGGCGCTTTACGGCGCTGCCGGGGATCTCGCCGGGCGTCGTTGAGACTCTGCCCATTGCGGTGTGCGGCTGGGCGGTGATTTTCTGCGGCTTCATGCTGGTGGGCAAGAGCCGTCGGCTCTTTGACATTGCGTATTTCTGGCTGCTGTCCGGTTCTTTATTTGCGTTGATCACGCCCACTCCCCTGACCTACTGCGGCCCCACCCGCTTCCGGTATTACCAGTTCTGGCTGGAACACACGCTGGGATATGTTGCCATCTTCTATATGATCTTCGTCCATGGAATGCGGCCCAACATCCGCTCCATGATCCGCTCCTATGGGGCGCTGCTTGCCATGGCGGGTCTGGCCGCCTGGGTGAATGCCATGATCCCCGGCGCCAATTATCTCTATATGGCCCGCCCGGAAAGCGCACCCTCTGTGCTGGATCTGCTGCCGCCCAATTACGCCCTGCGCGTGACGATCATCGTGGCCGTGATCACGGCCATGTTCCTGCTGGCCTATCTGCCGTGGTATCTGAAAGATCGAAAAACCGGGAAAGCACCCGCATAAGTTATAAAACCGCCCCGATTTTCTGACGAATCGGGGCGGTTCTTATATTCCAAAATGAATGATCCAGCGCTCCCCGGCCTGTGCCATCTGCAGCAGGTCGCGCAGTTCCTGATATGCTGCGCCGGACGGCATGAGGGCCAGGGCTGTCCCCAGGGACTCCGGCGGGATCAGCGTGACGCCGCAATAGGCAAGACCACATCCCGGGACGGCAAGCGTATGCCAGTAGACAGGCAGCCGCTGCCAGCAGGGATCCAGGCGTTCCACCGCCTCATCATCCAGCGCGATACAGTGATAACGCTGGGGCTCATATTCGTCATAGCGTTTGTCCGCCGCCGGCGGGGCGGGCATCATCCCGAATTCATGCTTTGCCATGTTCTGTCTCCTCAATGATCTGCCGGATCTTCTCCACGTTCTCTGCAATGGGACGGGTGCCGTCCACGCGGATCACCGGGCAGGAGAGCGTGTGCACCCAGCGCTCGGCATAGTCGACCGGGCGTTCCGCCACCAGGCGGAAGAATGCCTCTTCCGATTCATGGAGATCGCCGCCCGGCAGCATCCGCTCTCCGAATTTGCCATAGGAACGGCTGCGGATGCGCTGCATCCGGATCTCCTTCGGCACATCGATGAGTACCGCATAGTGATAATAGGGCAGGATCTCCTCTCCGTAGTCGCCCTTTACCGAGGCCAGCACGAAACTGCCGCATTCCCGCACCCGCTCCCTGATCAGCACTTCCACTTCCGCCCGGGTATGCGTCTGCACATAGGGGTCGGTCTCCGCACTGCGGGAAAAGTAGAACTGCTCGTTATCAAGATACGGCACTCCCAGCGCCTCCGCCAGTGCCTTTCCCAGTGTACTCTTGCCGCTGCCGTTCATGCCGCAGACGATGATACCCAGTCCCATGCTGCACCTCCCATTTGTGATAGCCGTATTATCGCACAAAAACCCGCCCGATACAAGAGGACAGATGACCCGGCATTTCTTGACAGGATTCGTCGGACTGGTATAATAAAAGCAAAGGAAACAGGAGGGATGGCGTATGATCGGCGTATCGATACCGGTCTATTTATTTGAGGAGGAGCATCAGGCAGAGCTGGCGGAAATGCTCGCCTACCTGAAAGCGGAGGACGTGGAAAGCGTGGAGCTTCGCGCCCTGCGGACGGATCATGATCCCGGCGAAGTACGGCAGATGATGGAACGCGTGTGGGATGAGGGCTTTTTACTCACGGTGCATGGTTCCGTGAAGAGCCGGGAGAGCTGTGTTTCGGATATTTTCGAGCCGCTTGCTCAGGCCTTCCCGCTGCGACAGAAAGCGCTGAACATCACGTTCCACCCCATTGCGGGCGACAATGCGACGGTGCTGTGTGCGCTGGCAGATCATGCGGCGGAGCAGGGTCTGCCCGTGCGCTTTTCCTTGGAGAACAACCGCCTCCTGCCGGATAATACCGAGGGGGATAGCGTGGCCCTGGTGCTGGACGCTGTGAAGCGGGCAAACCGGGAAAACGTGGGCATCTGCTTTGACATGGGGCATTATGCCTATGTGGTGAAGAAGCACTTCTCCGACGCTCCCGACACCCTGCCGCCGGAGGAATTCTGGCGCCATGTGACCCACACCCATATCCACGCCCTGCGGGGCTACAGCACCCATTACCCTCTGGAGGATCATGAACTTCCTCTCGAGGGGATTTTGGAGAAACTCAGCTGCGGTTATTACGGCGTTTACAATTTTGAGCCGGATTTCCCCCGTATCCGGGAGGTATTCACGCCCATGGAGGCGCTCAGGAAATCCGTGCCGTTTCTGAAAAACGCCCTCACCCCGTCGGCGCGGCTTTATGACCGGGTACGCCGGGAATTCGACCGGGACTTTGCCCGGGCCCTGACCGTGCAGGAGCAGCAGGAAGGCACCTATATGAGTCTGGTGCAGTCCTCGTCCTACTTATTCTCCACAAACGGGTATTTCTGGGGCATGGATCTGGCCTTCCGGGGCTGTTATGATCTGGCGGAGACGCCGCACCGGGCGGCGGAACTCTTACGCGAATTGCGGCTGATGGTCATCACCCATGAGCACGAGGATCATTTTGAGGAGCGGACGGTTCGGGCGCTGGCCGGAAACGAGACCCTGTGGGTGGTGCCGGAGTTCCTAGAAGCACTGGCGCTGGAGCGGGGGATTTCCCGGGAGAAGCTGCTCCTTGCCCGGCCGGGAGAGACCATAAAGGTGGGGCCGCTGACGATCCTGCCCTTTGAAAGCCGGCATTTCCGCGATGACGGCCGGGGCGTGCCGGAGCTCGGGTATTTCATCACCGCCGAGGGCCAGCCCTCTCTGGCATTCCCCGGGGATGTGCGCCGCTATCAGGAGCCGGATTTCCCCTTTGAGGCGGCAGATGTCTCGTTCTCCCACGTCTGGTTCTGCGATGACAATCGCTCGCCGGAGCTGTGCCGCGGTGCGGAGGCCTTTGCGGACTACGCGTTGGCCGCCTCCAGAAAAAAGATCCTGCTTTCCCATCTCTATGAGACCGGGCGGGAGGACTTCGTCATGTGGCAGTGGGAGCACGCGGAACTGGCAAAAGCGAAGATTCTGGAAAAATCGCCGGAGACGGAGGTACGGATCCCCGACTGGGGCGAAGTGATCCGGCTGTAACGATCAAAAAAGCACCCCCGGACAGCACGAAAAAGCTGTCCGGGGGTTTCCTCATTGCGTTTTTTATTTTCCGGCCTGTTTGTCCATCAGGTCCCAGGCGCCCAGCATGTACATGATGCCGAGAGCCCGGTCATAGAGACCATAGCCGGGACGGACGCTGCCGGGACCCTCGCCCCAGAGATGACGGCCGTGGTCGGGGCGGATATAGCCCTCGAAGCCACATTCATGATAGGCGCGGAGGATGTCGATAATGCCGGTGTCGCCGTCACAGTCGCGGTGGCTGGCCTCGGAGAAGTCGCCGTTTGCGAAGTGCTTCACGTTGCGGATGTGGGCGAAGGCGATGCGGTCGCAGTGTTTGCGCACGATATCGGCCACGTTATTTTCCGGATTGGCGTTCAGAGAGCCGGAGCAGAGCGTCAGGCAGTTATAGGGATGATCCACCATGCGCAGGAACCGGTCGATATTCTCCTCATTCACCAGAAGGCGGGGCAGACCGAAGATATCCCAGGGCGGATCGTCCATATGAATGGCCATCTTCACGTCGCACTCCTCACAGGTGGGCATGATCGCCTCCAGGAAATACTTGAGATTTGCCCAGAGCTTTTCATGATCCACGCCGGCATACTCCCGGAACAGCTCATCCAGCTTTGCCATGCGCTCGGGCTCCCAGCCGGGGAAGGACATATGATGCCGCTCTGTATAATCCAGAATGTACTGGGCCATGGCGTTATAGTCGTCCTGGATCATGCCCTTTTCATAAAAGAGCGCCGTGGAGCCGTCGCCCACCTCATGGAAGAGATTGCTGCGGGTCCAGTCAAAGATGGGCATGAAGTTATAGCAGATGACTTTGACGCCGAACTTGGAGAGATTGCGGATGCAGGTCTTATAGTTTTCGATGAGGGCGTCACGGGTGGGCTTGCCGATCTTGATATCGTCATGGATGTTGACGGACTCCACCACGTCGCCGTTAAAGCCATGGGCGCGGATCTGGGCCATCACCGGGGCAATCTCCGATTCCTCCCAGATTTCGCCGGGCATTTTGTGATGCAGCGCCCAGACGATGGTGCTGACGCCGGGGATCTGACGGATATCGGAAAGCGAGATGGCATCATTTCCCTCGCCGTACCAACGGAAACCCATTTGCATAGGCATAAACGATTCCTCCTGTATCAGATAGACTATTTTGGATACATGGTATATTGATTCTAGGATACCACAGAAATAAAACGCTGTAAAGCGGATGAAAAAAGAAAAGAAGCGGGCATCGCTGCCCGCTTCTTACTTGAGCTGATTACTGATTCAGAAGGACCTTTGCCAGGGGGGAATCCTTGCCCAGGATCAGGGCCTTTTCCTCGCCGGCGAGGGATGCCTTCAGGGCGTCCAGCGCCAGATTGAACTCATAGAAATCCTTCTTCTCGTCGGAGTCATAGGCCTCCGCCAGGATCCGCATGTATTCCTGCTCGCCCTCGGCCTCCAGCTTGGCGGCCTCGGCACGGGCGTTGGAGACGATGATATTCACCTGCTTGTCCACGTCATTGCGGATGATGGATGCCTCGTATTCGCCGTCGGCGGTGTACTTCTCGGCGATCTGGTTGCGCTCAGAGATCATGCGGGCATAGACGGCCTGCTCATTGGCCTCCGGCAGATCAAAGCGCTTGATCTTGATATCCACGATGCCGATGCCGTAGGTATCCGCCACTTCCGCCACGTCTGCGGCGATGCCGGCATAGATGTCATTGCGGCCGGTGGCGTCCTCTTCATTGATGATATCCTTCTGAGCCAGCGTACCCATGACATTTTTCAAGGCGTTATAGGTCAGGGCATCCAGACGCTGTTCGGCGACAGAGGTATTGCCCAGGGACTGATAGAACTTCAGAGGATCCTCGATCTGCCACAGGATATAGCTGTCCACGGTCATATTCTGCTTGTCGGAGGTGAGCACCTCAGAGGGAGAAATGTCGTAGAGCATGGTGGCCTTGGGGAAGCGCTTCACGCCGTCCACAAAGGGCATCTTGAAGTGCAGGCCCGGGGTGTCGGTGGTGTCGATGATTTTCTCAAAACGTACCACACAGGCGTATTCATTCTCCGCCACGGTATAGAAGGACGAGCCGAGGCAGATCACCAGCGCCAGCACCACGACCAGCGCGATCAGCCATTTCATGGTCTTTTTCATTCAGCGTCGCCTCCTTCCTGCGCGTCATTCAGAATGTCCGGGATGACCGTATCGGACACCGCCGCACCGGCGGTGTCGGCATCTGTGAAGCTCTCAAGCGGCAGCACCTTGCTGACGCCGCCATCGGACAGGTCGATATAGAGCCGGATGTCCGGGAAGGCCTCGGTGATGGCCTCATAGTACATACGGGAACGGGTGATGGCGGGGTTCTGGGCGTATTCCACATAGCGGGCCTCGAACATGGCCACCTGTTCCAGTGCTTCATTGATACGTTTCTGCTTTAAGTATTCGGCGTTCTGGATCAGCTTGTCGGCCTCTGCCTCTGCGGCAGGCAGCTCTGCATTCTGATAGGCCATAGCCTGGTTCACCACGGTCTCGGCGCCCTGCTTGGCCGTCTCCACGTTCTTGAAGGCGGCGGTAACTTCCTCCGTGGGCGGTTCGCTGTCCTGGATCTTGACGTCATTGAGCATCAGGCCAATGTCATACTGTTCCAGGGTCTCGATGATCAGTTCCTTCACCTGCATCTGAATGGCTTCCTTACCATCCGTCAGCACGGAGTCAACGTTGGTGGAGCCCACCACGTTGCGCACCTGGCTCTGCACCAGATTGCGGAGGATATCCTCGGGCTCATAGGAGCTATAGAGATACTTCACCGGGTCGGAGATCTTGTATTCCACAAAGAACTCCACATTGACGATATTATAGTCGCCGGTGATCATACTGCTTTCGTCATTCACGACGGTATAGCCCTCATCCTTGGAGGAATCGGTGCGATAGCCCAGCTCGATCTTCTGATAGACGTTCACGTCCACCTTTTCCACCCGCTGGATGCCCATGGGCAGCTTGAAGTGGATACCGGCCTCGGTCACGTCAGTCACCTTGCCGAAGGTGGTGACCACGGCCTGCTGCTTCTCGTCTACGGTGTACCAGCAGGAGGAGCCGATGGAGATGGCCAGGAGCAGCACCACCACTGTGAGGAGAATCCGCTTCACCTTCCGAAGATCCGGCTTGACGCGGATCGGCTTCGGCGGCGGCGTCGGACGATAGGAGTATTCGTTTTGATCCATGTTCTTCTTTCCTTTCTTTTTTGGAACATCCCGAAGCTTCCGGGATGTTTCCTTGGCAGTCGGGAACTTTCTCCACCGCGCGGTGTCGGCGGCCTCTGCCGCCCATTCCCCGACTTCCATTATGCAGTATAGCAGACGATTGTGAACCCCGTATAAACAAAATGAGGCGGTGCACGGATTTCCGCGCACCGCCGGGGATCCATTCATCAGGCCTTTTCAATCAGGATCAGACTGACCGCGTGAGAGGGCATGGAGAAGGAAAGGCTGGCCTCGCCGTCGGTCTCGATGGTTTCGGGGGCAGAGAGCAGCTCGATGCCGTCTCTTGCCTTGATGGCGGCATACTGGCCCTCATTCGGCCAATCGGGCATGCCCTGCCGCTTCCACTCGGTGCAGGCATTGGAGTGCTCCTCGTCGATACGGTAGTGTTTTACTGTGACGGCGCCCTTCGGGAGGCCCGCCAGGGACAGCGTCACGTCAAAGTTCTCCCGTACATCCCAGTCATCGTGATGGGCAAAGAGCAAGATCTGGACGCTGTCGTCCTTCCCCACCGTGGCCCATCCGTCGATTTCCGGCCCTTCTGCGGTGCCGTTATTGTCCTGATACTCCAGAGGCTCCATAGCGCGGGAGCTTTCGAGCGCCACCCGCTGGGTGCCGAGCTTCGAGTAGAGCTTAAAGAGATTCATCACAGGCTTGTCGATGCCCTGGGTGGAGAAGGTGCGGGTGCCCTCAAAGCAGCGTTCCCCCTCGAACATAAATGCCCAGGCCAGGGGGCGCAGATCCATACCGATCCGCTCCGCCAGGTCATAAAGATGCTTATATCCGGAGGCCACGAAGGAGGCATAGTATTCCGTATTGCGGAAGTTCAGATTGAAGTTATCAAATCTGCCGCCGGCGGCCCAGGCGTCCGGGTCGGTCTCGCTCATGACGCATTCCAGATCGCCGTAACCCGCCTCGCGGATGACGGTGGACTGAGTCTTTGCGTTATTCACCAGTACCTTGACGGACGGAATCTGCTTCTTGGCCAGGAGATTCATGTCATAAAGACCGCCCTTGGTGTGGAAAGAAGTGAAGTCCACACGGGTGCCGGTCTTGCCGGAATAGTAGTTGGTGCCGGACTTGGTATGCTTCAGGAAGTTTTCGAGGAACAGCGCACCGGCCTCGCCCAGGGTTTCATTACCAGTGGTGGCGGGACCGCCGAAGCGGGCCTCCGGCAGTACGGCATGAATGGCAGCCTCGGTGTAGTCATAGAGCTTATGATACTCCTCCGGCGTGCCGCGCCAATAGAAGATATCCGGCTCATTCCACAGTTCAAAATACCAGGTTTTCAGTTCTTCTGCGCCGTAGCGGTCCAGAAGATGCTGGGTCAGATTCACGATGAGCTCATACCAGCGGTCGTAATCCTTGGGGGGCATGGCCCAGCCGGTGCGGCGATAGCTGTCCATGGAATAGCCGCGGGCGGGATCCTCCGCGGCGCGGGTGTCCGCCAGGTCCTTCGGCATAAAGCCGATCTCAAAGAAGGGCTTGCAATTTGCCTGGAGCCAGATATCCATCATGCGGTCGATGCAGTCATAGTAATAGACCGGGTTGCCCTGCTCGTCCTCAGTGTAGACATTGGTGGAGCCCCATTTATAGAAGCCGTGCATGATACCCGTGCAGAGCATATGATGGGCGCGCATATAATAGGGCTTTTCGAGTTTTCCGAATTTTTCGATCAGCGCCATACCGCCGGGGGAATGGGTGTAGTTGCACTCGTCATAGCCCACATAGTTCCAGGTATGCGCGAGTGTGCCCAGCCATTTACCGGCATCCACGCGAACAGATATGTTATGATCCATAAATACCTCTCTTACTTGTCCATGGCAAGCAGCATTTCACGGACGCGCTGGAAGCTGGTGCGGCCGCTGTTATAAACCGGCACGCGGGGATTCACGAGATCTTTCTCCAAAACGGACATGGAGACCTGAGCCAGCACGATGGCGTCCACCTCGCGGGAAAGCTTGTCGATTTCTTCGAGAAGCATTTCATTGTGCTTTGCGGGGTTATTCTCCTCGCGGAGCACACGGAAGGCCTCGGCGCAGAGGACAGGCTTCACTTCGATCTCTTTTCCTGCCTCGGCGGCGGCCTGGCGCAGCAGGCGCTCGGAGGAGGGCATGGTGGAGGGCAGCGTGCCGAGCAGACCGATACGACGGCCGTCCTGCACGGCCAGATCCATCATGGGACGGTCGATATTCAGCATGGGAATGCTGATCATGGGACGTGAATACTCCACCGCCTGATTGAAGGTGGAGCAGCCCAGCATGATCATGTCACAGCCGGCTTCCTCCAGGAAACGGGCATAGGTGGCGAACTTGAAGAAATTGACCTTGGGGATGGTGCCTACGGGTGCCTTCAGGTTGTCGCGCTGGACGGTGTCATCACCAAAGTGCATGATGGTGACTTCCGGAATGATTTCCTTTGCGTAGGGTTCCACGGTGTTTGCCGTGAACACCGCTGCGTGAATAATACCAAGCGTACGATCTTTCAGTGCCATAATAATGCTCCTTTTGCAGGTTTATTTTGTTTTGCTGGTTTCACTCTAGCACAGAAGCCGGGTTTTGTAAAGGAAAGATGTTTGACAAGCGTTTATTTTCAGAGTAAGATGAAGAAAAGACGTGAATGGAGGGAATGCGATGCGATTTGGCTATTGTGTCAATATGCTGGCGGAGGATCCGGCGGGCGTCGGATATGACTGGATCGCCCGGCTGGCGGAGCTGGGCTTTGACTATGTGGATCTGCCCATGGCCCAGATGATGGTGCTGTCGGACGAAGAATTTGAATCTCTGGTGCTGCGTCCGCTGCGGGAGAGCGGTCTGCCCTGCGTCTGTTCCAACAATCTCTTCCCGGCGAGCCATCTCCTCACCGGCCCGGACGCCGATCACGACGCCGCCTATGCCTACTGCGAAAAGGCCTTTTCCCGGGCGGCACAGCTGGGGGCAAGCCGTCTGGTATTTGGTTCCTCCGGTGCCCGCAATGTGCCCTTTGGCTTCCCGCGGGAGGAAGCCGCGCGCCAGCTAGCGGCGCTCCTGACCCGGCTCTCTCCCTTAGCCCATCAATACGGGCTCACCATGGTACTGGAGCCCTTAAACCGGGCGGAGAGCAACATCCTCACAAGCATTCGGGAGAGCGTGGCGCTTTGCCGCGCGGTGGATCAGCCGACAGTTCGGATGCTGGTGGACTCTTATCATATGTCTCTGTCCGGCGAAACTGCCGCAGATGTGGCACAAACGACCGGTATGCTGCAGCATGTCCATATTGCCCGGCCGTTGGGCCGCGGTCTTCCCTGTGAGGGAGACGGCGAGGACTATCCCGCCTTCTTCCGCGCCCTGCGTGCGGCGGGCTATGACGACGCAGTCAGTATGGAAGCTTATTTGGAAAACCAGGCGGCAGACGCCATTGCCGCATCCCTGCGGTATCTGCGGGATTGTGCCGAAGCAAAAGGAGTGTGACTGTTATGAAAATCAATGCCATGATGCATATTGCGGTCTATGCAAAGGATATGCAGGTGAGCGCCGATTTCTATTGCCGGGTGCTGGGCGGCGAGATCGTGTTCGACCGCAAGGATGAAAGCGGTGCTTCCGACATGATGTACATCCGTATGGCCCCGGGACAGTATATCGAAATGTTCCGTGCCGCGCCGGATGCGGAGCGGGTCTCCTCCCCGGTGGGATTCACCCATCTCTGCCTCACGGTGCCGGATATTGAAGAGGCCGCGGCGGCAGTGCGCGCGGCAGACTGGCCCATCCGGGTGGAGCCCAAGGCCGGACGCTACGGCAATTACCAGCTCTGGATCCGGGATCCCGACGGCATGGATATCGAGCTCATGCAGATCCTGCCGAACTTCTTAAACGGTAACGCATAATAGAAAAACGCATCCCCCTGATACGGCGACAGGCCGTATCAGGGGGATTTTTTACTGGGACTCGATCACACGGATCAGATCCGCCGTCACGTCGGTCTCCTGGATCACAATATCCTTGATCTTGGCAACGTCCGAGGCCTGCAGTCCCGCCATCTCCGGCAGCACCACCACGCTGACGCCCGCGTCACTGATCATGGCAACGCAGTCGAGGAAGCCCTTGGCAGTGACGAGGCTCTCGATCCGGGACTCCGTCACGGAACAGGCGGCGATGGCCGCGATCTGCTCCTCGGCACTGACCCGCATTTCTTCCGTCACGCTCTCCTGACTCAGGGTATCCTTCAGAATGCTCAGTTCCTGATCTCTTGTGGTCTGGCGCTCCAGGCGCGTCTCATCAAAATAAGCGCCGTGGGCCGCAAGGCGCGTGGCGGCGGCCTGGGTCACGGTCTGGCCGCCGTCCTCTGCAAGTTCGATCACCCACTGACTCTCCTGAAAGCGTTCCCCGTCGCTGACGGTCTCCTGTGCTGTGTCGGCGGCCGCGGCATCGGTCTCCACATCCGCCGCATCCTCCCCCACTCGGGAATAATTCCAGTTTAAGTACACCGCCACGCACAAGAGCAGTACGATCACCGAAATCACCGCGCCGTTTTTCTTGAAATGCATACATGATCCTCCCCGCTTATTTCATTTTCATCACAGTGATCCGGTCTGACGAAAGACCCGTCAGCGCGCTCACCGCGTTGATGACTGTTAATCGGACACTTGCCTGATCGGCGCCGTCGCACACCACGACCGCGCCCTGATACACCGGACTGCGCCGGGTGCGCAGAACCGGTGCTTCGCCGCCGTCCTCCTGCCGCAGAGCAGGATAGCGCAGACTCTCCTCTAAAGAGGTCTCCGTCACGGCGGATTCCGTACCCCGGGCATCCCGGGATGTGGTGCGTTCCTCCAGGTAAAGATACTCCGCCTCCTGCAGGATCGTCAGCATCACCTCTACCCGGCCCACACCCGCGGCCTGTGCAAGCAGTGCGGAGAGACGTGCCTCGGTCTCCCCGCTGGCTTCCGCCGCCGGCTCGGGCGATTCTGCCGCCTGCACGGTCTCCCCTTCCCCTGAGGGCCAGCACAGCAGCAGCACGCCCACCGCCGCCACAAGCAGCACAGGCCAGTACCTTTGCAGGATATGCCGCAGCTTTTCGGAATAGACCTGCATATCCCCTCACTCCTTTTGGATCGTGATTTGATCGGTGCCCAGCATCTGCCGCAGGGTATCGCACAGGGCCTCCGCCTGTTCCGCCGGAACTTCCCCGGCAAAGAGCCGGCAGGACAGCGGGACAGGGATGCCATCCCGGAATTCCAGTTCTATCCGGGCGGAGCAGGCGATCCCCTGCTCCGCCGCCAGGGCGACGGCCTGTTCCTCCAGGGCAGTCCGGACTGCCTGTTCATATTGCCGGGTACCCGCCGCCTGTACCGCCGCGAGTTCAGTCTGAAAAACCGCGTCCCAGTCCCGGTATGCCCGGCGAAGCAGGGCGTCCCCATCCTGTTTCCAGGGAAGCAGCACACTGAGCAGCAGGAGCAGCGCACCGACCAGCCGCACCATGCGCCGGAGCGGTCCCTCTCCCGCCAGTGCACTTACCGCACTCACCGTCAACGATACCGCCACAATGCCCAGAACCCAGTTGCGCAGGAATTCCGTCATACCCTCACCCCCGCCGCCGCGGCAAATATCCCGATCAGAAGCAGGGCGGAGGCCGTGCCCACCAATGCCAGCATCAGGGAGAACACCTCGCCCATGCCCTCGAGAATGGGTTCCAGTTCATCTGCTCCCGCCACCACGGAGAGCAGCGCCGCCCCGCGATAGGCCAGATACTGCATCCCCAGACGCAGAAACGGTAAAATCGCCGTGGCCAGTACGCCCAGAATGCCGAAAATCCCGGTGACGCTGCGCACAATACCGGCCCCAGCCACCACGGCTTCCGCCGCATCCGCCAGAAATCCGCCGGCCACCGGGATCATACTGGACACCGCCAGGCGCACCGTCTTGACCGTCAGGGCATCCGCCGTGCCTGAGATGACTCCTGCCACCATGAGATATCCGGTAAACACGCCCAGGATCAATTTCAGAGAAAGGGTCACGCCGTTTTTCAGCGCCCGGGCCAGCTTCGTCAGGCCGTGATTCTCCGTGATGCTGCCCGCGGTCAGAAGCGCCGCATCCGCCCAGACCAGAGGGATCATCAGTTCCGCAAAGAGCGACACCAGCAGATCGATCACAAACATCACGGCGAGATATACCGTGCCGGAGGCGGTCAGACTGCCGCTGGCCACAGATGCCGCAGCCAGCACCGGCATCAGCACCTTGCCAAAGGCGGCAAGATCCGTCATCATCGTGCTGCCGAGACCCAGAAGCGTATGCAGATCCCCCATGGTCAGGGCCACCACCGCCAGCGTTCCCGCCACGCGCACCATGGGCTGCATCCGCGTACTGCAGGCCGCCGCCACCGCACAGAATAGCGCCGCCGCCAGGATCCGGGCCGTCCCGCCCAGAGCGCCGCGCAGATCCGCCTTCGCGGCGTCCACCGCCCGCTGCCACAGCCGGGAAATGGCGGCGGCAAAGTCCAGATCGGTATCGAGCGCTGTATCGGAGAGCAGTTCTCTGGCCTCCCCCGGAAGGGCGTCCTCCACGGCCTGCGGATCGATATAGGACTCCAGATCCGTCGCGGCCGCCGGACTCGTGCAAATCAGAACCGACAGGCAGCAAAGCAGCAGCACGCGCAGTCCCCTTCGCATCAGAGCATCCCTCCGATCAGTTCCAATACTGCCTCTGCCAGAGGCAGCGCCGCCAACAGGCAGGCCGTCACGCCCAGAAGCTCCACCTTTTCCGCCAGTGCGTTTTGGCCCGCATCCCGGCACAGGGCGGCGGAGAGGCGACTGATGACCGAGATGCCCGCCGCCTTGTAAAGCGGCGTCAGCAGGGCATCCCCGGCGGGAAACGCGGCAGCCAGCGCCGCAACACGATCCATGGCGGCGCCGATTTTCTCCGCCGCCGCCAGAAGCAGCAGCAGCGAACAGGCCGCCGCCGTGAGGAAGGCGTATTCCGGCGTATGCTTTTTCAGGATCAGGGCCAGCATCGCCCCGCAGAGCGCCAGGGCGCAGAGTTTTCCCATCCATTCCATCTTCAAAACCCAAAGGTCTGTTTCACCACGGCAAACAGCCGCTCGATCTCGCCGATTAGGATCATCAGCACGACGATCACCCCGGCCAGCGTGGTCATCATGGCCTGTTCCTCCCGACCGGAGCGCACCAGCAGTTGGTTCAGCACCGCCACCACGATGCCGATGGCCGCGATTTTGAAGATCAGATCCACTTCCATATCGATCTCTCCTTCGTCAAATGAGGCATACCGCCGCGAGAATCCCGCCCGCCACGCCCAATCTGCGCCAGAGCTGTCCGTCCCGGGCAGAAAGCGCGTCGGCCCGGCGATACTCCTCCTCCAGTGCTGCGCAGGCGGCGTCGATGGCGGCGCACTCCGCCGCCGCATCATAACAGCCCAGTGCCGTACCCAGATGGATCAACTGCTCCCGGGCAGGAGAAGGCGGAAACGCCGCTTCCGCGTGCATACGCCAGAGGACGGAGAGCGGTTCCTCCGTTCCCGCGTCCAGAGCTGCGGCCAGCGCCGCAAAGAAGGCGCGGCAGACGCCGGACTCCTGAGAAAGGCTGCGGAACAGCTCCGGCATAGGGGTCAGGCGCTGGGCAATCTCGCGCCGCATTGAGGCGAGACAGCGCAGCATCTCCTCACATTCCCGCACCCGGCGGGCATAGACCCGTGCCCGGGCCATGCCCAGAAGCGTCCCCGCCGTCACCACACAGGCGGCGCCCAGAAACTTGGTCATCAGGATCATGACGCCTCCTCCACCCGGTATCGCCGCACGCCATCCTCCACGGTGATCACCACCACCCGCGGAAAAAGCCGCCGCGCCGCCAATGGCGCGAAGAGCGGCCGTGCGGCCGCCTCCCCGTAAGCGGCGGCGTGCATTGTGGCCAGCAGGGCCGTGCCGCAGTCGGCGATCTGTTCCGCCGCCCGGATATCGCCTGGGGCGCTGATCTCGTCAAGAGCAATCACCTGGGGGGTCATGGCCCGCAGAAGCAGCGTGGCGGCCTGAGCCTTTGGCATACCGGTGAGCACATCCGTCCGGGGACCCAGGGAAAACCCCGGCATCCCGCCGGACATTCCGGCAATCTCGCCCCGCTCATCCGCCACGGATACCCGATATCCCCGGCAGGACAACCCACGGATCAGATCCCGCAGCAGCGTAGTCTTTCCCACGCCCGGCGGGGAGAGCAGCAGCGTATTCCGGAACCCCTCCCGGCACAGCCTGTCCAGAATCGGCAGGGCGATGCCGGGATGATCCCGCGCCACTCGAATCGCCAGAGAGGACACTTCCCGCATGGTGACGATCTCCCCGTGTTCCATGGCCGCCATGCCGCATACGCCAATGCGGCAGCCGCCGGGCGCCGGGAGAAATCCCTGCCGCAGGCTGTCCGCCGCGGCATGATAGGAGGATGCGGTGGCCCGTTCGAGTACCTGCCGCAAAAGCGGCGGCGTCACAGGAGGGAGACCCGAAAGCGGCGTTTCTCCCAGTATCGTGCTCAGTGCCGCGGCCTGTCCCGCACGCAGGCGGATCTCCTCCACCGGGTGCGTCGTCCGCTCCGCCAGTACCGCCGCCCGGTAGGGCGCGGGCAGCAGTGCCGCCGCCCGGGACAGAGCCTCGTCCCGATGATGTGCGTCCTGCATTGGCTCCCCTCCTCTCCGTATGCCCCATTCTATGGGCGGAGCGGCGCAGATATGCATGACGGAATTGCGTTTCGCCGCGGGCTGTGCTATACTGAATGGCAGGATACGGAAAGTGGTGAGTACATTGTCGATGGGAAAACGCTGCCTGATCTTTGGCGCAGGCGATTTCGAAGGACTATACGGCCCTGTGCGGGAGGATGATTTCCTCATTGCGGCGGACGGCGGCTATCGGTACGCCGTGGAGCAGGGACTTTTTCCCCATCTGGTGCTGGGGGATTTTGATTCTCTGGGCAGTGTGCCGCAGCATCCGCATGTGGTGCAGGTACCCGTTGAGAAGGACGACACCGACATGATGCTGGCGGTGAAGCTGGCGCTGGAGCGCGGGTATCGTCATATGGTGCTCTATGGAGGCCTGGGCGGTGCGCGAATCGACCATACGCTGGCCAATCTCCAGACGCTTCTCTATGCCGCAAGACGCGGCGCCGCGGCATATCTGGTGGGTCGGGGCGCGGTGATCACCGCGGTATCGGGTGGAACGCTTTCGTTCCCGTCGGGTTTCGCCGGGTATCTCTCCGTCTTTGCCATGGGCCCGGACGCGGAGGGCGTAACGCTGCGGGGGCTCAAGTACGAACTTCATAACGGCAGTCTCAGTGCCGGATTCCCCCTGGGGGTCAGCAATGAGTTCACCGGCCGCGCGGCGGAGATCTCTGTGGCCCAGGGCGATCTGCTTGTGACCTGGAGCCTTGAGAATCCCGTTATTTTCTAAAAATGCAAAAAACCACCCCGGAATCCAACCGATTCCGGGGTGGTTCGTTTATTCTTCGATTTCGTCCTCTTCAAAAGCACCGTACTGATTCAGCAGGACGCAGATCATGCCGTCGTACATTTCCTCCGCGTGGGCGCGGAAGTTTTTCTCGAAAAGCTGTGCCTGGGCTTCGTTGGGCACCATGATCTCAAAGGAGAAAACCGGGGTTTTATCATCCATCAGGGCCAGACGCACCGCCATAGTGCCGTCCTCCCGGGTGAAATGACCGGCGGAAATCACGGAGCGGCGGCGGATGCGGGCAAACACCCGGGCGGCAGAGCGCCCCGCCTCCAATCGTACCGAAGAGGGAATGCGGCGGGAGAATGCCTCCGCCGCCTGATGACCGGTTTCTGTGAGAAGATAGCGTTTTTCGCCCGCCTCCTCCGTCACCTGAATATGTCCCAACCGGATCAGCTCTGCCATGGCGTCGGAAAACTCAAAGTATCCGAAGCCGCCGTCGCAGATGGCCATGTCGGCCAGATCCTCATAGCGGATGGACGATTTTAAGAAGGTCATCACATATAAAATCAGGTATTCGATCTCATTTTTTTCGCGGATCAGGCCGATTCGTTTCATGCAGGCTGTCCTCCGCGTCAGTCATTCAGGCTCTGCAGGATTTCCTCCAGGCGCGCGATATTGCGGCGCATCTCCTGATAGAGGGAATTGGACTCCACGATGCCGGCCTCGGCGCTCTGGCGGGCGCGCTCAATGCGGCGGCGATAGTCCGCCACTTCGCCCTGAGGCGCGGTCTTCTGGTTCCGCACGCGGTTCATCAGATCGGCGCTGCCCACGGTGCTGCGGCGGCGGGAGGGATCCACGTCGCGGGAGGGCTGTGCCTTTTCTGCGGCATCCAGTGCGGCCTTCAATGCCGCAATCTCCTGATCCCGCAGGGCAAGCGTTTCCTCCGCCCGGGCAAGAGCCGCGGGATCGGCCGCCGGCACGGCGGCCTGTTCCGCCAGTTTTTCCTGCAGTTCCGCCACCTGGGCGGAAAGGGTTTCATTCGCGGCAGACAGCTCCGCATTGGCGGATTTCAGGGTGGTGAGTTCCATTTCCCGCTCGTCCCAGGAATTGCGCATCACAAACACTTCGTTATTCAGTTCCGCGGTCTGGGTGCGCAGATGAGAAAGCTCCTGCGTCATCTGGGTACGCTCTTCCTCCAGACTGCGGATATGGGCGCTGTAGCGCTCGGCATCGCGGCGGCGGTCGCGGGCCATGCGCTCTATATAATTGGTCACATCCTGTCGATGGAAGCCGCGGACCGCGCTGCGGAACAGCTTGCCCACTTCGCCATCGGAGGGCGCCACGTTATTCTCTGCCTGATACTGGGTATTCTCCATAAGTCAATCACCTTTCTCTTGCGGGCATTGCCCGCCTATCGGGTCATATAGAAATATTATATCGTTTTTTTGCGGGTAAGTAAAGGGGATTTGGCAGATCGTGGCGAAATATCGAATCATTTCTGCTCAGATCGCCCGGAAAGCCGCCCGGGCAGGGGCAATATTGTAAATAGAACCGCACACCAGCACCACATCGTCGGGCTTTGCCAGTGCCATGGCCTGTCTCACGGCGGCGCCCACCTCGGCGTTCCAGTATGCTTCCCCGCAGTGACGCCTGGCGATTTCCGCCAGGGTCCTAGCCTCCTGAGAACGGGGCTGACCGGAAGAGGTGGCGATAAAGACCTGAGCGCGGTCGGCCACCTTGCCTACACAGCCGGTATAGTCCTTATCCGCAAACATCCCCATCACCACAATGAGACGGCGGCCATTCAGGGTCTCGTCCAGATTGCGGCAGAGGGCGTCAATGGCGCCGGGATTATGCCCGCCGTCCAGCACGCAGAGGGGCGCATCCTTCACCCGCTCAAAGCGGCCGGGCATGTAGGCCGCGGCAATGCCGGCGGCGATGGCCGCATCCGTCACATGATAGCCCCGGGCCGCCAGCCCGCGGCAGACCTCAAAGGCCGTGACGGCATTGCGGATCTGGTACTCCCCTGCTAAGGGAATCCGCAGATCGACGCCGCGATAGCGGATCTGTGACTCCGTAAGACTGCGGGAGAGAACCTCCACGGCGTCCATGTCCGGGATGGTGAGTCCGGCATTCTGCCGTGCGGCGGCATCGCGCACCACCTGCATCACCTCTTCCGGCTGGTGCGGCGTGAGCACCACGGCACAGCCAGGCTTGATGATACCGCTCTTCTCCGCGGCAATGGCCGCCACGGTGGGACCAAGGGCGGCAGTATGGTCCAGGGAAATGGAGGTGAGAACAGCGGCTTCCGTGGTGGTGACGATATTGGTGCAGTCACCGGTGCCGCCAACACCGGCCTCGATCACTGCAAAATCACAGTGCTTCCTGGCAAAATAGGAAAAAGCCATGGCGGTTTCCATTTCAAACTGCGTGGGATGATGGAATCCCTGTTCCCGCAGGGCGTCAATATGCGGCAGAAGGTTCTCTACTTCGGCAGTCAGATCCTCTTTGGGAATGAGCTGGCCGTCCAGTTGGATACGCTCCCGGAAGTCATCCACATAAGGCGACACGAAAAGACCCACCCGATATCCCGCGGCGCGCAGAACTGCGGCGGTCATGGCGGCGGTGCTGCCCTTGCCGTTGGTGCCGGTGATGTGCACCACGCGGAGACGATTCTGCGGGTTTCCCATACGCTGAGCAAGCGCACGAATGCGGCGAAGCCCCGGCTTTGCGCCAAAGGTGACGGTATTCTGGATTCTCTGCAATGCTTCTTCGTACGTCATAGGAAACCTCCGATGTTTACCATAACAAGATTTACAATATTTATGTTAACAAGATTATTCTAAACAATTCTATAGGTTACAATTTCTTTGTTTACAATAATCTTGTTACCGTAACACTGATAAGAAACGCTATGGGCGCACGAAATGTGCGCCCATAGACGGTCATACGGATTTTACTTGCCCAGTGCCTTGATGCTCTCGTCGATATTGACGATGAGCTCACGGAGACGCTCGGCCTTGCGGCGCTCCTGCTCCACGATATTGGCGGGAGCCTTGGAGGTGAAGCCCACGTTATTCAGCTTGCCCTCGGTGCGCTGGAGGTCTGCCTCGGCATTCTTGCGTTCCTTGGCAAGACGTGCCAGCTCGGCCTCGATGTCCACCAGCTCGCGGAGCGGCAGATACATGGTGGCGGCATCGGTGACGATGATGACCTCGCCGTCGGTGTTTTCGGGGGCCTTATCCACGATCTCCAGTTCGGAGGCGGAGGCCAGACGCATGATATAAGCGCGGCCTGCCTCGAAGATCGCGGGCTGGGAGGTGGCGATGGTGAGGCGTGCGCGGCGGGACGGGGCAACGCCCATCTCGGCGCGGCGGTTACGGATGGCGCGGATGGCGGCCATCACGGTCTCCATGGCGGCCTCATCCTCGGCGAAGTTCAGATCCTCACGATACTCCGGCCATGCGGAAATCATGATGCTCTCGCCTTCGTGGGGCAGAGCCTGCCAAACTTCCTCAGTGATGAAGGGCATGAAGGGATGCAGCAGCTTCAGGGTGTTGGACAGGACATAAGCCAGCACACGCTGTGCGCCCTCACGGGCAGCGGCATCTTCCTTATTATTGAGACGGGTCTTGGTCAGCTCAATATACCAGTCGCAGAAGCTGTCCCAGATGAAGTCATAGAGGTTACCGGCGGCAACGCCCAGCTCATAGGCATCGATGTTACCGGTGACTTCACGGACGAGGGTGTTGAACTTACTGAGAATCCAGCGATCCTCCAGCTCCAGCTTTTCAGGCAGCTCCAGATCGTCGATCTCCAGATTCATCAGCACGAAACGGGCTGCATTCCAAATCTTGTTGGCAAAGTTGCGGTTGGCCTCCACGCGCTCGATATAGAAGCGCATATCGTTGCCGGGGCTGTTGCCGGTGATCAGGGAGAAGCGCAGGGCGTCTGCGCCGTACTGGTCGATGATCTCCAGGGGATCCACGCCGTTGCCCAGGGACTTGGACATCTTACGGCCCTGGCTGTCACGGACGAGGCCGTGGATCAGGACGGTATCAAAGGGACGCTCCTTCATCTGCTCCATACCGGAGAAGATCATACGAGAGACCCAGAAGGTGATGATGTCATAACCGGTGACCAGCACACTGGTGGGATAGAAGTAATCAAGCTCGGCGGTCTTTTCCGGCCAGCCCAGCGTGGAGAAGGGCCACAGGGCGGAGGAGAACCAGGTGTCCAGCACGTCCTCATCCTGATGGATATGCTGAGAGCCGCACTTCGGGCAGGTGTCGATATCGGTGCGGGACACGGTCATCTCGCCGCAGTCGTCGCAGTACCAGGCGGGGATCCGATGGCCCCACCACAGCTGACGGGAAATGCACCAGTCATGGAGATTTTCCATCCAGCGGATATAGTTCTTGGAAAAACGATCCGGCACGAACTTCAGCTCGCCGGATTCCACCACGTCAATGGCCGGGCCGGTCAGCGGGCCCATCTTCACAAACCACTGTGCGGAGGTGATGGGTTCCACGGTGGTGCCGCAGCGATAGCACTGGCCCACGTTGTGGACATGATCCTCGATCTTCACGAGATAGCCCTGCTCCTCGAGATCGGCCACGATGGCCTTGCGGGCCTCATAACGGTCCATGCCGTTATACTTGCCGCCGTTGATGATCTTGGCGTCGCCGTCCATGATGAGGATCTCCTCGAGATCATGGCGCTTGCCCACTTCAAAGTCGTTGGGGTCGTGGCAGGGCGTGATCTTCACGCAGCCGGTACCGAAGTCCTTCTCGACGTACTCATCGGCGATGACAGGGATCTCACGGCCCACCAGCGGCAGGATCAGCTTTTTGCCCACCAGATGGGTATAGCGCTCGTCCTCGGGATTGACGGCCACGGCGCTGTCGCCCAGCATAGTCTCGGGACGAGTGGTGGCGATGATGACATATTCGCCTTCGCTGTCCTTCACGGGATAGCGGATGTGCCAGAAATGGCCGGGCTGTTCGGTATATTCGACTTCTGCATCAGAAAGAGCCGTGGTGCAGTTGGGGCACCAGTTGATGATGCGGCTGCCCTTATAAATCAGGCCCTTTTCGTAGAGGTTCACGAACACCTCACGGACGGCGCGGGACAGGCCCTCGTCCATGGTGAAGCGCTCACGGCGCCAGTCGCAGGAGGAACCCAAGGTCTTCAGCTGCTGGATAATGCGGTTGCCGTAAAGGGTCTTCCACTCCCAGACTTTCTCTAAGAACTTCTCACGGCCCAGGTCATAACGGGTCAGGCCGGATTTCCGTAGTTCCTCTTCCACCTTAATCTGGGTGGCGATACCGGCGTGGTCGGTGCCGGGCATCCACAGAGTGGCATAGCCCTGCATCCGCTTGGTGCGGATCAGGATATCCTGCAGGGTCTCGTCAAAAGCATGGCCCATGTGGAGCTGACCGGTGACATTGGGGGGCGGGATCACGATGGTAAAGGGTTTCTTGTTGGGATCGATCTCGGCATTGAAATAGCCCTTGGATTCCCAGGTCTCATAGAGACGTTTTTCGGTCTGTTTCGGGTCATAGACCTTGGGCAGTTCTCTCTTCATAGTGTCTTTTCTCCTTTATATCCTGTTGAGTCTCATCATACGAATTTCGTCATGGAAGGTACCGTCCGTAAAGCGAATGGCATCGGGCAGTGTGGCAACGACGCGGAAGCCCATCTTTTCATAAAGTGCTCTGGCGCGGACATTTTCCGCCACCACGTCCAGTTCGGTCTGGCGCACGCCCCGGCGCTCCGCTTCTGCCAGAAGCTCTCCAAGCAGCGCGGTGCCGATCCCGAGTCCCCAGAATTTCTTTTTCAGCGCGATGGCGATACTGGAGCGGTGGGCGACTTTCCATTTGCCCTGGAAATTGATCTGGCAGTTTCCGGCGATCTCTCCCTCCACCTCCGCCACCAGGCAAAGATCCTGCGGCGACTGTACCAGCCGCTCAATGTAGGAAATCTCCTGCTCCATGGTGGGGAAAGGCTCCAACGACGTCCAGAGAATGTACTCGCTTTCTCCTGCGATCGTCTTCAGATAGTCGATCAGCGCCCCGGCGTCCTCTGCCCGCGGCGCGCGCAGGATGCAGGTTCTGCCATCCCGCAGAAGGACTTCTTTTGCTGTAAAGTTCATCGTGTCAGTCTCCTTTCATTGCCGGGCAGGCAAATGAGAAACAAAAAACCTTCGCCCCGATCACAGGGCGAAGGCATTCTTCGCGGTACCACCTGATTTGAACGCAGATTGCGTCCCACTCAAACGAAGCACTATCATGCTTCTGCCCCGATAACGGTGGGCATCCGGCAGAGTCTACTGACCAAATGGCGTTCGGTCTGCGGCTCCAAGGCTACCTTCACGCTTCCCCTCACGAGGTCTTACACCAAACGACCCCTCTCTCGGCTTCCGGAAAACGCTACTCCTCCTCATCAACGCCTGCACGATTTGAACTTTTCTTTATTATATGCGACGGCATTCTTCTTGTCAAGTATCAATTTCCACCAGAATGCATCCATTATCCCGCGCATTCTTGCGCTTTTCATAAAAGCATATTATAATAAGAACCAGATTCCCATTCTTTCAAATGCGAGGAACCATCATGGCAAAAGTCAGTATTACCCCCTGTGCAGTCTATGAACCCGAAGAAGTGCGTCGGGCGCTGATCGCGGCGCTCTCACCTCTTGGCGGGCTTTCTTTTATCAAACCCGGGATGCGCATCGGCATCAAAATGAATCTCATCACCCTGAAGCAATACCAGTCCGCCGCCACCACTCACCCCGTTGTGCTTGCGGAGCTTTCCCGGTTGATCCGGGAGCAGGGCGCCACGCCGGTGATCGGCGACAGTCCCGGCGGCCCCTTTACGGGAGCCTTCCTGCGTTCCTGCTATGGCCCCACCGGTCTGAAACTGGCGGAGGAGGCGGGTGCAGAGCTGAACCTCAATACAGAGGTGAGCGAGGCGGCATTCCCGGAGGGAAAGGTGCTGAAGCGCGTTACGCACACGGCGTGGCTGGATGACTGCGACGCAGTGATCACCTGTGCCAAGCTGAAAACCCACGGAATGCTGGGCATGACGGGCGCCACGAAGAACCAGTTCGGTATCATCCCGGGACTTATGAAGCCGGAATACCACTCCCTTTACCCGGAAGTGCAGGATTTCTGCGATATGCTCATCGACCTGAACGAATACCTGAAGCCCCGTCTCGCCATCATTGACGGCGTCATTTGCATGGAGGGCAACGGCCCCACCGCAGGTACGCCCCGGGAGATCGGCTGTCTCATTGCCTCGGACTCCGTCTATCATGCGGATGTGGCCATGGCGCACATCATGGGGCTCTCCCCCGCCTCCATGCCGCTGATCCATGCGGCGTATCTGCGGGGCCTTGCACCGGAGCGCGTGGAGGAACTGGAGATTGTGGGAGACCCGGAAAAATACCGCATGACAGATTTCCGGAATATCGAGATCCACGGCGTGCAGTTCGGCGGCCGTCGGGACAGCGTACTGCAGCAGCTGGTAAATCAGGTACTGGCCCGGCATCCGCAGGTGGACGCGAAAAAGTGTGTCAACTGCGGCATCTGTGCCCGCACCTGCCCTAAGGACGCCATTACCATCCGTCGCAAACCGAAATTCAACCTGCAGGCCTGCATTCGCTGCTTCTGCTGTCAGGAGATGTGCCCCAAGGAGGCGATTTCCGTCAAAACAACCTGGGTGTCAAAACTGCTGAAATAAGACGCAAAAAGCCCCTGAAGCATATGCTTCAGGAGCTTTTTTTAGTAGATTATGACTTAATAAATCTTTCTCTCCACATAAGTGGTGTGCAGCAGCTCGTGAGCCTTGTGGCTGCCGGGCTGGCCGAGGAAGGTGTCATAGATCTCCTTGACAACGGGATTCTCATGGCTCTTACGCAGAGTCATAGCAGCATCCTCGCTATAGAGAGCCTTTGCACGCTCAGCACGCACGTCAACAAAGTTACGGACATAGCCGGGAACATCAGGCTGACCACCACCGTTGACACAGCCGCCGGGGCAGCCCATGACCTCGATGAAGTGGTAGTTCTTCTCGCCGGACTTGACGCTGTCCAGAAGCTTTGCAGCATTGGCCAGGCCGGAGGTAACAGCAACGTTCACTTCCATGCCGCCGATGTTGTAGGTAGCTTCCTTGATGTCCTTGGTGCCGCGAACCTCGGTGTAATCCACGGAGGGAGCGGTCTCACCGGTGACGACTTCATAAACCGTACGCAGAGCAGCCTCCATAACGCCGCCGGTGGCGCCGAAGATGTGGCCTGCACCGGATGCAACGCCGAATGCCGGGTCAAACTCTTCGTCCGGGAGAGCGGTGAACTGCAGACCGGCGCGCTTGATCATGCTGGCCAGCTCGACAGTGGTGATGGAAACATCGATATCGGCATAACCGGAAGCATTCTGGTTGTCACGGCCGATCTCGAACTTCTTTGCGGTACAGGGCATGACGGACACAACGAAGATATCCTTAGGATCAATGCCGGCCTTCTCGGCATAGTAGGTCTTCATGAGAGCGCCGTACATCTGCTGCGGGGACTTGCAGGAGGAGATGTTCGGAATGAACTCCGGATAATAGGTCTCGGCAAAGCGGACCCAACCGGGGGAGCAGGAGGTGATCAGAGGCAGCTGACCGCCGTTCTTGATGCGCTCCAGAAGCTCGGTGCCTTCTTCCATGATGGTGACGTCAGCAGCGGTGTCCACATCAAAGACCTTGTCAAAGCCCAGGCGGCGGAGAGCAGCAACCATCTTGCCTTCCACGTTGGTGCCCATGGGCATGCCGAAGCACTCACCCAGCTGTGCACGGACGGAAGGAGCGGGACCGACGACCACATGCTTGGTCGGGTCAGCCAGAGCGTCCCAAACCTTAGCGGTATCATCCTTGGGAGTCAGAGCGCCAACCGGGCAAACGGTGATGCACTGGCCGCAGTTGATACAAGCGGTCTCGTTGAGGCCCATCTCAAAGGCGGAGCCGATATGGGTCTTGAAGCCACGCTCGTTCGCGCCGATGACGCCAACAAACTGGCTCTTTGCGCAGACAGCCTCGCAGCGACGGCAGAGGATGCACTTGGAATTATCACGGATCAGGTGCGGAGCGGAGGTATCCAGTTCCACCGGGATGTCGCGGCCGTTGCCGTACTTGTACTGGTCAACGCCATACTCGTTGGCGAGGGTGGCCAGTTCGCAGTTGCCGTTACGCGGGCAGGACAGGCAGTCCATGCGGTGGTTGGAAAGGATCAGCTCCAGAGTGGTCTTTCTTGCCTTACGCAGGGCGGGCGTGTTGGTGAACACTTCCATACCGTTGGTGACAGGATAGACACAGGCAGCGGCCAGAGCGCGGGCGCCCTTGACCTCAACAAGGCACATACGGCAGGCGCCGATGGCGTTGATTTCCTTCATGTAGCAGAGAGTCGGAATGCGAATTCCGAGCTTATGAGCGGCTTCCAGAATCGTAGAACCAGCAGGAACCTCGACTTCCAGGCCGTTGATTTTCAGCTGAACGGTATCCATTTGTGTGGGCCTCCTTACTTCTTGTAAATTGCGTCGAACTTACACTTCTCGATACAAGCGCCGCACTTGATGCACTTCAGGGTATCGATGACGTGGGGTTCTCTGACCTTACCGGAAATAGCACCGGCCGGGCAGACACGGGCGCAGGCGGTGCAGCCGCGGCACTTGTCCGGATCGATGACATACTTCAGCAGGCTCTTACAGACGCCGGCCGGGCAGGTCTTATCAACAACGTGAGCAATATACTCATCGCGGAAATACTTCAGAGTGGACAGAACGGGGTTCGGAGCAGTCTGGCCAAGGCCGCACAGGGAGTTGGTCTTGACGTGGTTGCACAGATCCTCCAGAGTGTCGATATCCTCAAGAGTACCCTTACCCTCGGTGATCTTCTCCAGCATCTCATAGATACGCTTGGTGCCGATACGGCAGGGAGCGCACTTACCGCAGGACTCTTCCACGGTGAACTCCAGGAAGAACTTTGCGATGTCGACCATACAGTCGGTCTCGTCCATAACGATCAGACCGCCGGAACCAACGATGGAGCCGATGGCTGCCATGCTTTCATAGTCCAGGGGAGTGTCGATGAGGGAAGCCGGGATGCAGCCGCCGGAAGGACCGCCGGTCTGAGCAGCCTTGAACTTCTTGCCGCCGGGGATACCGCCGCCGATCTCTTCGATGACCTGGCGCAGGGGCATACCCATGGGAACCTCAACGAGGCCGGTGTTGGTGATCTTGCCGCCCAGTGCGAAGACCTTGGTGCCCTTGGACTTTTCAGTACCCATGGAGGCAAACCAGTCAGCGCCGTTTAAGAGGATCTGGGGGATGTTTGCATAAGTTTCGACGTTATTCAAAAGAGAGGGCTTGCCGAAGAGACCCTTCTCAGCGGGGAACGGAGGACGGGGACGCGGCTCACCGCGGTTGCCCTCGATGGAGGTCATCAGAGCAGTCTCTTCGCCGCAGACGAATGCGCCGGCGCCGAGACGCAGGTCGATGTCAAACTTAAAGCCGGTGCCGAGGATGTCGTCGCCCAGGAGGCCGTACTCACGAGCCTGATTGATGGCGATTCTCAGACGCTGAACAGCGATGGGGTACTCAGCACGGACATAGATGTAGCCCTGGGTAGCACCGACGGTGTAACCGGCGATGGTCATAGCCTCGAGGACTGCATGGGGGTCGCCTTCCAGGATGGAACGATCCATGAATGCGCCGGGGTCGCCTTCGTCGGCGTTACAGGCAACATACTTCTGGTCGTCATGATAACCCATGGCGAACTTCCACTTCAGACCGGTGGGGAAGCCTGCGCCGCCGCGGCCGCGGAGGCCGGAAGCCAGCAGGGTGTCCACGATCTGGGCGGGCTCGGTCTTTTCGGTGAGGATCTTGGCCAGAGCCATATAACCGTCACGGGCGATATACTCGTCGATGACTTCGGGGTTGATGACACCGCAGTTACGCAGTGCAACACGCTTCTGGGAACGATAGAAGTTGGTGTCGTTCAGAGAAGAAGCAACATGCTCCTCAACGACTTCCTTGCCGGCGCCGTCATTATAGACCAGACGCTCAACAACACGGCCCTTCAGCAGGTGCTCTTCCACGATTTCGGTAACGTCCTCGTCGGTAACACGGCTATAGAAGGTGCCTTCCGGATAAACGATCATAATGGGACCGAGAGCGCAGAGACCGAAACAACCGGTCTGAACAACCTTAATTTCCTCTGCGAGGCCCTTTGCTTCCAGTTCTTTTTCGAGGTGGGCTCTGATGTTCTGGCTGCCGGAAGAAGTACAGCCGGTACCACCGCAAATCAATACATGCGAACGAATCATGTTGGTTTTCCCTCCAAATTAGTTCTGAGCAGCGCCGATGGTGTACTCGGTCACGACCTTACCGTTCTTGATGTGCTCTTCAACAACACGGCGGGCCTTGTCGGCGGTCATCTTGACATAGGTGACCTTTTCCTTGCCTGCTTCGAAGATCTCCACAACGGGCTCATACTGGCAGATGCCGATGCAGCCGGTCTGGGTGACAGTAGCCTTATCGCCGAGGCCCTGATTGCTGACTTCCTCAACGAAAGCGCTCAGCACAGGACGAGCGCCTGCTGCGATACCGCAGGTTGCCATACCGACAACAACACGCATACCGGACATACCCTCGCGCAGGGAGACCTTGTCCTTCATGCTGTCACGGATTGCCTGGAGTTCCGCTAAAGTTTTCATAGTTTTTTCCTTCCCTCTTGATTTATATTAGGTTTCATTGGTAAACGGTTCATTCAAAGACTCCGTCACCCACATGAGCACCTCGGGGGTGTCCAGGGGGACGTCGCCCAGGATCTCACGCATCTCGATGGTTGAGAGGAACTTCTCCCCCGCCGCAGTTCGGTATGTAAAGACGAAGTCAATCTCCGGGCTGCCCTGGATCAGGGCGGCCATGGTACTGGCCACATCTCCCACCGGCACACAGTCCAGATGATCGATCCGGAAAGTGGCCGTCACGGTGGTGCCGTGTCCCTCGCCCTGCTGGGAGCGGATGGTCATGTCGCCCTCGGCCTGCTCTGCGGCAAGCTTTAATAGCGGCAGACCCATGCCCACGGGGCGGGTCGTGCGGGTGGTGGTAAACGGATCGGTCACCCGGGAAAGAAACTCGGGACTCATGCCGCAGCCATCGTCCGCGATCGTCAGGGTTCTCACACCGTTTTCCTCGATAATGGAGATATCGATCCGCGTCGCCTCTGCTTTCACAGAGTTCTTCGCGATATCGAGAATATTCAGCGACAATTCCTTCATGTCGTTTCTCCCCGCAGCCATGCGATCAGCGACTGGCGCACCTTTGCGCTGGAATAGGGTTCGTCGTCCAGTTCCAGGGTGTGCTCCCCCTCCTGGATGGTCCAGAGATTGTGGGAGTCCGACGAACAGACGAAGTGACGGCCGGAGAGGCCGTATTTCTCCGTATATGCCTCGCGGTTTGCCCCGTCCCGCAGCTCAACCGCCGAAAAGAGCGGCTCCTCCGGCATGGAACCCAGGATGGCAATGATGCCATTGGAGTCCCGGTCGATATGGGCGGGATAGGCCGCGCCGCCATAGCGCAGCACCAGCTGGTAAGCATCCTCAAGCGGAAGATCGGTGGCCGAGATCAGAAGGATCTCTTCTTCTCCCAGCACGTCATCCTGCTCGTTTACAAAGAATTGATTGCCGAAAACCTCCGGTTTGTTTCGGATGGGCATGAGATGTGCCCGCACTTCCTGATTAAAAGCCATCGCAGACTCTAAATCCGGGAAGAGGCAAACCATATGGATTTCTTCGGCAGTGGTCAGCTCCATGCCGGGCACCGGCACAATTCCATACTGACGGCAGGCCGTCATAAAGGCGGGACAGTTGCCGCAGGAATTATGATCGGTAAGGGCAAGAAGCTGGAGGCCATTGAGTGAGGCCATGCCTGCGATATTGGCAGGCGTCATATCGTCATCCGCACAGGGCGAAAGACAGGAATGGATATGCAGATCGTACGCATAGCGCGTCATAGGATCGCCGCGATCTTTCCGCTGAGCCGGAAGGAATCCAGCTCGCTGCCGTAAAGATTGATGCCGCGCGCCTTTGCCGCCGCGATCACGTCCTCCTCCGGCATCACGCCCTCGGACAGCACGATCACTGCCGTATCGGCCAGAGTGGCCACCGCGACGATGTTGGAGTTGGTCATAATGGTCACCCAGGCGTCGCCCGCCTGTGCACGGCCCATGACCCAGGAAAGCAGGTCGCCGGTATAGCCGCCCGTGACCTCACGGTCCGGTTCGGCCTCTACGATCGGCGTGAGAGAGAGCCGTTCTGCCAGTTCTTTTACTGTCATTTGCCTTCCTCCCCTTGCTTTTCCCAGATGGCGCGCAGTCTTTCACGCATATAGACCACGCATTCCTCGATCTTGCATTCTCCCTTGACGACATCCTCGGCAAAGGCCCGACATGTGGGCGCGCCGCAGGAGCCGCAATCTATTTCAGGAAGCAGTTCATATACTTTTTCGATATCCGACATCATCTGCATGGCGATGCCGCGGTTGGCGTTCAGCCGCATGGCAGGGGCATAGGTGATGGGGGAATCGAGCTGCATATGATCCGGTACATAATCGTCCGGCTCATCATTTTTTTCCAGTCGGTTCTGTGAAATCGGCAGATACCGGCGGAGGGTCTGCAGTCGGACCCGGGCGATATAGGGATTTTCCACCGTCGCGGCGCCGCCAACACAGCCGCCGGGACAGGCGTTCAGCTCTACAAACTCCAGATACGGGAAATTACCCGTCTCGATCTCGTCGAGCACCTTAATCGCATTATCAATGCCGTCAGCCGCAAGATACCGGTCGTTGAAGAGCGCCGAGGATTCGCCGCCGGAGCTGGCCCAGCTGATACCAATGGTACCGGAGGTGCTGGTGATCTCGGGGTTCTCCACCGCCTTCATGGCGCCGATCAGCTTGAAATACATCTCGCTCATGGACACCACATAGTCAATGCTGCTGGCATTCTGGGAAATACCGTTTTTGACATAGCTGGCCTTCGCGGGGCACGGAGAGATGAACACCGTGCAGATTTCATCCGGCGAAAGCTCCGGGTGGGCCTTTTGTGCATTTTCCTTTGCCATGCGGCTGGCCACTTCAACAGGGGGCAGGATCGGCATGACATTATCACAGAGATACGGGAAACGCAGGCGGATCAGTCGGACAATCGTGGGACAGGCGGAACTGATGACCGGGCGCTGGACGTCCTTTTTGCGCATATAGCGGCGCGTATACTCGGATACGATTTCCGCTGCGCGGGAGACCTCAAACACCTCATCGAATCCGCATTCCAGAAGTCCCTGCAGGACATAATCCAGATCGTCCAGATTCTCGAACTGACCGTATAAAGACGGCGCGGGCAGCGCGATCTTCCACTTATATTTCGGCGCTATGTCTTCCAGTTTATCGAATATCGCTTTTTTTGCCTTGTGCGGGCAAACACGAATGCATTCACCACAATCGATACAGATCTCCGAATTGATTACGGCTCTGCCGTCGCGGATTCGGATGGCTTCCGTAGGACAGTGTTTGAGGCACATCGTACAGCCTTTGCACTTCTCAGGTTCCAGCGATACCGAGTGCTTATAGACAGCCATGGATCCTCTCCTACTGAACGTTCACTACCATCGTGATCTTTGTGCCGACGCCAACGGTCGACTCGATTGTCATTTCTTCGGTATAACGCTTCATGTTCGGCAGGCCCATGCCTGCACCGAAGCCCAAAGAACGGACACTGTCCGGGGCAGTGGAGTATCCCTCCTGCATTGCCAGTTCCACGTCGGCAATACCGGGACCCTGGTCCTCCAGTATGATCTCGATGCGGTCGGGATGGACCAGCACGTCTGCGTCACCGCCGCGGGCATGAATCACCATATTGATCTCGCCCTCGTACATGGCAATGGACACACGGCGTATGACATCCGGCGGGAAACCAAGCTGGCGCAGTTTTTTCTTCACCTGCACCGAGGCTTCACCGGCAGAGGTGAAATTCTCTCCGTCGATGTCATAATGGAATCTCAACACATCGCTCATACCATTATTCCCCCCCAGACAGATGATTCACATACAGTCTGCCGCAGGCCTCGTACATACGGACCTTGGTAGAGAGCAGAACGATGTGATTTTCTTCCGCCAGTTCGATCATTTCGGGAGTGGGATTCTTTCCGCGCACGAAAACGATGCAGCGCATATCCACCATCATGGCGGTACGCACGACCTGAGGATTGACAAGACCGGTCAAAAGTGCGGTCTGATCCTTGACAAATGCCAGCACATCGCTCATCATATCGCTGCCGCAGGCATTGGCCACAACCGTGTCGAGTGCATCTTCGCAGCAGAGCACTTCTGCTTCCAGAAGCTCGGCAACATCGCGAATGGTCATACGAATTTCTCCCTTCGAAAAACGGCGAAAAGCTTAGTTATACTTTTCGAGAATACCTGCGACGTCATCCGGACCGATACGGCCGTAAACGTCCTCGTTGATCATCATAACAGGAGCCAGACCGCAGGCACCAACGCAGCGGCAGGAATCCAGAGAGAACTTACCGTCGGGAGTGCAGCCGCCCTCGCCGATGCCCAGAATCTCGGACAGCTTGTCAAACAGCTGGCGGGAACCCTTGACGTAGCAGGCAGTACCCAGGCAGACGGAGATGCGGTACTTACCCTTGGGCTGGAGGGTGAACTGTGCATAGAAGGTGGCAACGCCGTAAATCTTTTCCATGGGGATGCCGGTGCCTTCGGCGATCATGGTCTGGACTTCAATCGGCAGATAGCCATAGATTTCCTGCGCCTTCTGCAGAATGGGCATCAGAGCGCCCTGCTGATCCTTGTGCGCAGCAATAAAGTCGAGAAGCTGCTGCTTCTGCTCTTCAGTACCGGCGAACGGCACTGATGCGATTACTTTTGCCATACAAATCCTCCTCGTGCCGGGTGCTTGTTTTCAAACGTTGCGCCCCGGGTTTCGTCATGGTTTACATGTACTGAGATATTATAGCACATCTTTTCCAAACTGGAAAGAGGGTGACGAGAAAATTCCGTCGATTTTTACAGATATAATCCGTCAAATTGCCCGAACCCAAGAGTATCTTACTATTCCGCCGGGCTTCTTGTCAATTCATAATGTGTTCCACCCTTTCCGCACGATGGTTCTTGTGGAAAATGAGACTGTACAAACTGGAAATAATCAGGTATAATACCCATATCATCTCTCTTCTATCTATTTTCTTTGGAAAGGTGTGTCAAAAATGACAATCAGAATCTCCTCCGACAGCACCCTGGATTTGTCGCCGGAGTTGATTGACAGGTATGAGGTATCTGTCGTATCGCTGACCGTATCAAAGGACGGAAAGTATTATAAGGATATGCTGGAGATCCAGCCCGACGAAATATTTGCGCATGTCGCCGCCGGCGGCGATCTGTGCACCACCTCCGCCGCCAACGTGGCGGACTATATCGAGCATTTTACCGAGCTCAGAAAGACCTGCGACGCAGTCATTCATGTGAATCTGAGCGCTGATTTCTCCGCCTGTTACCGCAACGCCTGTCTGGCCGCCGAGGAAGTGGACGGCGTCTATGTGGTGGACTCCCGCAATCTCTCCACCGGCCACGGTCTGGTGGTGATCGAGGCCGCCAACATGGTGCGTGAGGGCCTTGCCCCCGACGTCATCGCAGAGCGCCTTCGTGAGCTCACGTCCCGGGTGGAAGCAAGCTTTATTCTGGACCAGCTGGCCTATCTGAAAAAGGGCGGCCGCTGTTCCGCCGTCGCCGCCTTCGGCGCCAATCTTTTCAATCTCAAGCCCTGCATCAGCGTGGTGAACGGCAAGATGGACGTCACCAAGAAGTACCGCGGTTCCTTTGAAAAGTGCCTGCGGGAATATGTGAAGGATCGTCTGGAGGGCCGTGAGGATCTGGTGCTTGACCGGATCTTCGTCACCCACACCGCAGTCGCCGACGGCATTGCCGAACTGGTGATCGAGGAAATCAAAAAATATGCTCCCTTTGCAGAAATTCTCGAAACCACTGCCGGCTGCACCATTTCCTGCCACTGCGGCCCCAACACTTTGGGCATTCTTTTCATTCATCAGTAATCAAAAAAACCGGTCTGTGATTCCTCACAGACCGGTTTTTATGTGCATTTATTCCACCACAAATTCTGTCCAGTCGATTTGATTGTACTGCATGACGTCCTTTGCCTTCTTCATGCCTAACTTTTCATAGAATGGAACCGCGTTCTCATTGGCAATCAGATATACCGCGATATCCCGCTCACCGCCCGCCAGTTCATGGGCGGTTTTCATGAGACGGCGGCCGATCCCCCGGCCGGTATAGGCTCTGTCAACGCCCAGATCCGTTACATAGAGCCAATAGGCGTAGTCCGTCAATCCGAACAGTACCCCCACAATCAGATTGTCTGCATTGCGGGCAACCAAACTGATACTGACGGTTTTCACCAGTTTGGCGATCCGCTCGCAAAAACGCTCCTTCGGGTATTGCGCGCCCAGTTCCGTCCGTTTTAAAAAATCGATGTATTCCTGTGCGGAAATCCGCTCTTCCTGTATGTTGACAAGCTCTTTCATATCAGCCTCTGTTTTCAAGCAGACCCGAACCATTCATTTCTTCGGCATATTCTCATGCATCCGGCGAAGGTATTCCACGCTGCCCGCCTCTTCGCTTTCGAGATAGGGATAGCCCAGCATCCTGCCTGTTTCCCGGGCAAGCTCACTGAAGAGCTCACAGGCGGTGAACACCGCCTCCCAGATGGCCTCCGGCTCCGCCTTGGGATAGGTGGCGAGATAGCGGGCATACTGATCGGCGGAGAGATATTTTTCAAAATACTTGCCGAACATACCGGTATTCACCCGAAAATCGTACTGCGCGGCGATATACCATGCCGTCATGCGCTCCAGCTGCAGACACACGATCTCCCGGAACATCCGCATCACATAGGGGATCTGGCCGCGCACCAGGCCCTTGCCCACATTATTGAGGCACCACCAGAATTCATTGGCGGAATTCTGATAGATCCGCTCCGCCGGGCGAGTCACATAATAGCCCACGTCATCGGAAGGCGGCAGCGCCGGCAGGATGCCGTCCTTATCCAGCAGCGGCACCGTCAGGCTGTCGTCGCCATAATGCTCCTGCATCACAGAAACCGTTTCCATGTGGAGATCGATGCGGTTGCCGTCCCGGAAAAGCATGAGCCAGGTGTAGGAACGGTCAAAGTCCATGGGCTCTCCCCGATCCGCGTCCATGCGGTCCGGTTCCTGCACGATGGCGATCTCGCCGAAGCGGGCGGGCCAGGCGGGATCCTCCACATAGGGCCGGGTCTCCGTCACCACAAACACCGCGTCATAGTCCCGCCAGGGATCCTTCGCCACATGGGGATTGGCGCGGGAACCATTGAGATACACCGCACGCACCCGTTCCTCCGACCGGGCAATCCCCAGAATGAGATCCAGCATTTCCTGTTCTGTCCGCATAAGTCCGCCTCCTGCATTCTTTTTCTTCAGTATAACACAAGATACGGCCTTTTGCACCATAAATTCATGCTCCCGCGGAATCCCGGCGGCACTTTTCCCGGGCCGCCGACAATGCCTCCCACTCCAGATCGTGCATACGATCCATCACCCAGCGGCTGTAGTCGCTTTCATACTGCCCCTGCGCCCACTGTTTCCGCGCGCCTGCCTCTCCGCAGTTATAGCACATCAGGGCCATATGATAGTCAAGATACCGGGCGATGTAATCCGACAGCATAGAGATCCCCGCCTCCACGTTCTGATACGGGTCCGTCAGATCGGAAAGCCCCAGCTCCCGCTGCAGGCTCCCGAAATTCATCTCATGAATCTGCATCAGTCCATGACAGTTTCCGTCCGCATTCACTGCCCCGGCGTTCCAGCTGCTTTCCCTGTCGATCACCGCATGCACCAACAGCTCCGGCACGCCGTATTCCTCGCAGAGCGCCGCAATGTGGCGGTGCAGCGCCTCGTCTCCCTGTCTGTCATCACAGGCATACGCCGTGCTCCCGCCAAGCAGCAGAAGCGCCAGAAGCCCGATCATCCATCTTTTCCACATCATTCTCTGATCCTCTCTCTTTTTTTGATGACAGCAGTTTACCATTTATTTCCAATTTATTCCGTCGAATTCCGTCTGTCTGGTATAAAAGTCTGCATCCCGTCACATTCTATAGCCGCATCACAAGAAAAGAGGATCAAATATGAGAAAAAAGTACCATTTTCGCGGAGGAGTGCTGGTGTTGGCTCTGGCGCTGCTGATGACGCTTGCCGCGCCGGTTTCCGCCGCAAACAAGCGGGATCTGCCCATTTACGCCGTGGGGCGGGACGACCATGTGGTGTCCCTGTCCTTTGATGCCGCCTGGGGCAACGAGGACACGGAGGAGCTCATCGCAATTCTGGGGAAGTACGGCATTCGCGCCACCTTTTTCGTAGTGGGCGAATGGGTGGACAAATACCCGGAATCTGTGAAAGCGCTTCATGACGCCGGGCACGAGATCATGAACCATTCCGACACCCACCCCCATTTCACGGCGCTCTCTCCGGAAGAGATGACAGCGGAAGTGAAGGCCTGTTCCGATAAGATCGAGGCCATCACCGGCGTGCGGCCGGAGCTGTTCCGTCCGCCCTACGGCGACTATAACGACGCCGTGGTGTCCACCCTGCGGCGCGAGGGGTATTACACCATCCAGTGGGATGTGGACAGCCTGGACTGGAAAAATCCCGGTTCGGATGCGATTGTAAAGCGCGTGCTGGAAAAAACGGTGTCCGGTTCCATCCTGCTGTTCCACAATGCCGCGGAGCAGACGCCCGCCGCCCTGCCCGCCATCATCGAGGGACTTCAGGCAAAGGGCTTCTCCTTTGCGCCGATCTCCGAACTGATCTACCGGGAGAATTTTGAGATCGACCACGCCGGCGTTCAGCAGAAAACGACCTGAAAAAACCGCGTACAGTCAAAAACGGACTGTACGCGGTTTTTCTGGTTTCAGTTCTGTTCTTTTGCCTTTTCTGCCTTCATGATGGGATACCACTCGCCGAATGCGGTGATGAGAGAGAAGAACAGGCAAATGGGAGAGAAGATAAGGCAGTTGATAAATTCTTTTCGGGCAGCCAGATATGCTTCACTGTGCATGATGGATTCCTCCGCTTTTCTGAATCGGTAAGTCGGGCCGCATGAGCGGTCCCGGCAAAAAGTCCGGAGTCAGTATAGCATAGATGACCGTTAACAATCCGGAAAGGGATCGCTAAGGATCCGGAAAGAAACATCTTTCCGGACGCGGCCGGACTTCCATTGCGGGGGCAGATCATGGTATACTATACTGGGATTTCATGGAAAAGGAAGCATAAGAGATGAAACGCTTATTTTCGCATCAACTAATCCGGCAGTTTTTACTCACGGCGGCGGTGTTTATCGTCTGCATTCTGATCTGTCATCTGTTGTCTTTGATTCATTCCGACAACAATCCCTTCGCCGTTCCGATCTTTATTCTGGGCGTTGCTCTGATTTCCCGTCTGACGTCCGGATATCTCTGGGGAATTGCGGCGTCGATTCTGGGGGTTGTCTGTGTCAATTATATGTTCACCTATCCCTTCTGGGAGTTTGATCTGACGCTTTCCGGCTATCCGCTCACGTTTACAGTGATGCTTCTGGTGTCTTTGATCGTCAGCACGCTGACCACCCAGGTCAAGCGGCAGCAGCAGATGATGTACGATGCCCAGAGCGAGAGTATGCGGGCCAATCTGCTGCGGGCCATTTCCCACGATATCCGCACACCCCTGGCCTCCATTCTGGGCAGCAGCTCTGCCCTGCTGGAGCAGAAGGAGATGGCGGAGCAGGACAGAGACGAACTCCTGCGCAGCATTGCAAAGGATGCGCGCTGGCTGACCCGCGTGACGGAGAATCTCTTGTCAGTGACGAAATTCAGTACGGAGGGCGTCCGGCTTCATCTGACGGAGGAAGTGGTGGAGGAGATCGTCGGCAGCGCCATCCACAAATTCCGGAAAACCGATCCCGCGATCGCCATTCAGGTAGAGCGGCCGGACGAGATCCTGCTGGTGCCCATGGAGGCCACCCTGATCGAGCAGGTACTGTTGAATCTGTTGGAAAACGTGGTACACCACGGCGGCGGCGCCACGAAGATCACACTGCAGTTTGACGAGGAAGACGGGCGCATCTGCTTCCGGGTGCGGGACAATGGCCGCGGGATCGATCCCGCCAGACTCCCCTATTTATTTGACGGCAGCCTTCTGGGGCAGGACGGCAGAGGCAACGACGGCCGCCGCAACATGGGCATCGGTCTATCCGTCTGTCACACCATCATTGCTGCCCATGGCGGCGAAATGTCCGCCAGAAATCCCGATGACGGCGGCGCAGAAATCCTCTTCTGGCTGCCCATGACCCAGACCATGTAAAAAAGGAGGCATCTTTATGCAGATCAAAGATAAAATCCTGATTGTAGAGGATGACGAGGGCATTCTCCGATATCTGCACACCACGCTTCTGGCAAACGGCTATCAGGCGATTGTGGCCGCGGACGGCAGATCCGCCCTGGCGCTGGCCGCATCTCATTGCCCCACCTGTATTCTTTTGGATCTGGGTCTGCCGGATATAGACGGCGGAGAGGTGATCCGGCAGATCAGACAGTGGAGCACCACGCCCATCATCGTCATCTCCGCCCGCAGCACCGAGACCGACAAGGCAGAGGCTCTGGACACCGGCGCGGACGATTATCTCACAAAGCCTTTCGGCACCGTGGAGCTTCTGGCGCGCATCCGCACGGCCATCCGTCATTCCAACAGTATGTCGGACCAGAACAGCATTGCACTCACCGGCACCTATGAGGTGGGCGAGCTTTTCATCGACTTCCGCAAGCACCGGGTCAGTCTGGGCAGTAAGGACATCAATCTGACCCCCAATGAATTCCGGATCGTTGCGTTGCTGGCCCGTCATGCGGGCCAGGTGCTGACCTATAAATCCATGCTGCACGAGCTCTGGGGTCCTGCCGCCAGCTCTGACAACAAGATCCTGCGGGTGCATATGGCCAATATCCGCCGGAAACTGGAGCCCAATCCCGATGAACCCCGGTACATTTTCACAGAAATCGGCGTCGGCTATCGCATGGCCGACAGCGAGGATCATATGTAAAAAATTTGCCCCGCGGCAGATGCCGCGGGGCATTTTCCGATCAAAGCATCGTGATTTTGATTTCCTTGCGGGGCAGCGGGGTGCGGTTCGGCAGGCCGTCGGGGGTATCGGCATAGCCCAGCGACAGGGCGCCGCAGATGGTCTCGTCGCGGCCGAGACCCTTTGCCTCCAGACAGGCGCGGATGGTGGGATCCTCGTCCAGCCAGTGAAGCTGGTTGATCCAGCAGCTGCCCAGATCCAGGGCATTTGCCATAAGCATCATATTTTCCAGTGCGCAGGCGCTGTCCACCAGGGCATTGCCATACCCTTTTCGATTGGCCACCACGATCAAAACCGGTGCGTCATAATGGAACACATAGCCGCCCTTTTTGGACTGGCGGATCGAGTTGACCAGAGAGCTGTAGGTGGTCTCGTCGTACTCCATGGCGGCAAAGGCCCGCTCTGTCAGATCCCGGAGTTCGTCCAAAAGTACCTTATCCCGAATCACCAGAAAGTGCCAGCTCTGGTTATTGCCGCCGCTGGGCGCATGACAGGCGGCATCCAGCACCGCATTCAGTTTTTCCTCCTCCACCGGTCGATCGGCAAAGCGCCGGGTGGAGCGGCGGGACTTGATAAACTGCAGCATATCCATAGAGGATTCTCCTTTTCCTTTTTTCTCATGATAGCAAAAAGCGTCCCGATTGTAAAGAAAAAGAACGTATGCGGATCAAAAACCGCATACGTTCTTTATTTCCCTTCTCTTGGATGTCTCTTCGTTCTATCCTGCAAGAAACCGTTACGGCGGAATTATTTGCCCATAAATGCCAGAGCGGTCTCCTCGATGCCCTCTGCATCCAGCTTATAGTAGTGCAGCAGTTCATCATAGGGGCCGGAAGTGGCATACTCCTTGGGAACACCATGCATCTTCATGGGAACCGGATAATTCTCGGCGCAGACCTCTGCCACCAGAGTACCCAGACCGCCATGGACATAATGCTCTTCAACGGTCATGATGCGGCCGGTCTTCTTGGCGGCCATCAGGACGATCTCCTCGTCGATGGGGCAGACGGTGGGCATACCGATGACCATAACGGAGACGCCCTTGGCCTCCATGGCCTCGGCGGCCTTCAGTGCCTCCACGGTGGTGGAACCGGTGGAGATGATGGTCAGGTCGGTGCCGTCACGCAGCAGCTGGCCCTTGCCGATTTCGAACTCACGCTCGCCGTCCCAGAGTTCCGGGATGGGCGGGTTGCCGATCCGCATATAGACGGGGCCTTCGTGCTTCATCATGGCGACGGAAGCAGCGCGGATCTCATCCGGAGACTGGGGAGCCAGCACCACGACGCCGGGGATCATACGCATGATGGCATAGTCCTCCAGGGAGTGATGGGTAGCGCCCAGATCGGAATAGGTGAAACCGCCGTTACGGCCGACGATCTTCACGTTCTGGCGCATATAGCCCAGATCGTTACGGAACATCTCGTAGTTACGGCAGGTGACAAAGGGGGCGATGGCGCAGAACACCGGGATCTTGCCGGTGGTGGCCATACCGGCTGCAACACCGGTGACACCCTGTTCCATGATACCAAACTCAAAATAACGCTCCGGATGTGCCTTGGCAAAATCCTTAAAGCCGGAGCTGCCGCCGCTGTCGGCGGAAAGAATGACAATACGCTCGTCGGTTTCGGCGATATCGGAAACGGCCTTACCGAATGCTTTTCTCGGATCCTTCAGTTCGCCTTTCATTCTGCCGCCTCCTCTACTTCTTTCTCAAGTTTTGCAATGGATGCATCCACTTCGGCGATCGCCGCGGCCAGTTCGTCGGCCTTGGGGGTCCAGTAGTGGTATGCTGCCTTATTCTCGGCGAAGGAAACGCCCTTGGACTTAACGGTGTGGGCAACGATGAGATTCGGCTTGCCCTTTTCAAGAGGCAGGGAATCAAGGGTCGCCACAACTTCTTCCATGTTGTTGCCGTCGATATCACGCACAGCCCAACCGAAAGCAGCGAAATGCTCGGCAATGGGGGTGAAGTTCATGACTTCTTCCACCTTACCGCTGATCTGCAGACCGTTGAAGTCCACAAAAACCACCAGGTTGTCAAGGCCGTAATGAGCGGCCACAGCAGCAGCCTCCCAGTTGGAGCCTTCTGCCAGTTCGCCGTCGCCCATGACCACGAACACGCGGGAATCCTTGCCGTCGGCGCGCAGAGCCAGCGCCATACCGGAGGCGATGGACAGACCATGGCCCAGAGCGCCGGTGTTGGCCTCAACACCGGGGAGCTTATACATATCCGGATGGCCCGGGATCTTGGTCTTCAGGCTGCCATAGGTGTCCAGAACGGACTTGTCAAAGAAGCCTTTTTCTGCCAGCACGGCATACTGCACCATGCACTTATGACCGGCGGACAGGAGGAAACGGTCACGGTCGGCCCACTTGGGGTCTTCCGGACGCACCTTCATGGTGTGGAAATAAAGAGCCGTCACGATGTCCAGGCAGGACATGGCACCGCCCAGGTGACCATGATCGCTGGCCTCCACCATACGCAGCACGTTGCGGCGGCTGCGGGCGGCCTGGAGCTCCAGAGTTTTAATGGCCTTGCTCATTTCTGAGTAGCCTCCTTCTCATAATCATAGATGCGCTGGATCTTCGGCAGGGATCTGGACTGCGGATCGAAGGTGCAGCCGAGATACTCGTCCACCATCATCTTGGCCACTTCGATGCCGGTGACCTGTGCGCCCATGGTGATGATGTTGGCGCTGTTGGAGAGCTGTGCGCGCTGTGCCTGATAGACATTGTTCACGAGAGCGGCATAAGCGCCCGGAACCTTGTTGGCGGCGATGCAGACGCCGATACCGGTGCCGCAGAAGAGCATACCGCGCTCGCAGACGCCGGCGGCCACTTCCTCAGCCACCTTGATGGCGACGTTGGCATAGATGGGGTCGTCGCTGCCGTAGTCCACGCACTCGTGGCCCTTGGCCTTTACATACTCCATAATGGTTGCCTTGAAAGCAGTAGCGTTGGGATCGCATCCGAATGCAATTTTCATAAGAAAACCCCTCCAGTTCAGAAATATTTTATGGTTTGAAAAAACAACAGTTCACTTGTATATACAAGTATCTTTATCATAGCATACGCCGTCATATTTGTAAAGGGTTTTGGGGGAGAACGATAAAGATTTCCTGCTTTGGCTGCAAGTTTAAAAAGAGAAACTTGCAGAGACGGAAAACCGATTGACAGCGGGAAAAAAGATTGTTATCATATACTTATATATAGTGGCGGAATGTGATTCCGCAGAAAGGTGAGGACTTCCGTATGCTGTTTCTGTCTATCGATTTCGGCACCTCTGCAGTGAAGCTTTCCATCGTGGATGAAAACGGGGAAACCCGCTGCTGGGCGAAAGAGAATTATCCGTATATCCTGCTCCCGGGTGAAAAGGTGGAGATGAATAAAAACGAGGTCTGGCGTGCCCTCTTTGCCGCCGCGGCCAAGCTGGATCCGGAGCTGCGCGCCAAGGTGGAGTATCTGTGCTATGACACCTTCTCCCCCTCCCCCGTGTTCTTAGACAAGGACGGCGATCTGGTGTATGAAAATATCATCACCCATATGGACCGCCGCAGCCGTCCCCAGACCGCCTTTATCGACCAGGTGGTTGGCAAGGACAATTACATGAACATCTCCGGTATTTATCCCTTCCCCGGCGGATGCTCTGCCATGACCTATATCTGGTTCCTGCAGAATGAGCCGGATGTCTATAAGACCACATACCGCGTGGGTCATATGCCCACCTATATTCACAAGCAGCTCACCGGCGAATGGATGGTGGACCTGGTGAACGCCTCCATGATGGGTCTTTATGAGACCACCACCCAGAAGGGCTGGAGCGACGAGCTGATTCGTGAGTTCGGTCTGGACCGTTCCCTCTTTGGCGAGATCTATAACCCCGGCACCCGCCACGGTTCCCTGTTGCCCGAGATCGCAGAAAAGCTGGGCGTGAAGGCCGGCATCCCTGTGGCCGTGGGCACCAATGACGTGGCCGCCGCACAGATGGGCGCCCATAACTCCAAGGCCGGTGAGATGATGAACACCACCGGTTCCAGCGAGATGGTCTCCATCCTGACGGACAAGCCCATCGTGAACCCCGAGTATTATCTCCGCAATTCCGCTCTCCCCGGCATCTGGCAGATCTATGCCACCACCGCCGGCGGCTTCGCCATCGACTGGTTCTATGACCAGCTGTGCCGCGAAATGACCAAGAAGGAATTCTACGCTTATGTGGACCGCGTCATCGAGGAGTGCATGGACGATTATTCCGTCACCTTCGATCCCTACATGACCGGCGACCGTCAGAGTCTCGAGAAGAAGACCGGCGCATGGCACGGCCTGACGCTGGAGGCCACCCGCGACAAGATGCTGGCATCCATGCTCCGCAGCATGCAGGGCGTTCTCAAGAAGGCCATCGACCAGGCCGCAGAGGTGCAGAAGCTTTCTTCCACCATCAAGATCTCCGGTGGTATGTCTACGCCCACTTACATCAAGCTGAAGCAGCATGAGATCCCGGGCTTTGACTTCGAGGTCGTGGACGACTGCCCGATCCTCGGCAACGTGGAACTTGTGAAGTACTATATGAACAAGTAAATTCCGAAAACGCATCCGCCTGTATGAAGCAGAAATTGTCTTCATACAGGCGGTTTTGTTGTCATGATTTCCGGTATTTCCCCGAAAAACAGAAATCGTTCACAAAAAATTAACCATTTGTTCGGTATGGCGTGCTATGCTGAAACTCCCCTTTCCCCAGCTCACGGGGGCAAGGGGAGTTTTGTTTCTGCCCGGCGCCTTTCTCACGGGGTATCCGGGACAATCTTTGCTTCCCCTCCTCATCTCACGGAGGCCGGGATTTCTTTGCATATCCAAAAGGTTTTTGAAGGAGGCACAGATGATTACACTGGAACATATCGAAAAAACATACCGTGTCGCCCGCCGCAACGCCGGCATGGGCGAGGCACTCCGCGCGCTCTTCCATCGGGAATACACCCTGATCCCCGCGCTGCAGGACGTTTCCTTTCAGGTGGCGGACGGGGAGATGGTGGGCTATATCGGCCCAAACGGCGCGGGCAAGAGCAGCACCATTAAGATCATGAGCGGCATCCTCCATCCCGACGGCGGAACGTGCGTCATTGACGGTCTGACGCCGTGGAAGAACCGGCGGGAGCACGTGCGGAATATCGGCGTGGTGTTCGGCCAGCGCTCCCAGCTCTGGTGGGATGTGCCGGTGATCGACTCGTTCGAGCTGATCCGGGATATCTATCAGGTGGACGCCGCGGCCTACCGCCGCAGTTATGAGGAACTGGTGACACTTCTGGGTCTGGGCGATATCGTACGCACCCCGGCACGACAGCTGAGTCTGGGACAGCGGATGCGCTGTGAGATCGCGGCCAGTCTCCTGCACGAGCCCAGGATCCTCTTCCTGGATGAGCCCACCATCGGCCTGGATGCCGTGTCAAAGCTGGCGGTGCGGGACTTTATCCGCAAAATCAATCAGGAGCGGGGCACCACCGTCATTCTCACCACCCATGATATGCAGGATATCGAGGCTCTGACGGAACGGGTGCTTCTGATCGGCAAAGGAAAGATCCTCCTGGACGATACCCTGGATGCCCTGAAGGCCCGCAGTTCCCACACAAGACGGCTGCAGATCCGCTATACCGGCGCGCTTGCCGCCTGCCCGGCGGGTACGACGTTGGTGAGCCAGGAGGCGGGACAGGCCGCCTTCTCCGTGGATACGGATGTCTGCCCGGTGTCCCGGGCCATTGAGGCGCTATCCCGACAGGTGGAGATCACCGACCTCACCGTGGAGAATATCTCTGCGGAGGAACTGGTGGTATCCCTTTATGAGGAGTACGCCATATGAAAGCCCTCGCTGCATACGGCAGCCTCTTCCGCATCCGCTTCAACTCCGGCATTCAATACCGGGCGGCGGCTCTGGGCGGTGTGGCCACGCAGTTCGCCTGGGGATTTTTGAACATTCTTCTATACATGACCTTTTACCGGGAAAATCCGGAGGCATTCCCCATGTCGCTTGCCTCGGTGGTATCCTATATGTGGCTGCGGCAGGCATTTCTGATGCTTTTCGAGACCTGGCGCACAGAGCCGCAGATCATGGCCGCCATTCAGGACGGCGGCGTGGCATACGAGCTGGCACGGCCCATGGGGATCTATGGCGCGTGGTACACGCGGATCCTCTCCTCCCGCATTTCCGGGATGCTTCTGCGGGCATGGCCGCTTTTACTGGTGGCATTTTGTCTGCCTGCGCCCTGGGGCATGACCCTGCCGGTGAGTCTTTCGGCGTTTGGCCTGTTTCTGCTGTCCCTGGTGCTGGGCACACTTTGTGCCGCGGCACTTGTGACGCTGATCCATGTACTGACGCTGGTGACCATGCAGCCACAGGGTGTACGCATGGCGTTTAATTCTCTGGCAGAGCTTTTAAGCGGTGCGTTGATTCCCCTCCCCTTCTTTCCGCCGGTCATCGCCCGCGTATTGGCGCTGACGCCCTTTGCCACCACCATCAATGCGCCGCTGCGGATCTATAGCGGCGACCTGGCGGGCGCGGCCGCAGGACAGGCCATCGGATTACAGGCGTTCTGGCTGGTGGTGATGCTGGCGCTGGGGCATCTTTTGCTGCGGCGGGCACTGCGCCGCACGGTGATACAGGGAGGTTGAAGCATGAGATTATACGGACGATACATTCTCATGCATCTGAAAAGCCAGATGCAGTATAAGGGATCTTTCTTCCTCCTGATCTTCAGTCAGTTCCTCACGGCCTTTTCCGCGCTGGCCTCGGTTTACTTTCTCATGCAGCGTTTCCACCGCATTGACGAATTCAGCTTTCAGGAGGTGCTCCTCTGCTTTGCCATTGTGCTGATGGCCTTCTCGCTGGCGGAGTGCTTTGCCCGGGGCTTTGACCGCTTCCCGGCGGTTCTGGCAAACGGCGGATTCGACCGCATTCTGGTGCGGCCCCGCAGTACGGTATTACAGGTGCTGGGCAGTCAGGTGGAGTTCACCCGACTGGGCAGACTCTGTCAGGCCACGCTGGTATTCTGCTATGCCATTCCTGCCAGCGATGTGGTGTGGACGGCGGACCGGGTGCTTTTGCTGATCCTCATGATCCTCTCCGGCGCCCTGGTATTCTTCGGGCTCTTCCTGATCTTCGCCGGGCTTTGCTTCTTCACGACGGAGGGGCTTGAGTTCATCAACATCTTCACCGACGGCGGCCGGGAATTCGGCGCGTACCCGCTGTCGGTCTACGGGGACGGCGTTTTGAAATTCTTCACCTTTGTGATCCCGCTGGCCCTGGTGCAGTATTACCCGCTTTTATATCTCACAGGCCGCAGCGATTCGCTGCTTCACGCCCTGTCGCCGCTCTTTGCGGGGGTATTCCTGCTCCCCTGTTTCCTGCTCTGGCGCATCGGCATCCGGCATTACCGCTCTACCGGATCGTAAGAAAAAAGAGCCCCGTTTTTTCAAAACGGGGCTCTTTTTCACACACTTACTTGTTCTGTTCTTCTTTTTCCTTGCGGCGCTGATAGCGCATTTCCTCGATCTTCTTGCGCTCGTCGTCTTCGTTATAGTTTTCCACCAGATCCTTGATCTCATAGATGCGGAACAGGTCGCCCATGTTGTCGGCGACGCCGGGGACGGAGAGACCGCCGTCGGCGCGGATCACCTGACCGGTGATGTAGTCGGCCTTATCGGAGACCAGCAGGGACACCACGTTGCCCATGTCAACGGGACGGCCTACGCGGCGCAGGGGGATATAGCGCCAATGATCGCGGAACCACATGCTGTCGCGGGAATCCTGATCCTCAGGAGTTTTCACGTCGATAACACCGGGGGAGAAGCCGTTGACGCGGATGCCGTACGGGCCCAGGTCAATGGCGAAGGACTCGATGGCGCGGTTCAGACCCGCCTTCAGACCGGCATACACGGCGTCGCTGGTATGCGGGGAGAAGGAGCGGATGGAGGTATTGAAGAGAATGACGCCAGGAATCTTGTTGGGCACCATGTAGTTGGCGGCTGCCTTGGCACAGAGGATCATGCCGCGGAAGTCCAGCTGATACAGAAGATCCATGGTCTCGGGCTTGATCTCCCGCAGATCTTCAAAACGGGTGACGCCGGCGTTATTGATGAGCACGTCGAGACGGCCCAGTTTTTCCACGCATTCCTTCACCAGACGACCCGGCACTTCCACATCCGTCAGGTTGCCGCTGAGCAGGCAGCCATTGACGCCTTCGGCCAGAACCTTCTCAAGGACAGCCTCGCCGGCTTCCTTGGAGCTGGAATAATGTACTGCGATATCATAGCCGTCTTTTGCCAGCTGGCGGGCGACAGCTGCACCGATACCGGTGGAAGAACCGGTGACAAGTGCGACTTTTCCGTTTCTCATAAATTTCCCTCTCTTTTTTTCTTTCTCTTATGAAGTAAAATCTGCCGATCCCTCAGAATCCGCAAAGGATCCTGAGGGATTTTATGACTGGTTTATTCGCCCAGAATGGTCTCCAGCGGATACTCCACGCCGGTCTCCATGACGAAGGTGCGGATCTCGGGGGCGATGCGGGCCATGGCGTCGGTGAATTCCTTGGGGTTCTCAGTGTTGTGACGGATCAGGTCATAATGAGTGGGGATGCCCACCTTGGTCTTTAAGACCTTGCAGTAGCGGGCAGCCTCGAAATAGTTCATATTGCCCAGCTTACCGTTGATGCAGATGAAGGTGGCATCGGGCTCCATACCGGCGTTGGGTACGATGGTGGTGGTGGTGAAGAGCGCGTCGCCGCTGAAATAGAGCTTGCGGCCTTCCACTTCCACGACATAGCCCACACTGTCGATATCATGATCGGCGGGCACGGCAGTAATAACGAAGCCGTTTTTTTCCAGCTTCTGGCCGCGGTCCAGCTGGATGCCCTCGATGGCAAGACCGGACTTCTCGAGGGCCTTCATGCAGGTGCCGGGGCCCACGATGGTCTGGGGGATGACGTAATCCGCATAGGTCTCGGGGTCAAAATGATCCCAATGGGCATGAGTGGAGAGCACCATGTCCACATGCACGCTGCCCTTCTCGATGAAAGGCGGGTAAATACGCTCGGAATTGCCCTTGGCAGTACCGCAGAACGGGTCTACGGAGAGAGAGCCTGCATCAGTCTTCAGGATAAAACCGGCCTGGCCGATCCACATAATGGTTGCGCCCATTTTTCAAGTCCTCCTTAATCGTATTTAAGTACCGCTGTAGTTATAGGTGTTGGTGATTTCCAGTTTGATACGGTCGCCGCGGAAGAGCACGGAGGCATACTCCATGGGCTCGTTTTCCGGGCTGTAGATGAGATTTTCCACATGGATCAGCGGATAATTCTTCCGCACGCCCAGATGGGCGGCCTCAGCGTTGCCGGCCTGGGCGATCTCCAGAGTCTCCACGACCTTGCTTTTGACCACGCCATAGGCGTCCCGCAGGATATCACAGAGCTGTGCCACCTCAAAGTTGTGGCCCACCTCCAGCATATCGGGGCAGAGCTTCTTCGGGATATAGGAGACGTGCAGACTCAACGGCGAACCCTTGGCGGTACGCACGCGCACGATGTGGAAGATGGGGGTGCCCTCCGGGATCCCCATGCGGGTGGCCACGGCCAGGGGCGCGGCGATCTCCCGCGCCTCGATCAGTTTCGTCTCGCTCTCGACGCCCTGCTGGTCCAGCTGTTCCCGGATGCCCATATGGGACAAAGGGCGGGACAGGAGCTTATTGACGCTGACAAAGGTTCCCTTGCCGGGCACGCGATATAAAAGTCCCTCCTGCGCCAGACGCAGGATCACAGAACGTACCGTCATACGGCTCAGGCCGTATTCCCGGCTCAGTTCATTTTCCGACGGGATCCGCGAATTTTCGGACCAGTCGCCATTGATAATCTTGCCCCGGATGATTTCCTCAAGCTGGGTATGCAGCGGCTTCGGGCTCTGCGGATCCAAAATACTCATGTGGAATGTTCTCCTTCAAAGCAGATATGATGGGGATTTTTTCAGGAAATAAAGCCGGCATCCAGAAGGGCCTGCTTCATTTCGGCCTCCAGTTCCTGGGAAATGGGCTGGACGGGCTTTCTGGGCACGCCGCCCTTGAGGCCCATGAGGTTCATGGTGCACTTGACACCGGCCACGCTGCCGCGGGCGCCGGTCTTTTTGATGACCTCGTTTAAGACCGTATAATACTCCCATGCCTTCTCGCGGCCTTCCTCCTGATAGAGGCGCACCACCTCGGCGCACTGTGCCGGGAAGTAGTTACTGGCAGAGACCACGCCGCCCTTGCCGCCGCGATCCATGCAGGTGAACACGCTGCTCATAGAGCCGGACACGATCTCGAAATCGTCACGGCCGCCTGCGGCGTCCATATAGGCGTTCATCATGTTCTTGGAGGTATCCTTGATGCCGTGGATATTGGGATGATCGGCCAGGATCCGCACCACTTCGGCGGAAATAGTTACTTCGTTGGAGAAGGCCGGTGCGCAGTACAGCAGGATCGGGATCTTGCTGTAATCTGCGATCTTGGTGTAATACTCCACCAGGGCAGCATCGGTCATGAGGCCCTTGAAGTAATGGGGCGTCAGGACGGAGAGATAGTCGATGGGGAGATTCTCGGCCTGGACACGGTCGATAAAGCGGAGAGTCTGGTAAAGAGACTCGCGGCCCACACCGGCGATAAAGCACTTATCGGGATCGGCATAGGAAGAGGCGGCGCGAATCACTTCCAGAGCCTCGTCGTCGGAGAGCATCCGGAACTCGCCGTTGCTGCCCAGGCACATAAAGCCGTTGACAGCGGTTTTGTTCCACTGCTCATAGTTATACTGCAGCATATCAAAACGGATCTCGCCGTTTTCGTCAAAGGGTGTGACGGTGGGGATGATAATACCGGATAAATTACGCATACTGATCGGTTCTCCTCTCTCTTTTCGGGGGCCGGACGGCCCATCTATACATACGAGTATTTTATCACAGCCCGGGATTCTTGTAAATCAATTTGCTCGCATTTGCGTAAAAATGCACGAATCTTCCGGGCTTTTCGCAAAACTGCGATTTGATTACTTCTTGCGGAACAGCAGCACGTTTACGGAACAGGCGGGCACCACATGGGAGAAGCTGCGTCCGGCGCCCGAGAGCGTCAGCGTCTGATCGCAGAGAGCACGGGGCTCCTCCAGGGTGTTCTTCGCTTCCAGATCGCCGGTGAAAAGCTCCACGGTATAGTCGCTTTCCACATCACAGTCGAAGGAGAACGCCACGGTCTCCTCGCCGCCCACGTTTGCGATTTTGACGATGATCTCGTCGCCGCCCTCCAGCGCGGCGGCACGGATGGAGGGATAGTGCGGCACGTCGATCCGGGCGGCCAGCTGGTCATTGATGTAGCAGGAGAGCACTTCGCCGTCGGACTCCATACGGAAGCGATGATAGGCGCCGTAGTTCAGGGGAGTCGGCAGCGGGATGGGATCCGCCACCTTCACGGCGCGGAGACCCACGCCCTCATAGAAGGTGCTGACACCGTTTTCCACCACCCAGCGAACCGGAGTGACGGAGCGGACGTTCCAGGGGAAGCCGGCGGGATCATTGAAGGGATGGCCCTGGGGTGCCACGCGGCCGCAGTACATGCCGACGCCTACCTGCTGACCCTCCTGCACCAGCGCTTCCATCTCAAAGACGCCGGATCGGGATTCCTCGTCCTCGCCCATCACAATGAGCGCACAGTTGGCAACGCCCTGGCTCACCATATATGCCGGCATTTTGAGGAGATCCTCCGGCGTGCAGGGCACGGTGCGGAATCCGTCGGCAGTCGCCTCCATATGACCGATGATCTCATGGGTGGGCAGTACCGCCTCGCCGTTCCAGCGGATATTGCGGTATTCCATGCCGATGCTGCCGAGCACCGCGGCACCGCCGCGCATCACGGGAGAATGCATCTCCGGGGCATCGAATTCGGATTCCAGGAGATAGTTGCCGCGATGGCTGCCGAAGAGCTTCCAGGGATAATAGGACGGGATCGGCGCACTGCGGAGATTGTCGAACTGGATCAGGTTGGGGCTCCAGGCGCGGTAATGGACATTTTCAAAAAGCGGGGCATAGGCGGAGAGCTTCACGATATCCTGATTCTGCTCAAAGCCCAGCATGAACATAGCCTCACAAACTGCCGGATACAGGGTACGCATGGGGCCGCTGGTGACGGCGAACTCGCCCAGGAAGATATCGGGGCCGTTTCTGTCATAGTCGTCATACACATTGGCATGCGCGGCGAACCAGTCGGAGGGATTATAGAAATGCTCATCGGCGATATTGAGGGGCAATCCGTCCCGCTCCACATGGATATTGGCAATGATGATGAGGTCAGGGTATTTGGCCAGCAGCGCTTTCCGGAACAGCTCATAGCGCGTAAGATATTCGTCGCCCAGGTTCTCGTTGCCGATTTCCAGATAGCGCAGAGGGAAGGGCTCCGGATGGCCCATCTCGGCGCGCAGTGCGCCCCACTTCGTGGTGACGTCGCCGCGGGCGTATTCCAGTGCATCCAGTGCGTCCTGCAGAGCGGCATCCAGGGTCTCGCCCTCCATGACGGCGCCGCGGCGGCCCTGGCAGGTCATGCCGCAGTTGCAGACATAAAGGGGCGCGGCGCTCAGATCCTCGGCAAGCTGTAAAAATTCATGGAAGCCCAGGCCGTCCGTGGCGCGATAACCCCAGACATTCAGGTGTCCCGGGCGCTGCCAGACAGGGCCCACGGTGGTGCGGAACCAGATGGCCGTCTCGGGAGACAGACCTTCCACCACACAGCCGCCGGGGAAGCGCAGGAACCCGGGATGCATGGCCGCCAGATGTTCGGCCAGATCCTTCCGCAGACCGTGACCCAGGAAAGTCTCCTCCGGCATCAGGGAGGTGAAGCCAAAGGTCACCTCGCCGCCGTCCGGGGCAGTGATGACAAAGCGGGCGTCTCCTGCGGTGGCGGCGGCAGTGAGCAGGGCGTCATAGCGGGTATATGCGCCGCCGGAAACGGTCAGTTCGGCTTCCGCCAGAACTTCGTCCCCCCGACGAATGGAGAGTGACAGCCGAACGGGCTTTTCCGCGCGGGCAAAGGTATAGAAGCGATAGGACTCCCCTGCCTTCGCCGGGACGCCCACATAACCGATATTATAGAGCACGCCGCCGGGGGCAAACTGCACCCGCAGGGCATAGGCGCGGTTTTCGTGGAGGGTGTCCGTGCTGTCCAGCGTCATTTCGGCATTCTCCGTATACCAGGCCGGGACCGGCGTGGGAGCGATGCCATGCTGACGGATCCAGTATTCAGAGCCCTCGCCGTTATAGAAGGAGAAGGGCCAGCCGGTAGGACTATAGAGGGTATCTCCCTCCTGCCCCAGATCGGTGGGCACCGCGCTGTCGTCAAAGGCGCGGTTGCGCAGCATTTCGGGATAGAGTCCGCTGTCACCGGCGCGGTTGATATCTTCAAAGAACACGCCGTAAAGATGCGGTGCCGTGGGGAAACGCTTTTTCTCTGTAAAAATCTTCAGTTCAGACATAGTGCTTCTCCTTTTTTCAATCAGTATGCTTTCATTTTTCCACACTCTGCCCTTCCTGTCAAGCGCTCTCCGTCCGTTCCGGGAAGATTTTTTGTAAAAAACACCGCCCGGAGGGCGGTGTTTTCAGATCGGTCACAGTCCCGGGAAGCGGGTCTCGGGATGCTTATGCTTTTTTGAGGATCAGGACGCTGACGGAATAGGCGGGAGCGCGATAGACGAAGCGGCGGGCAGCACCGGTACGTTCATAGCGCTTGTCGCAGATATTCAGCGGTTCGTCCAGAGAGTTGCGGCCATCGGGATCACCGGTGAGGATCTCCTCAATATAGGCAGACTCCACGTCGCAGTCCAGATCGATCTCCACATCCTGATCGCAGTCGGCAATATTGGCCAGCTTCACGATCACGCCGTCGCCGTCATCCAGCGCAACGGCCTGCACGGCGGGATAGGTCGGAATGGCCACCTCTGCCACCAGCTCGTCATTGACAAAGCAGCGCAGCGTTTCGCCGTCCGTCTCCATCCGCAGGCGGTTATACTCGCCATAGCGCAGGGCGGTGGGGATGTTCTCCACAAGGTTCACGGGACGCCAGCCGACGCCGTCATTCACAGAGCTCATGCCATCTTCAATGACCCAGCTCATGGGCTTGACGCTGCGGGCATCCCAGGGGTCGCCGTGGTCATCGCCGAAGAACTGCGGCGTCAGGCGGCGGCAGTACATACCGATGCCCACCTTCTGGCCTTCTTCTACCAGAGCCTCCATCTCAAAGACGCCCTGACGGGATTCCTCGTCCTCGCCCATGACGACCAGCGTGGGCGGCACGATTCCCCGGCGCTTGAGGGGTGCCGGGATCTGCTTCTCCTCCGGCGCCACCAGGAGGAAGCCGTCGTCACCGGCCTGGACGCTGCCGGTGATCTCATGGGTGGGAACCGCGGCCTCGCCGTTCCACTTGGCGCCGCGGATAGCAACGCCCGCAGAACCCAGAACCGATGCAGAGCCGCGATACAGCGGGGAATGGAGCTCCGGCCCGGTCATGCTGCTTTCCACCACTTCCTTGCCGCGGTGGGAGCTGAAGAGCTTCCAGGGATAGAAGGACGGAATGGCACAGCTGCGCAGATTATCAAAGGCGATCAGATTGGGGTTCCAGCTTCTGTAATGGACATTTTCAAAGAGCGGCGCATAGGCCTCCAGCTTGACGATATCCTGATTCCGCTCCATGCCGATCATAAACATGGCCTCGCCAATGGCGGGATACAGGGTACGCACCGGGCCGGTGACCACGGCGAACTCGCCCACGAAGATATCGGGGCCGGAACGGTCGTAGTCGTTATAAAGCTCCGTGCTCTTGGCAAACCACTCGGTCTGGTTATAATAATGCTCGTCGGCGATATCAAGCGGCAAGCCGTCCTTTTCCACATGGGTGTTGGCGATGATCACCAGATCCGGCCAACGTTCCAGTACGGCCTTGCGGATGCTCTCATACCGTTCGTTATATTCGGGACCATGGTTTTCGTTGCCGATTTCCAGATATCGCAGGGCAAAGGGCTCCGGATGGCCCATCTTCGCGCGCAGGGCACCCCACTTCGTGGTCACGTCGCCGCGGGCGTATTCCAGCGCATCCAGTACTTCCTGAAGCGCCATCCGGGTGTCCTCCTCGTTCATGGCGCCGCCGCCGGGACGACCCTGGCAGGTCATGCCGCAGTTACAGACATAGAGCGCCACCGCGCCCATGTCTTCGGCAAACTGCAGATATTCATGAAAGCCCAGGCCATCGGTGGTGCGATAGCCCCAGATATTATAGTGACCGGGACGCTCCCAGACGGGGCCTACGGTCTTCGAGAAGCGGATCATGGTGGAGACCGTCATGCCTTCCACCACACAGCCGCCGGGGAAACGCAGGAAGCCGGGGCGCATGGAATCCATAATTTCCGCCAGATCCTTACGCAGGCCATGGCCGCGGAAGGTCTCGGCAGGCATCAGGGAGGCAAAACCGAAGGTCACTTCGCCGCCCTCCGGCGCAGTGATGACGAACTCGCCCTTTGCCACGGTGGCGTCTGCCGTCAGGTCTGCATCATAGCGGGTATACTCGCCGCCGCTGACGGTGATGGCCGCGGACGCCACGACCTTCCCTTCTGCACGGATCGAGAGCTGCAGCGGCACGGTGCCGTCTGCCTTGGCAAATACATAGAAATGATAGGTCTTTCCGGCCTCCGCCGCAATGCCCACATAGCCCACGTTATAGAGCTCGCCGCCGGGGACAAACTTTGCTTCCAGCGCAAACACGCGGGCATCGTTCAAGGTGTTTTTGTCCGTCAGGGCCATTTCGGCGTCCTTCGTGTACCATGCGGGCACAGGCGTGGGGGCCAGGCCATGCTTTTCTCTCCAATGGGGTGCGCCCTCGCCTCCGGCGAAGCCGATGCCCCAGCCGGTTTTGATGCGCATAATATCACCTTCCACGGTAAAGCCTTCCGGCACTTCGCCGTCATCAAAGGCGCGGTTGCGCAGCATCTCCGGGTAAAGGCCGCTGTCCGCGGCGCGGTTGATATCTTCAAAGAAGAAGCCATAAAGATCCGGAGCAATGGGGAAACGTTTTTTCTCGGTGTTGATGGTAAGCTTTGGCATAGTGATTCTCCTTTCTCGTTGGGTTCTGTCTGTACGTTCATTTTTTCATATCCGGGCCAACTTGTCAACGCATTGCCCACAACACGGATAGGATATCATAATTCTGTTCAGCATTGCTAAGTATGATAGAAAATATTGTCCGGATTCTATTGTATTCTTACAAAAATTGGTAAAAAGGACGCTCTGCCTAAAACTGCAGAGCGTCCTTTTTTGATTCTTACTGTTCTGCGGCGGAGCCGTCTTTGCGATAGCGGGCGGGATACTGATAATCCCGGAAGGGATAGGCGGCAAATGCCTCCTCGTCCAGTTCCACGCCGAGGCCGGGACGGTCGGAAATTTTGAAATACCCGTCCACGGGCTTTAAGTCGATGTCATAGAGCGACTCACGCGCATAGGTGGCCTGGGAGAATTCCAGAATGTCGAAGTTCTGCATAGCGGCGCAGACCTGGATGGTGGCGGCGGTGGCAACCGGGCCATTGGGATTGTGGGGCGCGAACTTGATGAGATAAGGCTCTGCCATATAGGCGATCTTGCGGATCTCGGAGATGCCGCCGCAGTGGCAGATATCCGGCTGGATCACATCAAGAAGCCGGTCGGAGATCACCTCCCGGTAATCATAGCGGCTGTAGAGCCGCTCGCCGGCGGCGATGGGGACATTATAGGGATTCCCGATCAATTTGCCGTAAAGACCGCTGTTCTCCGGCGGGATGGGCTCTTCAAAGAAGTGGAGGTCATAGTCCTTTGCCGCCTCCAAAAGAGACATGGCATCTCTCGGGGTGCTGTCGCCGTGGTGGTCGATGGCGATGATGTGATCGTCGCCGATGATTCTGCGGATGGCGTCCAGCTTGGCGGCGAATTTCTTTGCCGCGCCATAGCGGTCGTCGCCCACTTCCTCCGGCACCGTGCCGGTCTTGACGCCGGCGAAGCCCTTGGCGATGATCTCCGCTGCCAGTTCCGGGCCGCCGTGGGTATAAGTGCGGATCCGGTCGCGGACCTTGCCGCCCAGAAGTTCGTATACCGGCACCCCCAAGGCCTTGCCCTTGATATCCCACAGAGCCATATCAATGCCGGAAATAGCGCTCTGGTACACAAATCCGCTCTTCCAGAAGCCGTGGCGATACATTTTCTGCCAGACATAGTCCACATTCCGGGGATCCTCGCCGATGACGCTGCGCTGGGCCAGCACATGAATGGCCGCGTCCACCATGAGCTCCAGCCCCTCAATGCTGGCCTCGCCCCAGCCATAGATGCCCTCGTCGGTCAGTACCTTCACAAAGATCCAGTTCTGACGCTCTGCAAATACCAAAAACGTTTTCACGTCGGTGACTTTCATAAAAGGCTCCCTCCTGTACTCATTTCCCTTATTATACCATATTATTTCAGTCTGCCACGGTTCGATCTGAAAACGCGGATAATTTCCGCATGAAAAAGCCCGCCTCATAAGAGGCGGGCTTTTGGAATCGAAGCTTAGATCTCTGCAACAGAGCCGTCTGCACGATAGCGGGGCTTGTACTGGATGTTCTCGTAGGGATATGCCTTGAGAGCTTCTTCGTCCAGTTCGATACCAAGACCGGGCTTGGTCGGGATCTTGAAGTAACCATCAACGGGCTTGAGGTCGATGTCATAGATCTCAGGACGGAGGTAAACAGTCTGAGCAAACTCCAGAATGTCGAAGTTCTGCATAGCGGCAGCAACCTGGATGGAGGCAGCGGTAGCAACCGGGCCATTCGGGCTGTGGGGAGCGAACTTAATGAGATACGGTTCTGCCATATAGGCGATCTTGCGGATCTCGGAAATACCGCCGCAGTGGCAGATATCCGGCTGGATAATGTCGAGCCACTGGTTGGCAATGATCTCACGGAAGTCGAAGCGGCTGTAAAGACGCTCGCCGGCTGCGATCGGCACATTGTATGCGTTATCGTGGATGGTGCGATAAAGCTGTGCATTTTCGGGAGTGATGGGCTCCTCGAAGAAGTGGAGGTTATAGTCCTGTGCAGCTTCGATCAGAGCCATAGCGTCGCGGACGGTGCTCTGGCCGTGATGGTCAACAGCGATGATGTGATCGTCGCCGATGATCTTGCGGGTCTCTTCCAGAACCTTGGCGAAAGCCTTGGCAGCAGCATAGCGGTCGTTTGCAACCTCAATGCCCGGGCCGATACCGGTCTTAATGCCGGCAAAGCCCATCTCGATGCACTGTGCAGCATTCTGCGGGCCGCCGTGGGTGTAAGTACGGATCTTATCACGGACCTTGCCGCCCAGGAGCTCATAAACCGGCACGCCAAGAGCCTTGCCCTTGATGTCCCACAGAGCCTGGTCGATACCGGAAATCGCGGTGTTATAAATGAAGCCGCTCTTCCAGAAGCCGTGGCGATACATCTTCTGCCAGATGTAGTCTACATTTCTGGGATCCTCGCCGATGACGCTGCGCTCTGCCAGCACATGGATCGCAGCCTCAGCAGCCAGTTCCTGGCCCTCTACGCTGGCTTCGCCCCAGCCATAGATGCCTTCATCCGTCATAACCTTAACAAAGATCCAGTTCTGTCTTTTCGCGTTTACCAGATAAGTTTTTACTTCAGTAACCTTCATGGTATATACTCCTTCCCGTTAACAGGTTGACCGAACAGTACGGTTTTGTATATTATATCACAAAACCCAAACTTGTACATGATCTTTTTGGAATAAGGTAATAAATTCAATATCCCGCATTGAAAAAAAGAACGACCCGCAGAACATTCTGCGGGTCGCATAGATACTCAGTCGCAAAGACCCTTGAGGTCGTCAATGGTCTCGAAGGGATAAACGAAGTTTGCGCGCTTGCGCATTTCGTCGGCGATGGAGATCAGGAGCAGAGTCTCCTCCGGCGTGACCTGCGGGCAGGTCTTGAGACCGGCGCGATAGCACTCCTGCACCACTTCGGCCTCGAACTGGAAGCCAGACTTGCGGTACGGGAACTCCATGGTCACGGTGTCCTGACCGTTCATACGGCGCTGGCTGATGGGCAGAACATCCATGGAATGGTAATAATCACGCTGGGTATGTGCCGGATACTTCTCGGCACGCTCCTTGGCCTTTGCCTCCTGCTCGGGGGTCAGGCGCGGCCACTCGGCGCGTTCCTTGATCACGATCTTGTCCGGGTTACGGTTCACCGGGATGCTGATGTGACCCTTTTCGCAGATGATCTTGCACTCCATGTCGCGGCGATGGAGACTGCTGGACAGATGAGCCACCATACCGTCCTCAAACTTCAGGATCATGTCGTTGTCGCCGTCCACACCGGTCACTTCAAAGTCCATGGTGGAGAACATCTCAACGGGCTTGTCGAACTTGCCGCGGATACGGGACATGGCTGCCAGGGAATAGATACCGGCATCCAGCAGGGCGCCGCCGGCCAGCTTCGGGCTGTGAATACGATCATCGGGATCCACATGATCATTGTTGCGGGGGCCGCCCCAACCGGTGCAGCAGTAAACGGCGTCCACGCGGCCGAAACGGCCGGAATCCAGTTCCTCGCGCACGTACTGCCATGCCGGGAAGAAACGGGACCAGAGGCCCTCCATCAGGAAGACGTCGTTCTTCTTTGCCACTTCAAACATCCGCTCTGCCTGGCTGCGGTTTACGGCAAAGGGCTTTTCGCAGAGGATGGCCTTACCGGCGTTGGCGGCCAGCGTGACGTGTGCCTCGTGCATGGGATGGGGCGTGGCGACATAAACGATATCCACGTCGGGATCGTTCACCATTTCCTCATAGCTGCCGTATGCCTTGCCGCCGTACATATCGGCAAATGCCTGGCTGCGCTCCAGAGAACGGGAACCGACCGCTGCTACATATGCATCCGGCAGTTCCTGCAGACAATCGCAGAACTGATGTGCAATCTTACCGGGGCCCAGAATACCCCAACCGATTTTGTCTTTTTTGATCTCCATATCGGTACCTCCATACCTTTCCTTCGACCGGAAATTCCGGCCTCCGAGCGAAATCCTATCGAGACATATTATATACCCATACATCCGCAAATGCAATTTGTCAAATCGTAAAATACCACGGAAGATATCCGCATTTTACACCATCAATAGTGATAAAGAGGGCGCGGACCGTTGGGCCCGCCCCCTCTCATAAAAGCAATCTGATCAGCCCTCAAAGGGATACTTGAAGCCATGCTTGGCGCGGATCTCGTCGCAGATGCCGATGAGGGTGAGAGTCTCATCCTGGGGAACCTGCGGGCACTCCTGCCAGCCGTTTCTCAGGCACTCATGCACAGCGGCGGCCTGGAACTGGAAGCCGGTACGGAGATACGGGAACTCCAGCGTGCGGGTTTCCGTGGTATCGCGCAGATGACCGGCGGCACCGCGGGCGCCGCTGGGGATCCGCTTGGTCACGGTGACCTGACGGGGATTGCGGTGCATGGGCAGATAGATCTTGCCGTTTTCACAATAGATGGTGCACTCATGGTTGCGGCGGTGGAGGCTGCAGACCAGGTGGGCGGTGACGCCGTCGTCAAGCTCCAGGAGCATATCGGTGTCAGAGTCGACGCCGCTTTCTTCAAAGCGCATGGTGCTGAAGATCTCCTTGGGGCGATGGGTCATGCCGCCGATGGCCACGGAAGTGGCGGCCAGCACATAGATACCGGCGTCCAGCAGAGCACCGCCGGCCAGATTGGGATCGATGCGGCGGTCATCCGGCGGGAAGCCGGTTTCGTCGCGGGGTGCGCCCCAGCAGGTAGCGGCATCGATGGAGATCAGACGGCCCAGCTCACCGGACTGCACGACCTTTTTCGCATACTGCCATGCCGGGAAGAAACGGGACCAGAGACCCTCCATGATGAACACGCCGGCCTCATTGGCTGCGTCGAACATCCGCTGGGCGGAGGCACGGTTCACGGCAAAGGGCTTTTCGCAGAGGATGTGCTTGCCGTACTTGGCGGCCATCTTCACGTTTTCCTCGTGCATCATATGGGGGGTGGCGATATAAACGATATCCACATTGGGATCCTGCATCATTTCTTCATAGCTGCCATAGGGCGTGCCGCCGTAGACATCGGTAAAGCGCTTTGCGCTCTCCATGGTGCGGGAGCCAACCGCCGCAATATAGCAGTCATCCATCAGCTGCAGGCATTCTGCAAAATCCTTGGCAATGCGGCCCGTGGCCACAAAGCCCCATCCGATCTTTTCTTTGGTAATAGGTTTCATGTGTCTCTCCCCTATTCTCATCATAAACTATACAGGAAAACCTGCGGGCCAGAGGCGACCCGCAGGTTTTTTAGAAACGGACTGAATGAAGAAATATACCGATCTTCGTGACTTACAGCCAGATGCGGTCGCGGCTCTGCCAGAAGTCCCACTCGTCGGTGTCCTGCCAGACCTTGCCGTGAGCAGACGGAGCCAGATGAGCCTCAAGCCACTCGTCGTTCAGAGCGAGGATACCGATACCCGGCTCGTTCGGAACCTTGATCACGCCGTTGTTGACGATGGGGTTCTCGCGGGTCACGACCATGTCGGACCAATCCGGATAATCGTTGTGATGGAATTCCTGAGCGAAGAAGTTCTCGGTGCAGGCAGCAACGTTGGCGGCGGCCATACCGGCAATGGGGGTCTCATTCATATGAATGACCATGTTGATGCCGTAGTCCTGAGCCATGTCGCCGACCTTCTTGCACTCGTAGATACCGCCGACGGAGATGACGTCCGGATGGACAAGGCGGATTGCACGCTTCTCGAAGAGGTCCTTATAGTTTTCCTTCAGGTAAATATCTTCACCGGTGCAGAGCTGTGCGGTGGTGTTGCGCTGGATCTCGGCCATATCGTCGGCCTGCATCCACGGCACCATATCCTCGAGCCATGCCAGGTTGTACTTTTCAAGGCGCTTTGCCAGCTGGATACAAGAGCCAATGCTGATCGGGCCGAAGTGGTCAGTAGCGATCGGAACCTGCATACCAACAACGTCACGAACCTGCTTGACATACTCTTCCATGATGTCAAGGCCCTTCTCGGTCAGGTGGATACCACGCTGGTTGCCCGGGAAGCACTCACGATAGACGATGTCGTTGCGGATCTTGATGATCTCTGCGCGCTCTTCCTTGGAGAGCTCGTCGAGCTTTTCAATGCCTCTCCACTGGAGTGCACGCTTCTCGGCATCTTCTTCCATCTTCTTCAGAACGTCGGTGGGCATGGTGGTTGCGCCCGGAACCTCGAAGCACAGCTCGTCAGCGGAAAGGTCCATCTTGACGATGTTGTAGCCGCGGGTCTCAATACGCTCCTTCAGCACCTTACCCATGGTGGTGCCGTCATGCTTGCCGTGAATGTCGGTGTCGCAGTAAACGCGGATCTCATCGCGGAACTTGCCGCCCAGCATCTGCCAGACAGGCACGCCATAGGCCTTACCGGCCAGGTCCCACAGAGCCACTTCGATACCGCTGACGCCGCCGCCCTGATGGGAGTGCCAGCCGAACTGCTTGATTCTGCGGAACAGCTTGTCCACATTACAGGGATTCTCGCCCAGCAGCAGACGCTTCAGCATAACAGCGTAAATACGGCTGCAGCCTTCGCGAACCTGACCGTAGCCCTCAAGGCCCTGGTTGGTCAGAATCTTAATGACAGCAGTGCCATAGGGACGGCCGATGTCACAGATCTTAATGTCGGTGATCTTCAGTTCGGACGGATTGGACGCCGTTCTGACGTTTGCAAGGAGTTCTTCAAACTTTGCAGTAGCCATTGTTTGCACCTCTTTTTTCTTTTTTCTTATGCAGCGGGACCCCGGTCGGCATACGCCGATACCCGTCCCACACGGTTTACTACATGATATAGATTACAGATTTTCTCATCCTTTGTCAATAGCCGCCGAAAAAAACGGTATTGATTTCTTCCGCATCTTTCCATCTTTTCAAAATGCCCGCTCAGAATTTTGGTCGTTTTTCCAGTATTTCGCCAGTTTTCTTGTGCAGTATTAACAAGAAAGTCGGATGCCTCCGGGATTTTCCTAGTTGACATTTCGGCACGGCGCATATAGAATAGCAGTAACGATACTAAGCAAATGCAGAGGGATTCCCTCTGCGGATAAATGGGAGGATATTATGAAATTAAATTGCAAGGAAGACATTATCCAGCTGACTCCCCTGTGGAAGGGCGAACGTTTTGACGATGGCCGTCCGAAGGTACCGGATGAGATTCTGCAGCGTATTAAGAAGACCACCATCGAAGAGATGTGGGCTCCCCTGGTTCGTCTGGGCTATAACTACCAGCACGAGACCAGCCTGAAGCGCTCCAATCCCAGCGTTCCCACCATCGTTGGCCGCGCTGTCACCGCTCATTATCTCCCCACCCGTCCCGACGTCGCCAACTACCTGATGCAGTATGGTCATGAAGAAGAAGGCCGTAAGGGCAACTTCAACCAGTGGCCCCTTGAGGATCTGCAGAAGGATGACTTCATCGTCATCGATATGTTCGGCAAGGTCCGCAACGGCTGTGCATGGGGCGGCAACCTGACCACCCTGATCTACACCAAGACCGGTGTCGGCGGCCTGACCTCCGGCGGCGTCCGTGACCTGGATCAGATCGTTGGTATCGAGGGCTCTCAGTTCTACTATAAGGGCTATGACCCCACTCCCTTCCGCGAGGCAATGCTGGTCGGCATCAATGTCCCGGTCAAGATCGGCGAAGCCGTCTGTATGCCTGGTGACGTGGTTCTCGGCACCGAGGCCGGCATCATCTTCGTTCCGGCACATCTGGCCGAAGAGTGCGTCATCGATGCAGAAAAGACCCATGTCCGCGACATCTTTGGTTTCCAGCGTCTGCATGAGGGCAAGTACACTGCCGCTCAGATCGACTCCGCATGGGAGCTTTGCATGTGGGAAGACTTCGCAGAGTGGTTCCCGAATGCTCCGGAAGCCGACGAATATCGTCATCTGGACTTCTCCAAGGAACTGGCAGACGCCCGTGCCGGCATCATCCCCGGCCGTCCCGTCGTTCGGGGCGAAGGCGAGACCACTCGTTGGTAAGCTAGTCAAAATAAGCGGCGGAGTTTCCGCCGAAACACGCCGGCCGGTAAGCAATTCGCTTACCGGCCAGTTTTTTCAGGAGAAACCGTTATGATTTCCGAGGATCAGGTTTTCTTAATACACTACTGCCATCCGGACTGCACGCCCCTTCGGAACATCTGCCGTCTGCCGGAGGAGGAGGCATACCGCCTGGCGCAGGAACTGGCCCGTGCCCATCCGGACACCACGGCATTTTACCGCTTTGCGGATTTCCACAATTACTATCCCCGCCGCATGGCAGAGGATCGACGGCTCTATGAGGCATTCCGGAGAAAAGGCGGAACCCCCGTGGAGGAGCATCCGCTCTCCTTCGTGGTGGCGGGCAGTGACTATCTCCATCACTGGTTCGGCGACGGGCGCATCCTGCGCCTCCCCCTCTCCGCCGTACCGGAGCACGCCGTCAGCTTCACCTACGGCGACAGCTGTGCCGTGGAATCGGAACACATCGTGACAAAGGCAGAGCTGCTCCGCGATCTGGCGCGCTATGACACCATGGAGGACTTCCTCGCGGATCTCCACACCCGCTGTCACTATATCGAAGTCCAACTCTGGGACGACCGGTACTGCGAGCTGGTACAGGAATAAAAAGACCCGAACCGTATGGTTCGGGTCTTTTTATTGTATATTTTCCGCATGATGCGATCTTATCATGAAATTTCTAATACTGTAGCTTGAAAAAAACACAAGAAATTATCCAACATGTCAATATGCCTTATTGACAACGATTAAACGCCAATCATATAATAAATTGTCAGTTTTTGGCGATTTTTGTCAGATTGGGAGGTGTGAATATGACAGGATGATGGTGTGAACCAACTTTTCGGATCTGTCGGGATTTTCCGTTTTGCCCGGCAGCATCCCAGAAACCCCGGAAAGCGGAACCCATGAGAAACACAGGAGGAAAAACCATGAAACGCAAGAGAATTTTATCATTCGTATTAGCGCTGGCCATGCTGCTGTCACTGATGAGCACGGCAACATATGCGGAGGGGGAAAGCAAGGAATTAGTTGGGATTGAGGTGACGAAGAATTCAAATTGGAACAACTATTCCTATGAAGCTTATCAAACTTTTGAAGAAAGTACTATCACAGTAAATGCGATTTATTCTGATAATTCAGAAGAAATACTCGAAGAAGGACAGTATGAAATTACTTATGAAGAAGGAAGAGATTCCTTCCGTGCGGGAGACACGGAGGTATCTATATGTTTTGGCGGTAAGTCTACGACACTAACCGTTGATACGGTCAGTGCAGTTTCCTATTATGCTGGAGATTTAATTTGGAGTACTACTAACTTTACCTTTGACGGAAACCCGCATACCATATATTTGACAAACTTGCCGGTAGGCATGTCCGCCAAGTATGAAGACAATCAATATACTTATGTAGGTGATTACGTTGCAAAAGCGACCCTAATCTATAATGAAAACGATTATCAGGTGACGTATCCAAATAACACAGTACAAAGAAAGTGGAAGATCATTCCTGCACAACAGCCGATCTCCATCAAAAATACGGCTTCCTTGACAAAGGGAGGAGCTGAACTGGATCTAAATGAACTTGTTTCAGGAGCACAAGGTGATGTATCCTTTACGTTCTTTGGTAAACAAAACGGATGCAGTATTACAGAGGAAGGTATACTGATCTCCGGCGATACTCTCGTTGATGTGAAAATCAGTGTGATGGTCTCTGCTAAAGATATGGGTGGTTCGAGTCGTGAGGAATATGAATCTTATTCGGAACCTGGTGCTATCACCGTCACCATCACCGACAAGCCCACTGCCGTGCTGAACGTGGTGCAGCCTGATGGGGTTTTCGGTCGGGAGTTGGCATCCCCGACGTTTGACAAGCCGGAAGAGACCATCGAACCCGTGATCACCTACCAGGATGCCGAGGGGAAGTCTATTGAAAAGCCCATCTATCCCGGCTCCTATACGGTTACCGTAACGTATGAAACCGATACATACATCTATAAGGGTTCCGACACGTTTACGATTGCAAAGGCTGAGATTACACCTGTCGTGACGATTACTGACTGGACTTACGGAGGCGGCGCTCAGACGCCCGTCGTTACCGGAAACGCCGGGAATGGTGCCGTTACCTATACTTATGCCGTACGGGACAGCGAGGAATACATCGATGCTGTTCCCACTAACGCAGGTGCATACACGGTAAAGGCGACGATCGCCGAAACGGCCAATTATTTGGGCGCGTCCGCAACGGCGGATTTCACCATCCGAAAAGCCACGATCGCACCGAAGGTGTACATGGAGGACTGGACATACGGTGAAGCCGCAAAGACCCCGGTTATTTCCGGTAACACTGGCAACGGCGGTGTTGTCTATACCTATGCCGCGCAGGGCAGTGACGAATATTCTGACGTGGTTCCCTTCAACGCAGGCGCCTATACCGTGCGCGCCGAGATTGCCGGGACCGACAATTATGAAGGTACCGTGGTGACCGACGATTTCACCATTAAGAAAGCCAACATCGCGCCGACCATACAGATTGCAAACTGGACTTATGGTGCAGAGGCAAGCGTGCCGTCTGTCGACGGCAATCCCGGCAATGCTGCGGTAACCTATTTATATACCAATGCTACCTATTCCAGTGCCGAAGTCCCTACAGAGGCGGGCTCCTATACCGTGACGGCGACTGTTGCGGAATCTGCAAACTATCTCGGCGATACGGTGAGCACCAATTTTACAATCGGGAAAGCGGAACAGGTCATCCTGGGCGACCTGTACGGTCTGGTCATCGGAGATGAGGTGGATCTGGATACAATATTTGACGCCCCGGGCGAACTGAGTTATCAGTTGAATGCCGGAGATACCGGATCGACGCTGTCCGATTCTACGCTGACGGCCGGCGC